>JBBRWI010000250.1:0-5314 GCA_038249305.1 Acetobacterales bacterium
ACCTTTTGCGCGTAGATCCGGGCGAGCGGGGCGAAGACCGCCGTATCGGCCGCCGGGTCCAGGATGCGCACGCTTTCCGAAAAATCCATCCGCAGGCCCATCGCATGGGCGCGCGCCACGATCACCTCGCGCCGCCCGAGCAGGATCGGTTCGGCGATGCCTTCATCCAGCACGGTCTGCACCGCGCGCAGGGTGCGTTCATCCTCGCCGTCGGCATAGACCACGGTGCGCGGCTGGGCGCGGGCGGCCTCGAACACCGGGCGCATCAGGTTGCCGGAGCGGAAGACGAAGCGTTCCAATTCGCTGCGATAGGCGGCGAAATCCTCGATCGGCTTGCGCGCGACGCCGCTTTCGGCGGCGGCCCTGGCGACCGCCGGGGCCACTTCCAGGATAAGCCGCGGGTCGAACGGCTTTGGGATGATGTAGTCCGGCCCGAAGACCGGCGCGGAACCGCCATAGGCCGAGGCCACGGCCTCGGAGGCTTCCTTGCGCGCCAGGCCGGCGATGGCCTCGACCGCGGCGACCGTCATCGCCTGGTTGATGGTGGTCGCACGCACGTCGAGCGCCCCCCGGAACAGGAAGGGGAAGCACAGGACGTTGTTGACCTGGTTCGGGTAGTCCGTGCGGCCGGTCGCGACGATGGCGTCGGGGCGGGCAGCGCGCACGGCCTCCGGCAGGATTTCCGGCTCCGGATTCGCCAGCGCCAGCACCAGCGGGTTGGGCGCCAGCAGAGGCAGCCATTCCGGCTTCAGCACGCGGGGTGCAGACAGGCCGAGGAAGATATCCGCGCCCGGCAGCGCGTCCTCCAGCGTGCGTTCGCTGGTGGCGCGGGCGTATCTGGCTTTCCACGGGTCCATCTGTTCGATGCGGCCTTCATAGACCACGCCCAGGATGTCGCAGACCGTCACGTTCTCCCGGCGCAGCCCCATGCTCAGCAGCAGGTCGAGGCAGGCCAGCGCGGCGGCACCCCCGCCGGTGTTGACGAGTTTCACCTCGGACAATTGCTTGCCTTGCAGCAGAAGGCCGTTGACGATGGCCGCGGCGACGGTGATCGCGGTGCCGTGCTGGTCGTCGTGAAAGACCGGGATCTGCATCTTGGCGCGCAATTCGGCCTCGATGATGAAACACTCGGGCGCCTTGATGTCCTCCAGGATGATCGCGCCAAAAGTCGGTTCGAGCGGGGCGACCACGGCGATGAATTTCTGCGGATCGCGTTCTTCGACTTCGAGGTCGATGGAATCGATGCCGGCGAATTTCTTCAGCAGGACGGCCTTGCCCTCCATCACCGGCTTGGCGGCCAGCGCGCCGATGGCACCCAGGCCCAGCACCGCCGTGCCATTGGTGATGACCGCGACGAGGTTGCCACGGGTGGTCAGTTCCCAGACCGCCTCCGGGTCGGCGACGATGGCATCGCAGGCGGCGGCGACGCCGGGCGAATAGGCGAGGCCCAGGTCGCGTTGCGTCGCCATCCGCTTGGTCGGTTCGAGCGCGAGTTTGCCCGGCCGCGGCAGGCGGTGGTAATCCAGCGCCGCCTTGCGGAAATCATCGTCCATGCCGGTCCCCTGTATGCTCGGGACACGATGGGCGGTCGGCGGACGCAAGGCAACGCGGGGCGGCGTGACAGGCTACCGAAACAAAGGTCTGGATGATGCGCGCCCGACGGCTCCGTCAGGGTGGGGCGGTGGCGTGGGGATGGATCAGGATGCCAGGCAGGATGTGGTTGGGTGATACGAAGCCTCACCAGAACCGTTATGGCTGCCCGATCACATCCACCAGTAAGCAATCAGAGTACTTCGGATGCCGCCATGCGTCCACCGATGGCGGCATCAGGAAGCCAGTGTCGCGGTCGACCGGGCGGAGCTTGCTCATCGCGGCAGGGTCGGAGGGAGGGGCGGAAGAATTAGCGCCCAAAGGCTCTACCTCTGGCAGAGGCCACGCGTTGGGTTCGACAGGCTGCTAAGTGACGACCAGGGTCATGGTCAGCGGCCCAGGGATCGTGGACGGCCCGAAACCCATGCCCAGCCGCCAACCCTCGGCCAGGGCAAGCGCACGCAGGAAGGCCGACAGAACCCGCCTCGGGTCGGGCTCCGACTTCATGCCGGCGATCGCGGCCGACAGTCCGGCCGGCCAGCGCGCCCCGACCCCCTGCGGCAGCACCATCAACTCCGCGGCCCCCCCCGCCAGGTGAACCGTACCGCCGCGCGGCAAGGCCTCAACCCCCAACAGCACGCCGACC
Organism: Acetobacterales bacterium; assembly: GCA_038249305.1. Taxonomy (GTDB): domain Bacteria; phylum Pseudomonadota; class Alphaproteobacteria; order Acetobacterales; family Acetobacteraceae; genus Humitalea. The sequence continues at coordinate 2,237 of JBBRWI010000250.1, forward strand.
AGGGCCAACTGCACCGCGGCGGGGGGCAGCATGGTGTCGGGCGGCAAGGCGCAATCGAAGATGACCCGGCCACCGTCCAGCATAGCCTCCATCAGAGCGGCAATCTCCGACGCGGCCAGTGGGCCGGTATCGCCGCCGCAGGCTGCGCGCCAGACCCTCAGGCGGGCCCGCACCGCTACCGCGGCGTCCCGAGCGATGCCGAGGCTTTCGTCCAGCGTTGCGTCGGCGTGCGCGGCGCCGGATACTGTGTGCGCGCCGCCCGTCGCCGCGTCGCCGCCCACCGTCTCCAGCATCGCTGCTGCCATGCCGGCCGGTCCGCCCAGGTCATGGCACAGGCGCGCACACAGGTTTTGTGCCAGCGCGAACGTCTCAATCGTGACTGCTGTCTGTTCAACCATCATCCACACCGCCATACCATATTTTCTAGACGCCGGTTAAGGCTTTCTAGACGATGCTCATAGGGCATCCCCCTTGCGGGACGGTAAATTCGGCTTGACTGTAATCATGGCCATGTCGATCCCGCTCGAACCCGGCATGCGTGTCCGGCATCCGCATCGCCCCGACTGGGGCATTGGTCAGGTGCAATCCGTCATCGGGGACCGCGTGACCGTAAATTTCGAGGAAGCGGGCAAGGTGCTGATCAACAGCGCGGTCGTGGCCCTGGACATCCTGGACGACGCATGACCGCCTTTCTCGATACCGTGGTGACCCTGCCAGGGACCTGGCAGTTCTGGGTCGCCGTCGGCGCCACATGCATCGCCGGGCTGATGCGCGGCTATGCCGGCTTCGGCACCGCGATCCTGCTGTCGCCGGTGTTTTCCACGCTATGGGGGCCGCTGGTCGGCGTGCCGGTCATGCTGCTGATGGAATTGATGGTGTCGGCGCAACTGCTGCCCCGTGCCTTCGGCCAGGCCGATCGGCGCACCATCCTGCCGCTGGGCCTGGCGGCGGTGCTGGCAACCCCGCTGGGCGCCTGGGTGCTGCTGACCGCCGAGCCCGAGGCGCTGCGCCGTGCGATCGGGCTGCTGGTGCTGGTCTTCGGCTTCGCGCTGATGTCCGGCTGGCGCTATCGCGGCACCCGGCCGACCGGGCTGAATGTCGCGGTCGGCCTCGTCTCCGGGCTGATGAAGGGAGCAACCGGCATGAGCGGGCCGCCGGTCATCCTCTATCTGCTGGCCGGGACCGAGGAGGCGAAGCAGCACCGCGCCAGCCTGATCCTGTTCTTCGCCATGATTTCGGTGGTGTCGATCTTCATTCCGCTCTGGGCCGGGCTGGTGGGTGCGGTGGTGCTGGCCAAGCTCGCGCTGCTGCTGCCGGTGATGCTGTGCTGCGTGCCGGTGGGGGCGCGGTCGTTCCACCTCATCCCCGTGGTGTGGTATCGCCGCTTCGCCCTGGTCTTCCTGACCGCGGCGGGGGCCTTCGCGCTGTTGTTCTGACGCGGCGGGACTTGCGGTCATGGGGGGTTCCGGACCAAATCCCTTATCAAGTCCATAATCCAGGCAGCAAGGGACCAGTCACATGCTCGATCCGTTCGGCCGGCGGATCTCCTACCTCCGGGTGTCGGTGACCGACCGGTGCGACTTGCGCTGTGTCTATTGCATGGCCGAGGACATGACCTTCCTGCCGAAGAAGGAGGTCCTGAGCCTTGAGGAGTTGGACCGCCTGTGCGGCGCCTTCATCGGCCTGGGGGTGGAGCGCATTCGCCTGACCGGGGGCGAGCCGCTGGTGCGGAAGAACGTGATCTCGCTGGTCCGCAGCCTGGGCGCCCGCATCGGCGGGGGCGGGCTGAAGGAGCTGACCGTCACCACCAATGGCTCGCAACTGACCCGGATGGCCGACGATCTTTATGCGGCCGGTGTGCGCCGCATAAACGTCAGCATGGACACGCTGGACCCCCAGAAATTCGCCGCGATCACCCGCTGGGGCAAGCTGGAACCGACGCTGGACGGCATTTTCGCGGCCCGCGCCGCCGGCTTGCGCGTCAAGATCAATGCGGTCGCGCTGCACGGCGTGAACGAGGATGAATACGACCGCATGCTGGCCTGGTGTGGCGAGCATGGCTTCGACCTGACCCTGATCGAGACCATGCCAATGGGCGAAATCACCGGCGACCGCACCGACCAGTACCTGCCGCTGTCGCTGGTGCGCGAACGCCTGGCGCGGAACTGGACCCTGACCGAAAGCGGCCACACGACGGGCGGGCCGGCGCGGTATTACGATGTGGCGGAAACGGGTGGCCGGCTTGGGCTGATCACGCCGATGACCCACAACTTCTGCGAATCCTGCAACCGGGTGCGGCTGACCTGCACCGGCACGCTTTATATGTGCCTCGGCCAGGATGACGCGGCCGACCTGCGGGCACCCCTGCGCGACCCGACGGTGGATGACGCGGGCTTGCGCGAACACATCCTGGCCGCCATCGCACGCAAGCCAAAGGGCCATGATTTCGTGATCGGCCGCGCCCGGGCGCCGGCCGTCGCGCGGCACATGAGCGTCACGGGGGGCTGAACATGGCCGAGATCGTCGCCCGCCTGGCGGTGCCGGGGCTGCCCGACTGGTCCGGGCTGGTGGTTTTGCTGCTGCTGGTGCTCTGCGTGCTGGCCTTTGCCCTGATGCCGTTTTCGGTTTTTGGGTTGAAGGGCCGGATGGAGGGGCTGGAGACGCAGTTGGACGAAATCCAGGCCGAACTCCGCACCCTGGCAATGCGGCTGCCGGAAGCAGCCCCACGCCGCCGGATATCGGCCGATGACGGCTGGGCGGAACCACCGCCCGCGGTCCGCGCCCTGCGCGAGGACCCCGAGGCGCCGCGCCCGACCCCACCCATCCCGCCGCCGGCGGCCTATCCGGGCGCGGCGCGCGGTGGGCCGGCGCGGGCCGAACCGCGGATGGACTGGCCGCGGAGCGGCCGATGACCCAGCCCTGGCCGCAACGCGGCCGGTGATCTGCCCTTCGGAGTACCCCCCATGCGCGTGACCGCCATCCAGATGAACCCCGGCCATGACAAGGCGCAGAACCTCGTAACCGCCGCACGCCTGATCGAGGCCGCCGTCGCCGCCGACCGGCCGGACATGGTTGCCC
>JBBRWI010000251.1:0-5263 GCA_038249305.1 Acetobacterales bacterium
CATTCGGCGGCCTTGCCGAAGACATGGCCGACACGATCCACCACGCGGCTGAAGGCGAGCAACGGCCCCATGCGATCAGCCGCGCGGCGCGGCGGCCGTGGCAGCGGCGGCCAAGGCTTGCGTGGCGGCAGGGACGATATGGCCGGCCTCGCCCGTCGCGGCGCACCCCGGAACGTGCCCGGCCGCCGGAAAGACCTGGATGCGGCGGTTGCCTTCGGTCATCGCGCCAGCGCGCAACACGGCGCCGAGGCAGCGGGGGAAGCCCGCGCCGCCGCGCCCGCGGATCTCTGGCTGCGTGAACGCGGCGGCGGCCGAGCCGACGATGGCGACCGTGCCGCCAGCCCGCAGATGTCCGCGATCCAAGTTGTTGCTGTCTCCTGAGACGGAATTGCAACAGTGATAGGAAACCGGCCCCACTTCGGCAAGTTACCGTTTATCCGGGACCGGCGCGGTGGCGCTGGCCATCACCCGTGGCGCTGCTAGGCTCATCCTGGTGACGACCATGTCCTCCGCGTGTTGACCCTGCTCGTCCTGCTTGTCGGGGCGCTGATGGTGCTTGGGCTGGTGGGCGCGGTGCTGCGTGGGGCGGGGGTGATGGTCGCGGCGGGGTGCCTCGCCGTATCGGCCGGTTTTGCGGTGGTGGCGCTGCTGGCGCTGGCGGCTGGCGGGGGCAGCGCGCTGGCCTTGGCAATGGGTCCGCCGGGCGCGGCGTTGACCCTGGCGCTCGATGCGCTATCGGCTTGGTTCCTGCTTCTGCTGGGCCTGGCCGGCATGGCGGCGTCGCTCTTTGCCATGGCCGATGCGGCGCAGGCCGCACCCCGCGTGGTCGCGGGGTTTCCGCTGTTCCTGGCGGCCATGGCGGTCACCCTGCTCGCGGCCGATGGGCTGACCCTGCTGCTGGGGTTCGAGGCGATGTCCCTCGCCTCCTGGGTGCTGGTCGCGCACAACCATGCCGATGCCGCGAACCGGCGGGCCGCGCGGCTTTACCTGTCCTTCGCGCTCGGCGCGGGGGTGATGCTGGCCGCGGCCCTGGCGCTATGGGCCGCTGGCGGTGGCGTGGGTTTTGCCGCCTTGCGGGCTGCCCCGCCGGAGGGCTGGCGCGCCGCGGCGATCCTCGGGCTGGTGCTGGCCGGCGCGGGGTCGAAGGCGGGGCTGGTGCCGCTGCACGCCTGGCTGCCCTTGGCGCATCCCGTCGCACCGGGGCATGTCTCCGCCTTGATGTCGGCGGCCATGGTCAAGGTCGCGGTCTATGTCATCGCGCGGCTGCTGCTCGACTGCGCGGGCCCCGCGCAGCCCTTGTGGTGGGGCGTGCCGCTGATCGCGGCGGGGGTTGCCTCGGCCGTGCTCGGCGCGCTGCGCGCGGCGCTGGAGGAGGATACCAAGGTCATCCTCGCCTGTTCCACGGTGGAAAATGTCGGGTTGATCGTGGCGGCCTTCGGCCTGGCCGCGGTGCTGCGCGCGGCCGACCTCGGCGCCTTGTCGGCACTGGCGATGGGGGCCGGGCTGCTGCATGCGCTCGGCCATGCGGTGTTCAAATGCGGGCTGTTCCTGGCGGCGGCGGCGGTGCTGCACGGGGCCGGGTCGCGGCGGATCGACAGCCTGGGGGGCTTGATCCACGCGATGCCGGTGACGGCGGCCACGGCGCTGGTGATGGCGGCCGCGGCCGCGGCTTTGCCGCCGCTGGCGGGGTTTTCCGGCGAATGGCTGCTGCTGCAATCGCTGTTGGCGGGCTGGCGGGTCGGGCCGCTGCCGATGCAGGTGGCGCTGGCCGCGACCGTCGCCCTGGTCGGGCTGGCGGCGGCGCTGGCCGCGGCGGCGATGGTACGGTTCTGGGGCCTCGTGTTCCTGGGCCGCCCGCGCGGCCCACGTTCGGCCGCAGCATTGGAGGCCCCGCCCCTGGCCCGCGCCGCCCTGGTCGGCTGCGCCGCCGCCAGCCTGGCCTTTGGGCTGATCCCGGGGCCGCTGCTGGCGCTGGCCGATGGCGCGGTGCGCCAGGCGGTGCGTCACGGGCCGGGGGCGCAGGCGGGGTGGTTCGGCCTTTGGCCAGGCGATGGCGCGACGGCTTATGCCGCGCCCGGCATCGCGCTGCTGCTGGCGGTCGTCGGGGCGGGCATCGCCTGGGCCGTCGCGCGCCGGTCGCCCGCCGGGCATGTGGTGGGGCCGGCCTGGGGCTGCGGCTTCCTGCCCGCCGGCCCCGACCTGCCGTTTGGCGACCCGCTGGCGCAGCCTTCGGCGGCCGGCTTCGGCCAGCCGTTGCGCCGGATGCTCGGCACCACGCTGCTGTCCGCGCGCGAACAGGTGACGATGCCCGAACCGGGCGACCCGGCCGCAGCCGGCATCGACGCCGGTTTCGCCGACCCGTCGTTCGCGCGGCTGCTGGTCCCGCTGGCCCAGGCGCGCGACAGCCTGGCCGAAACCGCCGACCGGCTGCGCGACATGACGTTGCGCCAATGCCTGTCGCTGACCTTTGGCGCCGTGGTGGCGCTGCTGGCGCTGGTCGCCTGGCTCGAGTCGGGCGCGTGATCGGGGCGGTGGTGACGCAGGCGCTGCACGCGGCGCTGGTCCTGGCGGCGGCGCCGCTGCTGGTCGGGCTGGTGCGCTGGTGCAAGGCGCGGCTGATGGGCCGGCGCGGCGCCTCGCCGATGCAGCCTTGGCGGGACTTGGCGAAGCTGCTGCGCAAGCAGCCGGTGGTGGCCGAAAGTGCCTCGGTCGTCACCCTGGCTGCGCCCTATGTCGCGGTGGCGGCGACGGTGGTCGCGGTGCTGCTGGTGCCGTCCTTCGCGCGCGGCATGCTGTTCGGGCCGATGGCCGACCTGCTGGTCCTGGCCGGGCTGCTGGCGCTGGCCCGCGCAGCACTGGCTTTGGCCGGGATGGATGCGGGCACCGCCTTCGGCGGGTTGGGTGCCGCGCGGGAGATGGCTTTTGCTGCGATGGCCGAACCGGCCCTGCTGGTGGTGGCGCTGTGCTGCGCGATCCTGGCGGGGTCGTCGAACCTGGACGCCATCACGACGGCCTTCGCCGAGGGCGGGCTTGGCCTGCGCGTTTCGCTCGCCTTGGCCCTGGCCGGGCTGACCGCCGTGGCCCTGGCGGAAAACGGCCGCATCCCGGTGGACAATCCCGCGACCCACCTGGAATTGACCATGGTGCATGAGGCGATGCTGCTGGAAGCCTCCGGCCGGCACCTGGCCTTGTGGGAATACCAGGCGGCGCTGCTGCTGATGCTGTGGCTTACGCTGCTGGCGGCCTTGTTCGCGCCGCTTGGCATGGCGCCGGCCGGGGCGGGGCCGGTCGCCTGGGTGTTGGGGCTGTTGGCTTTCGCGGCAAAGATCGGGGGCCTGGCGCTGGCGCTTGCCGCCTTCGAATGCGCCATCGCCAAGATGCGGGTGTTCCGCGTGCCGGAGTTCTTGGGCGCGGCCTTGCTGCTGGGCCTGCTCGGCGCGCTGTTCCTGTTCGTCAGCACCGGGCTGCTATGACGATGCCGGTTCGTCAGGTCCCCTGAGCATGCATTTCGGCCAGCTTCCCTTCGATGTGGCGCATGCGCTGGCGGGTGGGATGCTGCTGGTGTCCTTCGTGCTGCTGTATCAGCGCCGCGTCTCGGCGCTGATCGCGGCCCTGGCGACGCAGGGCGCGCTGCTCGGCATGGCGGCGCTGTGGCAGGGCTGGGTGCAGGGGGCGAATGGGCTGTACCTGACCGGGCTGATCGCCCTCCTGGCCAAGGCCGTGCTGATCCCCTGGGCGCTGTCGGCGCTGGTCACCCGGCTGGGGCTGCATCGCACGGTGCAGACAGCGCTCGGCATCGGGCCGTCGATGATCGCGGGCGTCGCGCTGGTGGCGCTGGCGCTGGTCGTGGCGTTGCCGGCTTCGGCCGGCGGTTCGGCCCTGGCGCGCGAGGACCTGGCCGTCGCCCTGTCGATCGTGCTGCTGGGCATGCTGGTGATGATCGCCCGGCGCAACGCCATCGGCCAGGTGATCGGGCTGATGAGCCTGGAAAATGGCCTGATCCTGGCCGCCGTCGGGGTGAAGGGGCTGCCACTGGTGGTCGAGCTTTCCACCGCGGCGCTGGTGCTGGTGATCGCCCTGGTGGCGGGGGTGTTCCTGACCGGCATCCGCGAACGCTTCGACAGCCTGGACATCGCCTTCCTGGAAGACCACCGGGGCGACCGGCGATGAGCCTTGGCGCGGCGCTGGTGCTGCTGCCCTGGGCTTGTGCGTTCGTGCTGGCGCTGCTGCCGCGGGCCGACTGGTCGGCGCGCGGCAATGTGATGGCGGCGCTGCTGGGGCTGGCCATCGCGGCCCTGCTGGTGTTCGGGCCGGCGCCCGCGCCGGGGTTGCTGCACCTTGACGCCTTGAACCGGCCGCTGCTGCTGCTCGGTGCCTTCATCGGCGTGACGGCGGCGGTGTTCTCCCTCGGCGTGGTGCATGCCGAGGCATTTCCCCCCGCCGCCGGCCGCGCCTATCACGCCGCCTTCCAGATCTTCCTGGGCGCCAATCACTTGGCACTGCTGGCCGACAATCTCGGCGTGATGTGGGTCGCGATCGAGATCGCCACCCTGTCTTGCGTCCTGATGGTCGCGGTCCATCGCACGCCTGCGGCGATCGAGGCCGCCTGGAAGTTCTTCGTCCTGGCCGGCGTCGGCATCGCGCTGGCGCTGTTCGGCACCATCGTGCTGGCGATGGCCGGCCAACCCCTGCTGGCCGACCCCGAGGCGTCGCTCTCCCTCGCCGCGCTGCGTGCCATCGCACCCCAGGCGGACCCGGGGTTGCTGACGCTGGCGATGGTGCTGCTGCTGGTCGGCTACGGCACCAAGGCCGGTCTTGTGCCGCTGCATTCCTGGCTGCCGGATGCGGATGCCGAGGGCCCGACCGCCATCTCCGCCGTGCTGTCGGGGCTGCTGCTGAATGCGGCGCTGCATGCGATCCTGCGCGTCGGCAGCATCATCGGCGCCAATCCGGCCGCGGTGGGGCCTTATCCGTTCCTGATGGGCCTGGGCCTCGCCTCACTGCTGCTGGCCAGCCTGGCGCTGTGGCGCCGGCGCGACGCCCGGCGGCTGTTCGCCTGGAGCAGCATCGAACACATCGGGATCGCCGCTATCTGCTTTGCCATCCCCGGCGGGGCGCCGGCGGGGCTGCTGCACATGCTTGGTCATTCGCTGCTGAAATCGGCGGTGTTCTTCGCGGTGGGCCGGGCGGTGCTGCTGAAGGGCAGCCAGAAGATGGCCGATATCTCGGGGCTGGTCGCTTCTGATCCGCGCCTCGGCTGGGG
>JBBRWI010000252.1:0-5228 GCA_038249305.1 Acetobacterales bacterium
ATTTCACCGGCTTATGATCGATCTCGGCGGATGGGCGCAGCATGCGCGGTGGCTGCTCTGGGAAGCCGAGCTTGCCGGCGGCTCCGACGCCACCGTCACGGACCTGCTGGCGATCCGGCTGATCTGGGAGAAGGCGCTGCTGGCGCAGTTCCATGACGCGATCGCGGCCGAGTGGCGGCAGACCGTCGCGGCTCATGCCGCCCCGCTCGCGCCGACGCCTGACCAGGTGATCGACGCCATCCTGCAGGACGCCGCCGAACGGTCGCATCAGCGGCGGCTTGCGGTCCAGCTCCGGCCGACCTCCCCCACTGGCGCCCCCACTGGCGCCCCCACTGGCGCCCCCATTGTCGAGCGCCCCGCCCTGCAGGCCGCCTTTTGCATCGATGTGCGCTCGGAGGTGTTTCGCCGTGCCCTGGAAAGCCTTGATCCGGGTATCCACACCCTGGGCTTCGCCGGCTTCTTCGGCCTGACCGTGGCGCATCGCGCGCTGGGGTCGGAGGTGGTCGAGGCGCATCTGCCGGTGCTGCTCAGCGCTGGGCTCACCTCATGCGCCCTGGCCACGCCGGAAGTGGAGGCGGATGCGCGGATCACTGCCCGCGCCAGCCGGGCCTGGGGCCGGTTTCGTCAGTCGGCGGTGTCCTCCTTCGCCTTCGTCGAGGCGGCGGGGCCGCTCTATCTGGGCAAGCTGGTCTGCGACGCGGTGGGCGTGGGCGGCAAGGACGCCGCGCCAGAGCCGCCCCCGATGCTGACCACGGTCCTGACGGCCGAAGCCAAGGCCGCGACCGCAGCGGCGGTGCTGCGCGCCATGTCGCTGAGCGAAGGTCATGCCCGACTGATCCTGCTGGTCGGGCACGGCGCCCGCGTCACCAACAACCCGCACGAGAGCGCCTATCACTGCGGTGCCTGCGGCGGCCATACGGGCGAGGTCTCGGCCCGACTGCTCGCCACGCTGCTCAATGACGCCGAGACGCGCGCGGGCCTGCCGGCGCAAGGGATCGCGCTGCCGGCGGATACGCTGTTCCTGGCCGCGCTGCACGAAACCACGACCGATGGCGTGGCCCTATACGAAGACACCACGGCGCCGGCTCATGCCGAGGATGTTGCACGGGCGCGCGGCTGGCTTGCGCAGGCGGGCGGGCTGGCGCGCGGCGAACGCGCGCTGCGGCTGTCAGGGGCGAGCGCGAACAGCCTTGGCGACCGCGCCCGCAACTGGGCGGAACCGCGGCCGGAATGGGCGCTGGCGGGTTGCGCCGCCTTCATCGCCGCACCCCGCGAGGTCACGCGCGGCGCCGATCTGGGCGGGCGGGCTTTCCTCCATTCCTATGACTGGCGGCAGGATGGAGGCTTCTCCACGCTCGAGCTGATCCTGACGGCGCCGGTGGTGGTAGCGAGCTGGATCAGCCTGCAATATTACGGCTCGTCGGTGGCACCGGGCTTCTTCGGGTCGGGCAACAAGCTGATCCACAACGTGGTGGGTGGAATAGGGGTGGTCGAGGGCAATGGCGGCACCTTGCGCGCGTGGCTTCCCTGGCAGGCGGTGCATGACGGGGTGGGGCTGGCGCACGAGCCACTACGGCTGTCGGTGCTGATCGAGGCGCCGCGGGAGGCGATTGCGGCCATTCTCGCCCGGCATGACGGCGTTCGCGCGCTGTTCGACAATGGCTGGCTTCACCTCTTTGCCCTGGAGGCGGGAAGCATCGCAGCGCGCTATCAGCGCGGGCTTGGGTGGGAGACGCGGGAGGGCTTGCGCGTCGCGGCATGAGTCTCTCCCTGCAAAGATGCCGGGTGAGGGGCAGGACCGGTCCCCATCGTGTCATCCCACGCGTGAAACGCATCGCTTCTCCAGGTTTAAAAATTTTCGGCGAAGCGATGCGAAAACCTGCGACGACGGCGGCTCCCTCGAGCAGATGAAGCGCGAGGGGTACTCCTAGCCATGGCGAGCGCGGCGCGACCTTACCAGCATGACGACGCGGTGCTTGCGACCATGCATGGCAAGGAGCGAGTAATCGCGCCGCTGTTGCGGAGAGCACTCGGCTTGCGGGTCAGGTTGGCGCCAGGCATCGACACGGATCGCTTCGGCACATTCAGCCGCGACATCGAACGGACGGGATCGCAGCTCGATGCCGCGCGCGCCAAGATCGCCGCCGCGTTCGAGATCTCGCCGGGCGCACGCGTCGCGGTCGCGAGTGAGGGCAGTTTTGGGCCGCATCCGCAAATTCCCTTCCTACCGCTCGCGCGCGAGATCGTCGTGATGAAGGACCGCGTCAGCGGTCTCGAACTGATCGGTCATCATGCCGGCACGGAGACGAATTTCAGCCAGGCCGTCGTTGCGGACATCGCCGGCGCCATGGCTTTCGCTGACCGCGCGCGCTTTCCCGGACATGGGGTGATCGTCATAGGCTGCGTCGATCAGCAACCGGCGTTTGACCGCGCGCTGATCAAGGACATTGGCGATCGGGCCGACCTTAAAACGGCGGTTGCTGCGGTGATCGCGACCCGCGGCGCCGCATTCATTGAAACTGATATGCGTGCCCATCGCAATCCGATGCGGATGCAAACGATAAAACACGCGACGCTGGACTTGGTCTGTCGGTTCCGGAGCCGGTGTCCGATGTGCGCACGACCCGGATTTGCCATCTCCCAGCGGCTGTTCGGCTTGCCTTGCTCGTGGTGCGGAGGCCCAACGATCGCATGGAAAGCTGACGTCTACTGCTGTGAGGGATGTGGGTACCGGGAAGACCATGCTGTGAAGGCAGCGACCGCGGATCCGGGGCAATGTGCGGTGTGCAACCCGTGACCACGGAGGAAGCAAGGAATATGCACGCTGGCGGGTCCGGCCCTTCTGGTTGCGGCCGGCTTCGTCGCTACGATGTGAAACTGGAGATATCGCCCAGCGCATCATCGACGACGCCTGTGTGGATGCCTTTCGGACAGCGGCTGTTGACGAACAAAAGGCCGCCCGGCCAAGCTATGCGCCAAGCCACCGCTCATTATGCGCCATACCAATTATGAGGAATGCTACGTGACGAGATCGGATATAGTGCTTATCGACCGCCATCCCGGCCGTTCGGCGCAGACCCTGGGGCTCGCGCGGGAGATCGGAACCGATACTGGTCTGATCCACGAGCCGTCAGTGGGTGTGGTCGGCACCAAGGGCGACAGCCAGTGTTATCTCGGCGTCACGGCCAAGGTCGAGGCGATCCATGCAGCGCTCAGGGCCCGCATCGGCATGGGACCAAGCCAACTCAAAATGCGCCTGGTGCAGCCGGAATTCACGATCGCCACATCCGACGGCATTCGCAACGGCACGCGCGAAATGCGCTACTCGTTGATCGGGCGCGAGGTCACCCACGACTCGCTGTGCGAGCATCTGAGCGCGACCGGCCTTGCCGGTACGATCGCGGTCGTTGCGTGCGACAAGCCGCCGGTCGGCGTGCTCGCGGCCCTGCTCGAACACAACACGCCAGGGATCATCATGTCGGACGGTCCGATCCACCCGGGAACCGATCCCAACACCGGCGAGAAGCTTGATATCGTCAGCGCCTTCCAGGCGGCGGGATACGCCGATCCTGCGCACCGCCACCACATCGCCTGCCACGCCTGCCCGGGCTATGGCAGCTGTGGCGGCATGTTCACCTACAACACGATGCAGACCTTCATCGGTGTCCTGGGCATGCAACCGCTGCATATGGTGGCGCCGCCCTCAGACGACCCGCGCCGCCTGAACGAGTTTCCGGCCGAACTGGTCGAGCATCTGGCGGGCCTGATCGCGAAGGGCCTCAGGCCGCGCGATATCGTGGTGCGCGACTCGCTCCGAAACGCGATGATCGTGGCCATGGCGATTGGTGGTTCGACCAATGTGACGCTGCATGTGCCCGAGATCGCGCGCGCGGCAGGCTTTGCTGATTTCTGGACCGAAATCATGACGCCGGCTGAATTCAATCAGCTCTCGCAGCATATCGTGCCGGTGCTGACCGACGCACGGCCCTACGGCAAGTATTCGATGGTCGACATCGACCGGGTCGGCGGCGTGCAGGTGATCGTGCGTGAACTGCTGGAGGCCGGCCTGCTCAATGGCGATGTCCTGACCTGCACTGGGGAGACGCTCGCGCAGCAGGTGGAACGCCTCGGCACCAATCCTGCCGACGGCGTCGTGGTCTATCCGGTTGCCATGCCCTACAAACCGACCGGTGGCCTGCGCGTGCTGGGCGGCAATCTGTCGCCGGACGGCACCGCGATCCTGAAGCTGGCCGGTGTCGAAGGCGGGCTGGTCAATGGCGTGTTCCGCGGCCGCGCGCGCGTGTTCGAAAGTGAGCAGGGTCTGATCGACGCACTCGACACGGCGCCGGGGCGCTTCGCAGACAACGACATGGTCATCGTGCGCTTTGAAGGGCCGAGTGGCGCGCCGGGAATGCCGGAAATGCTCGATCCGACCTCGCGTATCACCACGCTATGTCGTGAGAAGGGCATCGTCATCGGGCTGATGACGGATGCACGCTTCTCGGGTGGATCGGTTGGCCTCGTCATCGGCCACGTCGGCCCGGAGGCGGCGATCGGTGGTCCGATCGCCTTCATCGAGGACGGCGATGAGATCGTGATCGATCTCAAGACGAACGAACTGAATTGTACTGAACTGAGTGATCCGGCCGTGTTCAAGTCCCGCAAGGCAATCTGGCAGAAGGCGGTGGCGGATAACGGCGGTAGCCATCCGAACTGTGGCGATGCCGATACGCGACTGCTTCACCGCGCGCGACATACAGCAGTGTCTGCAATGCGCGGCGGGGGCCTCCATGCGAACCGTGACGTCTGGGTGCGGCAGCCACGAAAGGCCGAGCATTCGGGCTTTGTTCCGAAAAACAAACATCGGCCAGAGACTGTTTTAAGCCATTGAGCGAGGAGTGTCAACGGCGGAGCAAAACCAGGCCAGCGCGGCGGAGTAAAACCAGGCCACTGGCGGCATGGTGGCGGCGATGCGCGCTATGGGCGTGACGGCGCATGTGGCACAGCACAAGAACGGTCGTCGCTCGGCGATCGATGGCCGCACCACGCGGTGTACCGCACCCGGCTTTCTGGACACGGAATTGCACTATGCGGCGCGCCTGATGCACGTGTCGAGCCAGACGGCGCGGGCGTCGAGCGGGCTGAGGTAACCGTTCTTCTCGATCAGCCACTCGGTGTTGTAGCGGGCGGCGAAGGCCCGGACGGCGTCACGGACCTCGTCGATGGTC
>JBBRWI010000253.1:0-5224 GCA_038249305.1 Acetobacterales bacterium
GAGGTCGCGCGCACCTATGTGCCCCTGTCGCTGATCCGCGATGTGGACCAGCGCCTGACCTCCCACCTGCTGCGTATCGAGGAGAAGCTGGACGAGGTCAGCCGCGCCTCGGCCGCCGCCGCGCATTACTACGCCCAGGCAACGGCGCGTGGTGGCGACAAGCGGTAAGCCGTGTTGTAGCAGCGCCCCCATGACCATGATCCACACCCTGGTCCGCGCGCCCGATTGGGCCGCGGCCGAACAGGCCGGTGCCTATGCCGGCAGCGCCGACGACCGCCGCGACGGGTTCCTGCATTTTTCGACCCGCGAGCAGGTCCGGGCCAGTGCGGCCAAACACCGCGCCGGGCTGCCCGACCTGCTGCTGGTCAGTGCGGACGCTGCGGCGTTGGGTGCTGTGCTGGTGTGGGAACCCGCGGCCGCCGGATCGCGACCGGGGCTGTTCCCGCATGTGTATGGCGCGCTGCCGCTGGCCGCCGTGCGGCGGGTGGTGGCGCTGCCGATTGGGGCGGATGGGCTGCATGTCTTCCCCGACGACATAGCCTGATCCGGCTTAGGGCCTGCCCGCCTGGGCGGCCCGCTGGCTCATGATGCAGGCGGCGATGATCACCAGGGCGCCGGCCAGCGTCCACACCCCCGGCCAGTCCTGCCAGAACAGCACGTCGAACAGCACCGCCCAGACCAGGGCCGAATACTCCAGCGGCGCCAGGCGGGCGGCGCTGGCATGGCGGAAGGCAACGGCCATGCACAGGTTGGCGACCCCCGCCAGCACGCCATTCGCCGCCAGGGCCATAAGGTCGTGCAACGGCGCCGGGCGCCAGTCGGCGATGGCGAAGGGCAGCAGGATCGGGATGGCCAGCGCCGCCGGCCAGAGCACCAGCCGGGCGAACCCCCCCTCATGCCGCAGGCCGCGATTGGCGGTCATCACCACCGCGTGGCAGATCGTGCCGAGAAAGGCGTAGCCATAGGCCAACCAGGCCCCGCCCGCGCGCAGGTCGGGCAGCATGGCGATCACCACGCCGCCGAAGCCGACCGCCGCCCAGCCCCAGGCCGCCGCCGGCATCCTTTCACGCAGGATCCAGGCCGCAAGGCCCAGGGTCATGAAGGGCGCCGTGAAGAACACCAGATAGCCATCGGCCAGCGGCAGCGACCGGAAGGCCAGGAAGAAGAACACCGCCGCCCCCAGCATCGCCGCCGCACGCGCCAGGCTGCGCGCCGGATGTGCGGTCGCGAGCGGGCCGCCCGCACCGCGCCAGATGGCGCGTGCCGCCAGCAGCAACGCGACCAGAACGACGTGACGGATCAGGATCACCTGCTCCACCGGGTAGGACCCGGAGAGGTGTTTCGAGTTCGCGTCCAGCACCGCGAAAAGGCCGAGGCCGGCCAGCATGAGCAGGGTGGCGCGCAAGACGCGGGTGTGCCCCGCGCGACCAGGGCCGGTCAACCGGGGTTCCCGTGCGGCCCGGCCTCGGGCAAACAGCGCGCGATGACGCCACGCCTCGCCTCCGCCCTGATGCCCCTGATGCGGGGGTTGGACCCCGAAACCGCGCATGGCCTGGCCTTGCGCGCGCTCGCCTGGGGCCTGGCGGGGGCCGACACAGCGCCGGACGACCCCATCCTGGCGACCCGCGCCTTTGGGCTGGATTTCCGCAATCCGCTGGGCCTGGCCGCCGGCTTCGACAAGGATGCCGCGGCCGTGATGCCGCTGATGCGGCTGGGCTTTGGCCATGTCGAGGTCGGCAGCGTCACCCCCCGCGCCCAACCCGGCAATCCGCGCCCGCGCCTGTTCCGCCTGACCGAGGACCGTGCCGTGATCAACCGCATGGGCATGAACGGGCTGGGGCTGGAGGTGTTTGCGCGGCGCCTCGCCGCCCTGCCGCGCCCCATGCCGGCGGTGGTCGGCGCCAACCTTGGCATCAACAAGGACGGCAGCGACCCCGAAGGCGATTATCCGGCGATGACCCGCGCGCTGGCCGGCATCGCCGATTATGTCGTGGTGAATGTCAGCAGCCCGAACACGCCGGGGCTGCGCGACCTGCAGGGCGAGGCGCGGCTGATCGCCATCCTGGGCGCGATGGCGGCTTTGCGCCCCACCATGCCCGTGCTGGTGAAGCTGGCGCCCGATCTGGCCGACGACGCCCTGCCCGCGCTGGTCGAGGCCTGCATCGGCCATGGCATCGCCGGGCTGGTCCTGACCAATACCACCATCGCCCGCCCCGCGACGTTGCGCAGCGCGCAGGCCACGGAGGCGGGTGGGCTGTCCGGGCCGCCGCTGTTCGCCGCCTCCACCGCCATGCTGCGCCGGGTCAATCGGCTGGCCGCCGGGCGGCTGGCGCTGATCGGCTGCGGCGGAGTCGGCAGCGCCGAACAGGCTTATGAAAAAATCAGGGCCGGCGCGTCGCTCGTGCAGTTCTACGCGGCGCTGGCCTATGACGGGCCGGCGGTGGTGCCGCGGATGAAGGCGGGCCTCGCCGCGCTGCTGCGGCGGGATGGTTTTGCCAATGTCGGCGATGCGGTGGGAGTGGATGCGTGATGGAAGTCCTGGATGGCATCGAACCCCTGGCCGATCGCTACGACGGTTTCATCCTGGACCTGTGGGGCGTCGTGCATGACGGACGGACCCCCTATGCCGGCGTCATCCACGCGCTGACCACCCTGCAGGCCATGGGCAAGAAGGTCGTGTTCTTGTCCAACGCGCCGCGGCGGTCCTGGTTCGTGGCCGACATGCTGGCGCGCATGGATATCGGCGCGGCGCTGTACGACGGCATCGTCACCAGCGGCGAACTGACCCGGCAATACCTGCTGCGCCGCGACCTGCCGTTCTTCGCCGCCCTCGGCACCCAAGCCTTCCACATCGGCCCCGGGCGCGACCTGAGTGTCGCGGAGGGGCTGGACATCGTGCTGAGCAAAACCACCAACGGCGCCGAATTCGTGCTGAACACCGGCCCGGAGCCGGAGGCCGGCAACAACGACGCCCGCGCCTATATCCCCGCCCTGAAAGCCGCCGCCGCGCGCCGCCTGCCGATGATCTGCGTCAACCCCGACCGCGAAGTGATGGTTGCCGGCCAGCGGCTGATCGCGGCCGGCGCCTTGGCCGATATCTACCGCGACCTCGGCGGCGGCCCGGTGTTCGAGGTCGGCAAGCCCGACCCCGGCGTCTATCCGCCGGTGCTGGCCATGCTGGGCATCGCCGACCGGTCGCGCGTGCTGGCGATCGGCGACAGCCCACGCACCGATCTGGCCGGGGCGCAGGCGGCGGGGATCGATGCGCTCTGGGCGCTGACCGGCCTCGCCGAAGCCTCGCACCGCCAGCCGGACCCGGATGCCCTGTCCGCCGAGGCCGCTGCCGCCGGCGTCGCACCCATCGCCGCACTGACCAGCTTGCGCTGGTAGCGGCCGGGGACGATCCTGCGAGCATGCAACGCGACGCCCATGGCCTGCCCCTGACCCTGGCCTCGGCCGAGGCCGCCACCGCCTTCGATGCGGTGCTCGCGGCCTACCTCGCCTACGCCCAGGACGCGCCCCTGAAACTCAAGGCCTTCGCGGCGCTGGACCCGGAGGCGCCCTTCGCCGCAATCCTGCGCGGCAGTTTCGCGATGCTGACCTACAACGCCGCGGCGCTGCCCTCGGCCCGCAAATCCGCCGCGGCCGCGATCGCCGCCGGCGGCACGCCGCGCGAACGCGCCCATGCCGGCGCCCTGCTGGCCTGGACCGAGGGCGATGCCGACCAGGCGCTGGCGATCTGGGAGGCGATCCTGGCCGAACACCCGACCGATGCGCTGGCGTTCCGGCTGCATCACTTCACCGCCTTCTGGCTCGGCCGGGGCGCGCAGATGGCGGCGTCGGTGGACCGCGTCGGGCCGCGTTGGGACGCGGATCTGACGCATTGGGCGTCGTTCCTCGCCTGCCGCTGTTTCGCCTTCGAGGAAGTCGGCCGCTATGCCGAGGCCGAGGCCGCCGGGCGCCGCGCGGTGGAGTTGGCGCCATCCGATGTCTGGGCAGCGCATGGCGTCGCGCATGTGCTGGAAATGCAGGGCCGTCGCGGCGAAGGCATCGCCTGGTTGGAGACGCTTGAGCCGAACTGGCAGGGCGCCAACAGCATCCGCCATCACCTGCTCTGGCATCGCGCGCTGTTCCATCACGAACGCGGCGACACCGCGGCGGTGCTGCATCTGTACGACCACGGCTTTCGCGACCTGAACAGCCCGCTGGTCCAGGCTTTGCCCGACATGTACGTGGATATCCAGAACGCGGCGTCGATGCTGTTCCGCCTGTCGCTGCGCGGCGTCGATGTCGGCGACCGCTGGGTCGAGTTGGCGGACCGGGCGGAGACGCGGCTCGACGACACGCAATCGGCCTTCACCCTGCCGCATTGGATGATGGCGCTCGGCGCCACCGGCCGTTTCCACCAGGCGGCGAAGCTGCTGCATGCGATGGCCGAGGCCGCGCGCGGCAATGGCACCAATGCGGCGATCCTGCGTCGCAGCGGGCTGCCCGCCTGCCGCGCCGTCCTGCACCACGCGCGCGGCGAATATGCCGAGGCGGTGACGGCGCTGCGCCCCGCGCTGTCCACCCTGGGCGAACTCGGTGGCAGCCACGCGCAGCAGGCGGTGCTGGAGATGCTGTTCCTGGACAGCGCGGCAAAGGCCGGCATGGCCGAGGACGCGCGCACCCTGCTGGAACGTGCAGCCGGGCGCTGCCCGGTGCCGCCGGCGCGCCGGGCACATTACGCCGAGCACGCGGCGAAGCACGCGCACTGATGACGCTGCCGCTCGATGGGCTGCGTGTCCTCGACTTCGGCCACACCATCATGGGGCCGTCCTGCGGCGTGATCCTCGCCGACCTGGGCGCCGAGGTGATCCGCATCGAACCGCCCGGCGGTGACCGCACGCGGCGGCTGGTGGGGTTTGGCGTGGGTTTCTTCCCGACCTTCAACCGCAACAAGAAATCCTTTGCCGTGGACCTGAAGGATCCGCGCGGCCTCGACGTGCTGAAGAAACTGGCCGAGACCGCTGATGGGCTGGTCGAGAATTTTGCCCCGGGAACCATGGAACGCCTGGGGCTGGATTACGAAAGCCTCGCCGCGATCAACCCGCGCCTGGTCTACTGCACGCTCAAGGGCTACCTGCCCGGTCCCTATGAAAACCTGCCGGCGCTGGATGAGGTGGTGCAGATGCAGGGCGGCCTGGCCTTCATGACCGGCCCGCCCGGACGGCCGCTGCGGGCC
>JBBRWI010000254.1:0-5223 GCA_038249305.1 Acetobacterales bacterium
CCGCCAGCCTCAACGACCGGCCCAGGAAGACACTCGACTACGCAACGCCGAACGAGGCTTTCAACAGCCTGCTTGCCAAATTGGCCAACGGAGGCGAGACACCGAGCGATGGTGGTGTTCGCTGCGAAACTTGAATCCGCCCAGTTCGCGTGGCATCCAATGCGTCACCCCAATTTTCAGCCGCATGTTAACGGATCAACCTAGCCAACAGCGCCTCGACACCCACGGCCGGGATCGCGTCAGCCTGCAGCAGGTGCGACAGGCCGTGCAAGGCGTAAGCCCGCGTCGCGGTTCCTGGCGCCGCCTTGGAGGGCTGCAAACGCCGCGGCTGAGGCTGCGGCCAGGGCAGTATGCGCGGCCGACCGCGCCGGCATTGGGCCGAACATCAGCCGGAACCGCCCGGGGCGCGCCAGGGCGAAGCGCACGCATCAGCGCCCGATGGCGGCGAAGGGCTGAAGGTCCGGCTCAACCTCCACCGCCGCCATCGCCATCGCCGCGGCAAAGGCCTCGAAGTCGCGCAGCGCCAGGGCTGCCAGCGGCGCGTCCTTGTCGGCGAAACGGCGATAGGCCGCGGTCGGCGACACGCCCGCCCTCCGCGCGGCCTCCCGCATCCACACCGTGCCGTCGCCGCCGTGGTCGAGCAGCCCGTCGGCGGCATCCAGAAGTGCCGCCCGCAGGTCGCCGTGGTGATAATTTTTATGATGTTCGCATCGCTGAGATTCGCTCCATGTTGACGACGCAAACATACGGAACGGAGGCGATCCAGGCTCCGGCTCCCCCTCTCCCTGTCGCTGACCACCCTGGTCCTGATCGTGGCGATCCTGCTGCGGCCCAAGCGCAGTCCTTCGCACCGATTGCTCGGCCGGAGTGCTGATGGCCGCGGCGCTGTCGTCCTTCGCGATCCAATCTTCGGGGCATCTGTCGGCGCCGCATGTGCTGCCGGCCGTGCCCTAGAGCAATATCGGATCAGATGGAATCATCTGATCCGATTTCTTGCTCTAGATTCAACGGCTTCTGGAGCACGAGATCGATCCACTTGGATCGATCGTGCTCTAGGTGCCCTGGCGGGTGCGGAGAAGAAGCGGACCATGATGATCAATGCCGCGGGGCCATTCGCCACGTAGGGGCGGCTGCTGTTCGGGTGAGTCACGGCGTCCACTCCACCCGATGATCGACCAGGTAATCATCCACCGCCGCCCCGACGGTCGGGTGGAAGGCGCCGGGCCCCAGCAGATCCATCAGTTCGAAGCGTCGCAGCTTGTCCTTCACCGGGTCCTTCATCTCGGCGAAATGCAATTCGATTCCGCGCGCGGCCAGGCTGCCATGCAGGTCACGCAGCATGTCGGCCGAGGTGACATCCACACTGGTCACCGGTTCGGCCGCCAGCACGCAGCGGCGGGGCGGCGACGGGCTGGCCTCGATCGCGCGCAGCACATGCTGCTGGAACTGTTCGGCATTGGCGAAGAACAGCGGCGCATCCCAGCGGAACAGCAGCAACCCCGGCACCTGGCGCGCCGCCGGGTAGCGTTTCATATCGTGGAATCCGCGCAGGCCATCGACCCGGCCGAGCACCGCGGAATAGGGCCGCCAGCCGTCCCACAGGAATTCGATCACCGCAATCACCACCGCCAGGCCGATGCCGGGAATGACACCCAGCACCGCCACGCCGACGAAACAGGCGATCGAGAGCCAGAACTCCCATTGCTGGATGCGGAAGATGCGCCGCAGGTCGGCGACCTCGAACAGCCCCAGGGCCGCCGCGATCACCACGGCCCCCAGCGTCGCGCTGGGCAGGTGTTGCAACAGGTCGGGGGCGGCCAGCAGCAGCCCCGCGACCGCCAGCGCGCCGACCACGCCGGCCAATTGGCTGCGCGCACCCGCGGCCTCGGCGACCGGGGTGCGCGATGCGCTGCTGCTGATGGCAAAGCCCTGAAAGACGCCGGCGAACAGGTTGGCCGCACCCAGCCCGATCATTTCCTGGTTCGGATCGACCGGGCGGCGCAGCCGTGCGGCGTAACTGCGCGACAGCACGCTGGTATCGGCGAAGGACACCAGCGCCAGCGCGCAGCCGCCCAGCACCACGGTCAGCAGGTCCACCCCGCTGACCCAGGGCAGCGCCAGCACCGGCAGGCCCTGCGGCAGCGGGCCGAGCACCTTCACCCCCATCGCATCGAGGTCGAACACCCCGACCACGAGGGTCGCCACGACCACCGCGACCAGCGAGCCGGGCACCCGTTTGACGCGCCTCAAGCCCAGGATCAGCGCGAGGCTGCCCAGGCCGATGGCGAGGCTCGGCAGATGTGCCCGCCCGGCCAGCAGCGCCTGGCCCAGGTGCCACAGGTCGGTGACCGGGCCCTCAGCCTCGATCGGCGCGCCCAGCACTTTGGGCAATTGGCTAATCACCACCGTCAGCGCGATGCCGTTCATGTAGCCAAGGCGGATCGGCTTCGACAGCAATTCGATGACGAAGCCCAGGCGGAACACCCCGGCCAGCAGGCAGACGACGCCCGAGACCACCGCCATCATCCCGGCCAGCGCCACCGCCCGCGCCGGATCGCCGAGCGACAGCGGCAGCACCACCGCCAGGATCAGCGCGGCGAGCGCGGAGTCGGGCCCCAGCACCAGGATGCGGCTCGGGCCGAACACGGCATAGGCAAGCAAGCCCGCGATGGTCGCGTAGAGCCCATGGGTGCCGGGCAAGCCCGAAGCCTCGGCATAGGCGATCCCAGCCGGCACCAGCATGGTCGAGAGCACCAGCCCCGCGACCAGATCATGCCGCAGCCAGTCGCGGCGATAGCCGCGGATCGCCTGGACGCCGGGCAACCAATGCAGCCAGCCGGCAGACGGTGGGGCTTGGGTCGTCATGCGATGGAGTGTGACAGTTTTGTTCCGGCCGTCACCCCGGCCGTAGCCGCGCTGAGGATCGCCCGTCAGGGATGGGGCGCGGTCGCGGCGAAGGCGGCCTGCTGCGCCGCTGTTGCTTCCGTCTGGTTCGCCGCCTGCCAGTCGGCATAGGGCATGCCGTAGATCACTTCCCGCGCGGCCGGGGTGTCCAGCGCCAGCCCCGCATCGGCGGCGGCTTCCTGATACCAGCGCGACAGGCAGTTCCGGCAGAAGCCGGACAGGGTCATCAGGTCGATGTTCTGCACATCGGGGCGGCCGCGCAGATGGGCGACCATCTTGCGAAAGGCGGCGGCTTCCAGTTTTTCACGCATGGCCGCAGGCAACGCGGCGGCGGCGCCGAGGGCGAGGTCGGCTTCGGGCTGGGCGGGCATGGGGTTGCTCCGTTGTGGTCGGCGGCAAAGATGGCGCGACAGGGCGCGCCCCTCAGGCAGGGACCGTCAGGGGCCGACTGGCTTGGCGCCAGCCGCCACTTCAGCATCGATTTCCTCTGTACGCGATGACTTTTTTGGTGACCTTTCCGTGGGCCAATCCGGATCGAACATGCGCGCTGGCGGTGGTCTGGTCCAGCGCAGGACCCACCGGATCACCGTCGAACGCAACTACGCCGATTTCGAGCGCGTCGCGAAGGCCAGGCGTTGCAGTTCCGGTCGACGCCCGTCGAGGTGTGGCAGCCCCTAGATTACAGTTGCGTTTTCTGCC
Organism: Acetobacterales bacterium; assembly: GCA_038249305.1. Lineage (GTDB taxonomy): Bacteria > Pseudomonadota > Alphaproteobacteria > Acetobacterales > Acetobacteraceae > Humitalea. Next base: position 3,604 of record JBBRWI010000254.1, read on the forward strand.
GTCTGTGTGCGGCCCGCTGCCAGTCGCTCGGTTCGCAAGCCGTGGCGATAGTGAGCGCCGTGCCACCGACCCGGGGCATCTTACCCCAGGCGTTGAACCGGCGCGCCGAGTTCACGCCAAGCACGTAGCCTTTTCCAGCCCGGCGCAGCACCTGCTCCACCTCGCCCACGCCATAGACGCTGTCAGCAGCCACCCACTGGAACGGCACGCTGGCGGCGATGGCCCGGCGGATCATCTGCACGGCAAGCCGGGGCTTGTCCGCGAACGTCACACCACCGGCCATTGGGGCGGGCACATGGGCTGCGGCCAGCCGCGCCGGGTCGTCTGTCCATCTCTTGGAGAGATAGAGTGCGCGGTCGATGAAGGCATGGCCATGACGCGAGACATAGGCCGGGAACACGCCGATCTGGCAGTTGGTGATTTTGCCCGCCGAGCCGGTGTATTGTCGGGCTACCCCGCACGAGGCACGGCCCTGCTTGAGGAAACCGGTCTCCGACGTCGTTCAGGTTGGCGGTGATGATGAGGGCAACATCGCCGCCGCGCTCTTGAGCCCACGGTCCGACCCGGCGAACAGCCATGATTTCCGCCCGAGCGCGATGCCTCGCAGCGCAACTTCCGCTGCGTTGTTTGTTAGGCAGATGCGACCATCATTGAGGAACGCGGTGAAGGCCTCCCAGTCTTGCAGCATGTGGTCCATCGCCTTTCCTACGTCGGCATGGCGCGACAGCTTGCCACAGGTTTGGCGCATCCAGGCTTCAAGGTCTGCGACCAGCGGCGCGATGTGCTGTCGCCGCACCGCCAGGCGCTGCTCGGCCGGCAGGCCATTGATGGCGCGCTCCGCGTCGAATATCGCATCGATGCGCCGCACCGCCTCGACTGCCAGCGGCGCGCGGGCAACTTCGGCCAACTTGAACAGCTTGCGCCGGCCATGTGCCCAGCAGGCGGCCTCGGTGACCTGGCCGGGTCTGCGCCCGCCCGCGTATAGGTCGTTGAACCCGGCAAAGGCATCGGCCTGCTGGATGCCCCGGTAGCTCGCCAGGTGCTACCTCGGGTGCTCTGCCGTACGATCGCGGGAATAGCGGAACATCGCCGCCGGCGGCGCCGGGCTGGCGAATGGCCGGTCGTCGCGGACATAGGTCCAGGCCCGCGCCACGACGGTCCTGCGTTTGGCCAGCAGCGGCACCGTGGTGTCGTCGCCGTGCAATCGCCCGGCCGCCAGCACATGGGCCTCGATAAGCGTCACCAGGGGTGCGAGCAGCGCCGTGCAGGTGCCGACCAGGCCCTCCCGCCCATAGCCCTCGCTCTGGCGGTTCAGCGGCAGGTGCTGGCCGAGCTTGGCCTCGAGTAATCATCGCCAGCAGGTTCGGCCCGGCCCGGCTGCGCGCGATGGGGTGAAACGGCGCCGGCGGCTGCGTGATGCTCTCGCAGGACCGGCAGAAGAACCGCGGACGGTTTGGATCACCTTCCACTGACGCGGCACCACCTCCAAGGTCTCGGTGACATCATCCTCGCCGAGCTTGGCCAGCCTGCCGCCGCAGCAGGGACAGGCGGCGGGGGCGGCGATCACCACACGCTCGCGCGGCAGATGCGCCGGCAGGGGCGCGCGCACGGGCTTGCGGC
>JBBRWI010000255.1:0-5183 GCA_038249305.1 Acetobacterales bacterium
AGCCTCGACCTGATCACCGAGGCGATGTGGGGCACGGTGATCGGCGTCAACCTGCTGGGCGTGTTTCGCTGCGCCAAGGCGGCGGCCCCCGCGCTGACCGCCGCCGGCGGGGCGATGGTGAATGTCGCCTCCATCGCCGGGCTGGGCAGCGCGGGGTCCTCACTCGCCTATGGTGCCACCAAGGCGGGCGTGGTCTCGCTCACCCAGAACTTCGCCCGCGCCCTCGGCCCCGACGTGCGGGTCAATGCCGTGGCCCCCGGTGCGGTGGACAGCACCTGGATGGTCGAATGGACCGAGGCACGGCGTATCGCCTCGGCCGAGAAGGCGTTGTTGAAACGGCGCTGCACACCGGAAGACATCGCCGAGGTGATCGTCTTCCTGCTCGCGGGGGCGGCCATGGTCACCGGACAGACAGTGGTGGTGGATGGCGGGCTGACGTTGGAAAGCCGTTAGCACGCGGTGCCCCATGCGGACGGCGGGCGGCCAACGTCTGCCATCGTCCCGCCGCCTTCCGTCCAGCGGCAGACGTCGCGCGCGCACAGGATTACACCAGCCTGCCTGGTCGCACCCTCGGTCGCAGGCCGACCAACAGCCATCCAGGAACCACCGAACATGACGATCGTGGACACTGACCGCTTCCTGGCCGACCTGCATGGCCTGCGCGCGATCGGGCGGTTCAGGACCGGCGTCCACCGCCCGACCTATACCCCGGACGATATGGCAAGCCGAGATTGGCTTGGCACCCGGCTGGCGGAATGCGGGCTGGCGCCGACGCTCGACGGCATCGGCAATGTCATCGGCCGCCATCCCGGCCCCGGGCCGCATCTGCTCGTCGGCAGCCACATCGAAACGCAGAACGAAGCGGGGTGGCTCGATGGCGCGCTGGGCGTCGTCGCTGGCGTCGCCCTCGCCCGCGCGGGGCTGGCGGTCGATGTGGTGGCCTTCGCCGATGAGGAAGGCCACTACGGCGGCTTCATCGGCAGCCGGTCCTTCATCGGCACCCTGCCGGAGGCCGAGATCGACCGCCTGGCCAACCGCTCGCACGGCAAGCCGTTGCGGCAGGCCCTGGCCGAAGCCGGGCTGGCCGATCGCCCGCGCGTCAACTGCGAAGCCGCGCGCTATCTAGGCTTCCTGGAGATGCACATCGAGCAGGGCACGCAGTTGGAGCAGGCCGGGCTTGGCATCGGCGTGGTCACGGGGATCGTCGCCATCCGCCAATACCGCATCGTCTTCGACGGCATGCAGGACCACGCCGGCGGCACCACCATGGCCGAACGCCGCGACGCGGGGCTGGCGGCGGTGCGGCTGCTGGCCATGATCGATGCGGAGTTCCCGCGCGTCTGCGGCCCGCGCAGCACCTGGACCACCGGGCGCATCACCCTGGAACCGGGTGCCCCCAGCATCATCCCCGGCCGCGCCGAGGTGATGTTCCAATTGCGCGACGTGGACCTCGCCGTCATCGCGCGGATGGAGGCCGCCTTGGCCGCCCTGGTGCAGGAGCACAATCGTCGCGACCGCTGCCCGGCGGTACTGGAGCCGGTCAGCCTCTCGACCCCCGCGCCCTGCGATGCGGGCTTGCAGGACGCGCTCGCCGCCGAGGCGGAGGCGCTGTCGCCCGGCTGCTGGCAGCGCATGCCGTCCGGTGCCGGGCATGACGCACAGTATCTGGCGCAGGTGATGCCGGCGGCGATGCTGTTCGTGCCCTCGATCGGTGGCATCAGCCATCATTGGGCGGAGGATACGAAGGAGGCGGATCTGGTGCTTGGGGTGCGCGTCCTGGCCGGGGCGGCGGCGCGGATTTTGGCGGGTTAGGCTCTTGCCGCCAGCACCGCGCGCCATCCGCCCAGCGCGGTCACCTCGGGCGTGCCGACAACGCCATCGGCCTCGGCCAAGAAGCCCAGCATTTCGCGGCCATCGGCCAGCCGCACCCGGCCGAATCCCAGCGGCGCCGGCACCTGCGCCAGCAGCGCCCCGATGGCCGCGGTCGGCAGCGCCCAGACCTCGCCCGCGATCGCGGCACCGGCCGGATCGCGCAACATTCCCGGCCGGTTGCCCAGGTCGAACAGGCGGTAGAGCGGCGCGGTCGTCGTGGCCTGCACGAAGCGGCCGCCGAGCGAGGTGACCTGCGGGTTCAGCGGCAGACCCGACATATGCGCGCCAATGCAGAACAGCGCCGTTTCTTCGGTGGCGACGGCCGGGGGTATCGGATTCTCCCCGTTCAGCGCGGCGCCCAAGCCGGCCAGCGCCCCGTCGCGGAAGGCCGGTGCGAGCAGCGTCACACCGAACGGCACACCATCGGGGCGCAGCCCGGCCGGAATGGCCAGGGCGCAGAGGTCCAGCAGGTTCACGAAATTGGTGTAGGTGCCAAGCCGGCTATTGGCGGCGATCGGCTCCGCCGCCAGGGTCGCCAGCGTCGGCGTGCCGGGTGCTGTCGGCAGCAGCAGCACGTCGGCGCCGGCAAAAATGGCGCGCAGGATCAGCCGCGCCTCGGCGACCGCGTGAAAATCATCGAAGGCATCGACAGCGCTTCGGCCGAAGCCGCCTTGCAGGATCGTGCGGGTCACCGGATGCAGCGTTTCCGGCCGCATCTGCACGCGATCGCGCAAGGAGGCGGTGCGTTCGGCGACCCAGGCACCGTCATAGAGCCGGCGCGCCACCGCGATCAGCGGCGCGATGGGCATCCGCGCAATGGTCGCGCCAAGTGCCACAGCGCGATCCATCGCGGCATGGAACAGCCGGGCATCATCGGCGGTGTCAAAGAGCAACTCTGCCTCGGGCGGCACGGCCACCCGCCAGGATGGCTGCGGCGCCGGGGTCGTTGACCAGGTGGCAGGCGGGGTCCGCGCATACGGGTCGGCCGCGTCGGCCCCGGCGATGACGGCCAGCACCGTGGCCGCATCTGTGACGTTCCTGGCGAAGATCGAGACGCAATCCAGCGACCGGCAGGCCGGCACGACGCCGCGCGTTGGCACCAGGCCCAAGCTGGGCTTCAGCCCCACGATGTTTTGGGCCATGGCCGGTACGCGCCCCGAGCCGGCCGTGTCCGTCCCGAGCGAAAACGCCGCGATCCCCGCCGCGACTGCGCTGGCCGAGCCCGAGGACGATCCGCCCGGCACCAGATCGGCCCGCACCGCGTTGCGCGGCGTGCCATAGGGGCTGCGCGTGCCATTCAGCCCGGTCGCGAACTGGTCGAGGTTGGCCTTGCCCAGCAGCATCGCCCCGGCAGCCAGCAGGCGCGCGACGGCGGGAGCATCCTCGGCCGGCACATGGGCGAAATCCGGGCAGCCAGCGGTCATCGGCAGCCCGGCGGCGGCGATGTTGTCCTTCACGACGAAGGGCACGCCCCACAGCGGCCGGCCTCGCCGACCCTCGGCGGCAAGGGTCGCGGCACGCGCCAGCACATCGGCGGGCGGGACCGCCGAAATCAGCAGGGCCGGGTCGTCCCAGGCCACCAGGCGTGCCAGGGCGGCCTCGGCCACCGCCACCGGCGAACCGCCGCCATCGAGGAAATCGGCCAATGCGGGGAGGGTGAACAGCAACGTCATGCCAGGATGGCCAGCAAGCCGCGTGCCCGGTCAGCCATGCAGCGGGCGGATCGGCGTTCCGGCCAGATAGGCCTCGATGGCTTCCACCGCACCGACGAAATAGGCGCGATAATTCTCCTGGGTCACGTAGCCCAGGTGCGGCGTCAGCAAGGTGTTGGGCGCCGCCAGGATGGGGTGGCCCGGCGGCAATGGTTCGGTGTCGAAGACATCCAGCCCGGCGCCCGCAATAGTGCCGGCATGGAGCGCCGCGATCAGCGCATCCTGGTCGATCAGCGGCCCACGGCTGGTGTTCACGATGTAGGCCGTGGACTTCATGGCCGCGAGGTCGGCGGCCCCGATGATGCCGCGCGACCGGTCGGACAGCACCAGGTGCAAGGTCACGACATCGGCCTGTGCGAGCAGGTCGCGCTTCTCGACCCGCTCTACGCCGACCGCGGCGGCGGCCTCCGGCGTCAGGTTCTGGCTCCAGGCAAGAACGCGCATGCCAAGCGCCTGGCCAACCCGGGCCACCCGCTGGCCGAGTTTTCCCAGACCCACGACGCCAAGCGTTGCGCCCTCGGCGGCGCGGCCGACGCCAATCTGCCAGCCGCCCGCGCGCAGGCTGTCCTGCTCCGTCGGGATGCCGCGCAGCAGCCCGAGGATCAGGCCGATCGTGATATCGACGGTCGGTGCGCCTTTGGACGGCGTGCCGCAGACGGTGATGCCGGCGGCGCGCGCCGCGTCCACATCGATCGACTTGTTGCGCTCCCCCGTCGATATGAGAAGCTTGAGCCGGGGCAACCGCGCCAGTAGCGCGGCGGGGAAGGCCGTGCGTTCGCGCGTGACCAGAATCGCATCGAACGGGGCGAGACGCGCGACCAACGCGTCCGCGTCGCGCAGCGTGTCGCGGAACACCGTCGCGTCCACCTGCCCGGCCAGTCGCGCCCAGGGGCCGAGCGACAGGGCCACGCCTTGATAGTCGTCGAGGATGGCGAGACGCATATCGGAAGTCCCTTGCCGGTGAGAAACCCGCGCTTACACCAGCGCGGCGAGACGCGGCAGGGGGCGGTGGATTTCGGTTGACTTGCTTGCGTGGCTTCGTGCGAAGTATCCAACCAGCATGCTGAAAATTGTCCAAGGGGGATCGATGAAGCGTCGCGTTCTGGCCGGCCTTGCCGGCGCTTTCTGCATTCTGTGCCCGCTTCTGGCGGGATCGGCTCAAGCGCAGGCCCGATGGGAACCGACCCGCCCCGTGCAATTCATCGTACCGGCCGGCACCGGCGGTGGCGCTGACCAGATGGCCCGTGCCATCCAGGGCATCGTTACGCGCCACAACCTGATGCGCCAGCCCCTGGTGGTTGTGAACAAGGCTGGTGGCGCGGGGGCTGAAGGCTTCCTGGAAGCTAAGGGTGCGCGCGGCAATCCGCACATGCTGATCATCACCCTGTCCAACCTGTTCACCACGCCCATGGCGACCGGCGTGCCTTTCGCCTGGCGCGACCTTACGCCGGTGGCGATGCTGGCGCTGGATGAATTCGTGCTGTGGGTGAACAGCGAATCGACGATGAACACGGTTGGCGACTTCCTGACCAAGGCGCGGGCGGAACGGCTGCGCATGGGCGGCACCGGATCGCGGCAGGAAGACCAGATCATCACCGC
>JBBRWI010000256.1:0-5161 GCA_038249305.1 Acetobacterales bacterium
CGATGAGGTCCAACTCATGTGCCAGCACCGCGGCGACGGCCGGGCCTTGGTCACCCAGGCTCGCGAGGGTGCCGGCCGCCCCCCCGAACTGCACCCGCAGAACGCGCGGACGCAGCTGCGCCAGGCGTTCGCGCATGGCGATCAGCGGCGCCAGCCAGACCGCGCATTTGTAGCCGAAGGTGATGGGCAGCGCGTGCTGCAAATGGGTCCGCCCGGCCATCACCGTATCACGGTGCTCATCGGCCCGCGTGGCCAGGGCGGCGATCAGCCGGTTCAGGTCGCGGTCCAGCAGGCCAAAGGCATCGCGCAGCATCAGCACCAGCGCGGTGTCCATGATGTCTTGCGTGGTCGCGCCCCAATGCGTCCAGCGCCCCGCCTCAGGCCCCGCAAGCGCCGATAACTGCCGCACAAGACCGAGCACCGGATACCCCGTGTTGCGCGTGGCGGCGGCCAGGGCCGGCACATCCAGCGCTTCAACCCGCGCCGCGGCGGTGATGGCGGCGGCGGCTTCGGCTGGGATCAGGCCAAGCCCCGCCTGGGCACGGGCCAGGGCTGCCTCCACCTCCAGCATCCGCGCGAGGAAAGCGCGCTCACCCATCGCGGCGCGCATCGCATCGGTGCCGTAGAGCGCGCCCAGTACCGGCCCATCGGCGGGGTTCAGCGACATCAGACGTCCAGGAACACGGTCTCGCCCGCCCCTTGCAGCACGATGTCCAGATGCCAAGCGCCAGGTGCGGTTTCACGGGCGATCAGGGTCCCGGCGCGCGGGCCGGCCGCGGTCAGCACAGGGTCGGTGTCGTTCAGCGTCTCGCCGGCAAAATACACCCGCGTGACCAGGTGTTTCATCAGGCCACGGGCAAAGATCGCCAGGGTGATGTGCGGCGCTTGGGTCGCATTGCCGATCCCCGGCACCGCGCCGGGGCGCAAGGTGGTGAAGCGGAACACGCCATCCTGGCCGGTGGCCGCGCGGCCAAAGCCATGGAACGGCGGGTCGTAGGATCCGGCGGCATCGGCCTGCCAGATCTCCACCAGCGCATCCGGTGCGGCGGCCCCCTCGCCGTCGCTGATGCGTCCTGACAGGGTGATGCGCGGGCCCGGCAGCCCGGCATTCGGCCCATCGGCCCGCAACAGGTCGGCCCATTCCGGGAAATCGATCAGGTGCCAGTAGGGGCCGGCGGTTTGCTGTGCCGTTGCGGCGGTCATGTCAGTGATCGCCGTCGTGATGGTCGGCGTCCTCGAAGGGGGTCGCGGCCGGGCCGCGCAGCACGATGTCGAAGCGGTAGCCGAGTGCCACTTCGGGTTGCGTCACACCCAGGTCGAGTTGGGCGATCAGGCGGTCGCGTGCCGCAGGGTCGGGTGTCGCATGCCAGATCGGATCCAAGGCCAGCAGCGGATCGCCCGGGAAATACATCTGCGTGATCATTCGCTGGGCGAAGCCATGGCCGAACAGCGAAAAATGGATATGCAGCGGCCGCCACGCATTGTGGTGGTTGCGCCAGGGATAGGCTCCGGGCCGGATCGAGGTGAAATGGTAGCGCCCGTCGTCATCCGCGAAGACCCGCGCCCGCCCCATGAAATCAGGGTCGAGCGGCGCGTCATGCGTGTCACCGGGATGGTTGTAGCGGCCGGCGGCATTGGCTTGCCAGACCTCCAGCATCGCCCCCCGCACCGGGCGCCCGTCCTCGTCCCCCACGCGGCCCGCGACGATGATGCGTTCGCCCATCGCTTCCCGGCCATGGGCGAGCTTCGTCATATCCGCCATCGGCCGATAGACCGAGGGCGACATCCTGGGCGCACTGGTCTCGGTCAGCGTATGCGGCATACGCAGCAAGGGCAGGGTCGGGTGGCGCAACCGTGTGGAGCCGTAGCCCGGGCTATCAAAGGCCGGCTGCGTCGCGGGATCGGGGCGGCGATAGGCTGCGGCATGGGTGTCCGGCATGGCTGTTCCCTCCTTTGGTGGATAAGGTTACGCCGGCCGGGCGTCGGGGCAAGCCGCCCGGCCCTGTCCATCGCTATTCCAGCGTGATGCCACGGGCGCGGATCACCTCACCCCACTTGCTGGTTGCTCGGCAGCACTGCCGACGGTCCGGATGATCGAGGCCTCGCGCAGGCGCTCGTCCACGTCCGGCGCTGCGAAGCCGGTGATCGTCGGCGCATTCAGCCGGGCCAGGATCGGCGCGGGCGTGCCGGCGGGCGCCGGCAGCGCCCAGTCGGTCGTCGCCTCGAACCCCCCGGAAGCCCGATTCGGCGATCGTCGGGACATTCGGCGCCAGCGGGTTGCGGGCCAGCCTGCTGACGCCGATCGCTACCACCGAATTGGCCGGGATCAGCGGCAGCGCGGTGACGGCATCGACCATGGCCACCTGCACCTCGTTGGTGATCAGCGCCTGCACCGCCGGCGCGCCGGCGCGGTAGGTCACCTTCTGTACTTCCAGGCACCCAGGAGACGACCGGGCGCGGGCCGGACCGGGCATACCTGGGCGCGCGCGAGGGTTGGCGTGGCGAGCGGGCCAAGGGTGGCCGTACCGAGGCTTCGTCGGGTGGGACGGCGGCGCCATGGCGGCCTTCCAGGCGGCGCATGCTTTTGCGGCGTTGGCGGGCCTGGCACCCGATGCGGAGCGCATGCTGGCGGCCTTCCGCTGCGCCGGGCGATGCCCGGGGAGGCCGCGGCGTGCCGCCCGTCATGGATGTTTTCGATGCAGACCAGGCGTGCGAAATTGGGGTGGCAGCGCGGTGGTTGAAGGTCACCTCGATCAACCGCCGCATGGCCTTCCTTAACGAACCCCCGTCGAGATGCAGCGCCCGCTCAGCATCGCGCTTGCCGCCGCAGGGTTCATCCAGCACGGCCGCGTACGCCTGCTCCTTGCTGTCGAAGTAGTAGTAGATCATGCGTTCCGTCTTGGCTGTGCGGGCCGCGATGTCGTCCACCCACGCGCCCGAGAAGTCCCTTTTCGCTGAACTCCGCGGTGGCGGCATCCAGGCTCGCGCGGCGCGTCTCGCCGGGGTTGCCGGTCCGTGGGCCGGCGGGGACGATCAGCGGTGCGACGGGGCGCGCCGTCCTGGCGGACGCCATACTGGTACGGTCGTAAATATGGCGCCAAATCTGGCGCCCCTACAGCACTTGTCACGCCGTCCAGCCGCCAGGCGCTCAGAAGTTGACGCCGCGATTGACAAAAACTGCAGCGGCGCCCGCCGTCCTGGCGGGTAAATTGAGCGGGCTACAACATTTTGCAGAATTCATTACTGTATATATTTACATAATACGCACATGTAATCGAAGCAACATAACCCGAAACATGCCACATCCAACGATAACAATTTGCTGCCGCGATCAATGCAGCCTGGCCGGCGCCATCTCGTGCTGCACAATCGCGGCGGCGGCCAGGGCGACATCAGGTGCCGCGCCGATCGGTGTACCATCAGCGGCATGTATCGCGATCATCGCACGCCCATTCACCAGGGTGGGCCGCATGTAGGCAATTTCCGCCGCGCCTAGCGCCGCGAAATCCCGTGGCGTCATGGCGCGCAGCAGGTTCAAGCCGTTGTCGTACAGGGTGATGACGGATCTGTCGGCAGTCTTCTCGGTCATGGTATCCACCTTCGGCGTCCCTAAGGAACGGCCGGCATTTGAGGTTTCCGCCGCCTCAGGTGAGGCCGACGTAATCGGCGAAGTGTTCAAACCGTTCATGTAGCTTGCCAGCGGTACAGCCGCCCGGTGGTCAGCCCTGCACAACGGTCCGGCCGTTGCCTTTCTGCTCGATGCGTATGGCTCGTACCTTCGTCTCCGGCATCGGTCGTCGCAGGTCGATGTGCAGCAAGCCATTGTCCATATGCGCGCCTTCAACCTCGATGTGTTCGGCCAGCACAAACGCGCGCTGAAACTGCCGTGCGGCGATGCCGCGATGCAGGAACACCCGGCTGTCGTTCGGATCTTCCTTCTGACGGCCGCGGATTACCAGTTGGTTGTCCTCCTGGGTGATCTGCAGGTCCTCCATACTGAACCCGGCCACCGCAAGCGTGATGCGCAGCCGCTGGTCGCCGGTCTGCTCAATATTGTAGGGCGGGTAGCCATCGGCATTCTTTTGCACCCGGTCGAGCATCTGTTCCAGGTGGTCGAAGCCGAGAAACAAGGGGGAGCCGAAAAGCGAGGAACGCGACATGAACAAGCAGCCTCCTGACGGGCGGAGCGAAGCGTCTTCGGATGGCCCGAAGCACCAACCGTCCTCGTCATCTTGGCCGCCAAGGCGGCCGTTGCAAGGCCCCCGACAGCGCGCGTCAGACGAGTGGCGATGAGGTGGCCGGTGGCGGCGGCGGTTCGCGCATCGCCTTCAACTCGCCACGAAACCTCAGAGAGAAGAAGTTCTGATATCGAACCGGTAGGTGCAGGGGCGCGCGGTGGGATTGTTCATCTTCAGCCTGGTCAGAACGCGCAGAAGCAAGAACACCGCATCGCGACGATCAGGACCTTGGTGGTGGCATTGATGAACATGCCAAGGGCCAGCACCGGCCCGCCGGCGTCCTCCAGGCTCGGCTGTCGGTCGAAGGAGAGGACGACGAACAAATTGGAGAGATCGATGCCGCCAATCATCACGCTGATGATGAGGTTGATCAGGTCCTCGACCAAGCGGCCGACGATGGCCCTGAAAGCGGCGCCGATGGCAATGACCACTGCGAGGGATGAAGGCATGAAATGCCTCAACCCAGGCCGGACGCTTGACATTGATGAACAAATCCATGAAACAAACATCGAAGGTTCGATGTATCTTGGCTTTAAGCCAAACTCAGGTTTGACCAGCCTCGATCATCGCGCCAGCAGCCAATCTGGCAGGCCGGTCACCAAAGTTACCGGAAACAGCGTAATCAACACGACGGTCACCAGCATCATCAGGAAAAAGGGGAAGGACGACCAGGCAATCTCGGTCGATTCCTTGCCCGTCATCGTCTGCATGACGAACAGGTTGAAGCCCACAGGTGGCGTCACCTGCGCGATTTCGACCAGCAACACGATGAAGATGCCGAACCAGACAAGGTCAAAGCCCGCCGCCTGCACCATCGGGATCACGATGGTCGTCGTCAGCACGATCATCGACACACCATCCAACGCACAGCCGAGGATGACGTAGATCACCGTCAGCAGCGCGATCAACTGGTATGGCCCGAG
>JBBRWI010000257.1:0-5138 GCA_038249305.1 Acetobacterales bacterium
CCGGCGATGACGCGGCCTTCACGGTCCAGCACCCGGCCGCGCGGCGGGGCGATCAGCCGGGCCGACAGGCGGTTCTCCTCGGCCAGCGTCGCGTAGCGGGCACCATCCTGCACCTGCAGGCCATAGAGTCGCGTACCGAGAAAGCCGAGCAGCCCGACCTGGCCCACGCCCAGCGCCAGGGCGCGGCGCGTGAACACGCCGCGGCGGGCTTCCTCTTCTTTTTTGCTCATGGGGGCCGGTTCATGGCCGTTCCTCCGCCGCGCGGATCGCCGCATGCGCCCGGGTCAGCAGGAAGGACAGCGCCGGATACAGCCCCGTCGACAACCCCAGCAGATGCAGCCCCGACACCGGCGGCGGCAGCGACCAGCCAAGCAGTGCCGTCAGCGCATAGCCCAGGCCCGCCGCCCCCGTGCCGAAGCCGCAGAAGGCCAACCAGACCAACAGGAACGACTGCCGCGCCAATTGCCGCCGCCAGCGCATGGCAAGCCCGTGCACCACCAGCAGGATGAAGACCCCCACCCCCAGCGGTGCGAAGGTCAGCATGTCCTGCAACAACCCCAGGCCAAAAACCGCCGGCGGCGGCATCGCGGCGGGGCGGAACACGCTCCAGAAAAACACGCAGCCGAGTGCGATCGCCGGCACCGCGGAGGGCAACCCGACCGGGGCTGCGGCAACGATCATCAGCAGTGCTGCGACAACGGTCGGAAGCGCTGCCCGTGCCCAGCCATCCAAGCGGCGGAACAGCCCCGGCGCCGGTTCCCGGCGGCCGACCATGGCCTAGCGCCCGCGCCGTGGTTCGGGGCGCGCAACGGCCTCGGGCGGCAGGATCCCGGCCAGGCCCACATCGTAGATACGCAACAGGTCCATCCGGTCGAGCCGGGCATACAACTCGATCTCGGCCGCCCCGGAGACGCTCCAGCGGACTTCCCCGACCGGCAACCCGGCCGGCAGCAGGGTCTGGTCGGAAGAGGTCACGATCCGCTCGCCCTCCGCCGGCAAGACGCCCTCGGGCCAATGTTGCAGGCGGGGACGGGCACCGTTGTTGCCGGCCATGATGGCGCGCGCCCGGCTGTTCTCCAGCGTCACCGGCATGCGGCTGTTGATGTCGGTGACCAGCAGCACGCGGGCCGAGCGGTTGCCGACCTCGGTGACGCGGCCGGCCAGCCCCCGTTCATCCAGCGCCACCTGCCCCTTGCGAACCTGCAGATCGGGGCCGGTCGCCAGCAGCACGGCCCGGGCATAGGTTCCGCCGCCATCGGCCACGACCCGCGCGGTGCGGAAACTGGTCGCGCCTTCGGGCGTGTAGGCCAGTTGTCGGCGCAGCAGCGTGACCTCCCCCTCCAGCGCCAGGGCCGCGGCCTGCCAGCGGCGCAAGCGCTCGTTCTCGACCCGCAGGGCGGCGTTTTCGCTCCGCATGGCGAGCAAGTCCCGTCCCTCCTGCATCATGGCGCGGGCGGCGCCGACGGGTTCGGCCATGGCGGCGTAGATCGGGCTCAGCGCATCGATCAGCGCCATGCGCGCGCGCTCGACCAGCAGCGTATCTGCCTTGCCCAGCAACATGGTGCCGAAAGCGATGGCGATCAGCACCGGCAGGGACAGCCGGCCAAGCGCTTGCCGCAGCGGGATGCTGAGACGGATCACCGATGGTCCCCCTACGTCACCCTTCCTCAATACATCGACGAGAGCACGCCGCGAAGTCGCTTGATTTCCTCCAGCGCGCGCCCGGTGCCGAGGGCGACGCAGGACAGGGGATCCTCGGCCACCGAGACAGGCAGGCCCGTGGCCTCCCGCAGCACCTGGTCCAGCCGTTGCAGCAAGGCACCACCGCCGGTGAGCACGATGCCCTTGTCCACGATATCGGCGGCGAGTTCGGGGGGCGTGTTTTCCAGCGCGACCTTCACCGCCTCGATGATCTGATTGATCGGTTCGGCCAGGCTCTCGGCGATCTGCCGCTGGCTGACCAGCACCTCCCGCGGGACGCCGTTCATCAGGTCGCGGCCCTTGACGTCGGTCATCGGGCCTTCTTCGCCATCGGGCGGGATGGCCGCCGCCCCGATCGTCATCTTGATCCGTTCGGCGGTGCTTTCGCCGATCAGCAGGTTGAACTGGCGACGGATGTAACTGATGATAGCCTCGTCCAGTTTGTCACCGCCGACCCGCACGCTGCGGGCATAGACGATGCCACCCAGGCTGATCACCGCGACCTCGGTCGTCCCGCCGCCGATATCGACGACCATGGAGCCCGAGGGTTCGGTGACCGGCAACCCGGCGCCGATCGCGGCCGCCATCGGTTCCTCGATCAGCAGGACCTTCCGCGCGCCGGCGCTTTCGGCCGATTCCTGGATGGCGCGGCGTTCCACCGCGGTCGAACCCGAGGGCACGCAGACGATGATCATCGGCGAGGCGAAGGACCGCCGATTGTGCACCTTGCGGATGAAATGCTTGATCATTTCCTCCGCGACCTCGAAATCGGCGATCACCCCATCCCGCAAGGGACGGATCGCTGCGATATTGCCTGGGGTGCGGCCAAGCATCAGCTTGGCTTCCTCCCCCACCGCCAGCACCTGCTTGCGGCCGCGCACGTCGGAAATGGCCACGACGCTCGGCTCATTGAGCACGATCCCACGACCCTTCACGTAGACCAGCGTGTTCGCGGTGCCGAGATCGATGGCCATGTCGGCGGAGAGGAAGCCGAATAGGCGTGCGAACATGCAGAAAATCCTTGGCAGACGTGAGGCAGGCTGGGGTGGGGCGGGCCGCACGGGGCGGCGCGTGGTGGTTAGCCCCCCAGGCCCCGAGGCTCAAGCGGATATCTGGGCCGGGACGCCGTCGGCGGCCGGGCAACCGCAGCCCGCCGTCCGCGTTAAGCCCAGCATCAGCCACGAAAACAAGGAAATGGCCCCATGCGCACCACCATCCTCAGCCTCTCCGCCATTGCTGCCCTCGGCCTCGCCGGTTGCGGCCAGACCACCGGCGACCGCGCGGTATCCGGTGGCCTGCTCGGTGCCGGCGCCGGCGCCGGTGTCGCGGCGCTGACCGGCGGCGGCCTGGGCGCCGGCGCGCTGATCGGCGGCGCGGCCGGCGCTGCGGGCGGCGCGCTGACCAGCCCGGGCACGATAGATCTCGGCCGGCCCGCCTGGCGCTGAAGCCTCATCCGTTCAAGCGGCACCGATTGAACGGATGACAAACTGCGTCAAAACAACCAGCCAGACCCCGTGTCGTGCGCCGTTGCACTCGGCACGGGGTCGAGTTTTCCCGCCCTGCGTGGATCACCCCGCCCGCAGTGCCAGGTCCGGGGGCGCTGTCCGCGCTCGCTTGGCCAGCAGCTTGTTCAACGCATGCACATAGGCGCGGGCCGAGGCGACGATCGTATCGGTATCGGCCCCCTGACCGTCCACATGCTTGCCGTCCTCGGCCAACCGCACGGTCACGCGGGCCTGGGCATCGGTGCCGCCGGTCACACTTTGCACGGCAAAGAGCATGAGTTCGACCTCATGCGGGAAAACCTGGCGTAGCGCCGCGAAGGTTGCATCCACCGCGCCATCACCGGTCGCGGTGCCGGAATGGGCTACGCCATCCACCTCCAGCCCGATCGTCGCGGTCGGCGTCACGCCAAGACCCGTCGCGACCGACAGGGCCGTCAGCCGCAGCCGGTCGTGGCCGCGCCCCACCTCGTCATCGACCAGCGCGCTGACATCCTCGTCGTAGACGGTCTTCTTGCGGTCGGCCAAATCCTTGAACCGGCGAAAGGCGTCGTTCAGAGCATTGTCGCCGAGTTCGTAGCCGAGCGTCTTCAACTTGTCGCGGAACGCCGCCCGGCCCGAATGCTTGCCCAGCACCAGCGTTGTCTTGGCCCAGCCGACGGACTCGGGGGTCATGATCTCATAGGTGCCGGCGTCCTTGAGCATGCCGTCCTGGTGGATGCCGGATTCATGGGCGAAGGCGTTGCGGCCGACGATGGCCTTGTTCGGCTGCACGTCGAAACTCGTGATGGCGGCCAGCAGCTTTGATGTCTTGAGGATGTTTTCCGTCACGATCCCGGTACGCCGGCCGATGGCATCAGCACGGGTGCGGATCGCCATCGCGACCTCCTCCAGGCTGGCGTTGCCGGCGCGTTCGCCGATGCCGTTGATGGTGCATTCCACCTGGCGCGCGCCCGCGCGGATGGCGGCGAGGGTATTGGCGACGGCCAGGCCCAGGTCGTTGTGGTTGTGCGTGCTGAAGACCACGCCGTCCGCCCCCGGCACCCTTTCGCGCAGCATCGAAAAGATGCGAAACATGTCCTCCGGCACAGCATAGCCGACGGTGTCGGGGATGTTGATTGTGGTAGCCCCCGCCTTGATCGCGGCCTCGACGCAGCGGCACATGAACTCATCCTCGGTGCGGCTGCCATCCTCGGCCGACCATTCGACGTCATCGGTATGGTGGCGGGCGAGCGTCACGCTTTCGGTCACCATGGCCAGCACCGCCTCCGGCTCCATCCGCAGTTTGACCCGCATGTGCAGCGGGCTGGTGGAGACGAAGACGTGGATGCGCTTGCGGGCGGCGGGCGCGATGGCTTCCGCCGCGCGCAGGATGTCGGCGGCCGAAGTGCGGGCCAGCCCTGCCACCACGGGGCCGGCCTTGGCGAATTTCTGGGCGATGGCGCGGACGCTTTCGAAATCGCCGGGGCTGGCGATCGGAAAACCCGCCTCCATCACGTCGATGCCGAGCTCGGCCAAAGCCTCGGCCATGCGCAGCTTTTCTTCGAGGTTCATCGAGAAGCCGGGCGATTGCTCGCCGTCGCGCAGCGTGGTGTCGAAGATGATGATGCGGTCGTCGGCCAGGGTGCCGAAGGACGGGTGCATGATGGGCATCGGATCGATCCGTGAGACTGGTGGCGATGGGTGGGGGCGGCCGGCGCCCCTCTCGCTTCCCCCGAACAGCATGGGCCGCGATGGCCCGAGCGCTCAGGGGTGGGTAAGTCGAATAAGCAGGAGCGCGCAAGCGGCGGCCGGGGCGGAATGCCCCCGGACCAGGCCGGCATGGATGGCGCGCGTCAGCATGGTTGGAAGTGTAGTCCCAGCCTCGCGCAGCCTGCAAGCCGCATCAGCCGCAGGTGATGGCGCGCAACGAAGCCCGCTTCCAGCATGATCGTC
>JBBRWI010000258.1:0-5091 GCA_038249305.1 Acetobacterales bacterium
ACCCACGGCGCCGGCCCGGTTTTCCACGATGATGCGGCCGCGCGGCCCCACCAGCGTCGGCATGCGGTCGGCCTGGATGCGCGCGGCGATGTCGGTGGAGCCACCGGCCAGGAAGGGGACGACCAGGGTGATCGGGCGGTCGGGCCAGGGGCCGGGTTGGGCCAAGGCGGGCTGCGCCAGCACGAAGCCGGTGCCCGCGAGCAGCGCGCGACGGCCGAAGGTCGATCGGGTCGTGGCATTCCCCCGCAATTTCGCCGGACATCGGGCACCGCGCGCTTTGCGTCAATTTTGCCTCCCCCGGCTTCCCCCGCCCGCCACCCGGGCGCGATACTGCCGTCCGACACGCCGGAACCCACCATGACCCATCCCTTCGACCTGATCCTGAAAAATGGCCGCTGCGTGCTGCCCTGGGGCATCGAGACCGCCGATGTCGGCGTCCGCGCCGGCCGGATCGCCGCGATCGGCGACCTGCGCCTGGCCGAAGCGACCGAAACGCTGGACTGCGCCCATCTGCATGTGCTGCCCGGGCTGACCGACCCCCATGTCCATCTGCGCGACCCGGGCGACCCGGCGGTCGAGACCATCGAAACCGGCACCCGTGCCGCCGTGCTCGGCGGGCTGACGGCGGTGTTCGACATGCCGAACACCGCGCCCTCGATCACCAGCCTGCCACAACTCGACTGGAAGCGCGGCTACGTGGAGGGTCGGTCCTGGTGCGACATAGGTTTTTACATGGGCGCCGCGCGATCGAACATCGGCGATCTGGGCAGCCTGGAACTGGAACCCAACGTCTGCGCCATCAAGGTTTTCGCCGGCAGTTCCACCGGCGACCTGATGATCGAGGACGACCCGAGCCTTGAGGCCGTGATGCGCAACGGCCGCCGCCGCATCGCCTACCACTCGGAGGACGAATACCGCCTGCAGGCGCGCAAGCCCGCCTATGAGGCCGGCGGCCCGCACGCGCTGCATGCCGAATGGCGCGATGTGGAATGCGCCTTCCTCGGCACCCGACGGCTTATGGCGCTGGCCCGCAAGACCGGCCGCCCGGCCCATATCCTGCACGTCAGCACGCAGGAGGAGCTGACATACTTGGCCGACTATCGCGACGTCGCCAGTGTCGAGGTGCTGCTGAACCACCTGACCCAATGCGCCCCCGACGCCTATGACCGGCTCGGCGCCTATGCCGTGATGAACCCGCCGATCCGCGACCTGCGGCATAGGGAGGCCGCCTGGCGCGCCATCGCCGATGGCACGGTGGACACCATCGGCAGCGACCACGCCCCCCATTCCCGTGCCGCCAAGGACCGCCCGTGGCCCGCGACCGCGGCCGGCCTGACCGGGGTGCAGACCCTGGTGCCGATGATGCTGGACCATGTCTCGGTCGGGCGGCTGTCGCTGATGCGGCTGGCGGACCTGCTGGCGGCGGGGCCGGCGCGGATCTATGGCTCGACGGGCAAGGGCCGGCTGGCGATGGGCTACGACGCCGATTTCACGCTGGTGGACATGGCGGCAGAGCGACGGATCGAAGAGTCGTGGATCGCGTCCCCTTGCGGATGGACGCCGTTCGCCGGGCATGTCTGCCACGGCTGGCCCGCGGCGACGGTGGTGCGCGGGCGGGTGGTGATGCGGGACGACACGGTGGTGGGCGTGCCGACCGGGCGGCCCGTGGCGTTTGGCGACACGCGCCGCGCCTGACGGGTTGCTGCAAGACGCGGGTTGCGCCGTGGAGAGGGCTTGGCCCCTCAGGGCGTCACGCCGCCGCCGGACCTTGCGGCGATAGGCGGCGCCGAGATTGGGCATCAGCCGGACGACACGGCTTGGGCGCTCCGATCGATCGGGCGACCCGGTCCGGTCGGCTGCCAGGGCCGAAAGCTTGGTCTGGCGCTTCCTCTTCGAGGCACCGCTCAACCTTGATCCTGGACGCCTGATTCTCCCTGACGAGACCGACGCCTCAATAACGATGACGAGCACGCGGGGGTGGGCACCGCGCGACCAGCGCTGTCGTGAGTCGGTACCGCACGGACACCGGAAGACCACGGCCTTCAACGGCGCGCTCAGGCTGCATGCCATGACCGCGCCCGAGGTATCTTCCGTCCCGACCCAGGTCCGACCCTCTCTGGCCGAGCGCAGTTGGGCCTTCGACTGCCGGCGTTGGTCCCGCTACGCCCTGCGCGCCGACGACATCGTCATTGCGACCTGTCCCGCACCACCTGGATGCAGCGCGGTGGGCATGCCGGTCTTCCTCTCGCCGGAGCCGACGACCCCTCAACGTGCTGTCGCCTGGCTGGACTCACGTCGTCTCCCAGTAGAGCGCACGATCTTGGAGCCGGACCCAGGTGCGGCCGGCGCATGACCCGACGTATTGAGGCCGGGCGCCGCGCTCACTCCACGCTGGCGCCGGATTCCCGCACCGCGCGGCCCCATTTCTCCGCTTCCGCCGCCAGGAAGCCGGGCAGCGCTCGGCTTTCGGTCACAAGGATGCTGACGCCCTGCCGCGCCAGACCGTTGGCGAGTTCCGGGTCCTGCAGGATCGTGGCCGTCTCCCGCGCCAGCCGGCCGGTCACCGATGCGGGCGTGCCAGCCGGCGCCACCAGCGCCCACCAGGCCGTCATCTGATGTTCCGCCACGCCGGCCTCGGCCATGGTCGGTACATCGGGCAATGCGAAGCTGCGGGCGGGGGCTGACAGCGCCAGGCAGCGCACCCGCCCGGCCTGGATCTGCGGCAATTGCGCCTGCACGGGGTCGAACATCACCGGCAGGTAGCCGCCCACCAGATCCTGGATCGCCGGAGCGCTGCCACGATAGGGAACGTGGGTGAGCCGCGCGCCGGTCAGCGTGGCGAACATCGCCCCCGCCAGATGCCCGGGCGAGCCGGCGCCGGCGGTGCCATAGGGCTGCGCGCCCTGGCGCGTCCAGGCGATGAACTCCGTGACATTGCGGACTGGAACGCTGTCATGCACCACAAGCGCCACTGGCGCCGCGGCGATGGTGGCGATGGGGATGAAATCGCGCGTCGGATCGAAGGGTAGGCTGCGATAGAGGCTGGGGTTGATCGCCAGCACGCCGACATTCGAAAGCAGCAGCGTATGGCCATCGGGCGCCGCCTTGGCCACCTGGTCGGCGCCCAGATTTCCTCCAGCGCCGCCGCGGTTATCGACGAGGACCGTCTGGCCCAGCGCCTGGCCCAGACGCTGGGCCAGCGGCCGCGCCACCAGATCGGTCGGCCCGCCGGGGGGGAACGGCACCACCAGGCGGATGGGCCGGTCCGGCCAGCCGCTCTGCGCCCGCGCCGGTGCCGCCAGAGCCGACGTCGCCAGAGCCGACGTCGCCAGCAGGATACCCCGGCGGCGCATCACGCCGCCCGCCGCAGCAATTCGATCACTTGTCGGCCCGGGTCCACCCGCACCCAGTCGCCATTGCCGATGAGACCCAGCGGGTTCTCAGACCAGCCCTCGGTGATCGGAATGCCGGCGAGCACCGCGCCCTGCACCATCACCGGATTCGTCACGCCGAAGATGAAGGCTTTGGGCGCGATGCCCTTGGCCTTGATGTCGTAGAAGGCCCAGCCGGCGGCAATGCCGCCCTTGGCAGTGGGGAAGAAGCAGATTCGGTCGCGGATGCTCTGCCCCTCCAGCTTGTGGCCGGGCTTGGTGATCAGGCCGCTCCAGCGGTCGAGGTCATAGCGCGGGGAAAACCCCTCCTCGGAGACCAGAGCGGCGCCCTCCACCACCGGCCCGAAGGCGCGGTCGAGGGTGATGGTGGCCAATACGCTCATACGAGCCTCCCGGTGCAGGCGATGTCCACGCAATCATCGGTGCGACGGAGGATCGTGCGGAACTTGTGCGCACCGATTATATTCACGATCTTGGCCGAATTGGAAATCATGTTCTTCCAGCCGTTCTTCTCGCGCATGACCGAGAGGTTCTGCAGGATGTAGAAACAGACGCCCTCCAGCACCGCCACGCCCGCATCCTCGAGCGGCTTGAGGTAGCCGAGCTTCGCCGCCGCGCTGATCACGCCATTGCTGGTGGTGATGACGCACATGCTGCCCGGCACCACGCGCCGACCGGCAAATTTCTCCGAGAGCGACTTGATTTCAAAGAGCGATAACTGCGGGCCGGAGAAGACCACCAGCCTCGCATCGCCATCGCCAAGATCATAGCCGGCATAGACCGCCTCGATGCTGGCGTCGGTGATCACCATGCGTTCGACATCATCGGACACCGTGCCGCCGAAGGCCGCGTCCAGGCTCGGCGCCTCGGGCGTCACGCCAGGCATGTGGAACATGCCCATCGAGCCGTAGGAGGCGAGCGCGCAGCCCAACTGCTTCAGTTCATCGGCCAGCGGTGGGCGCCGGAAACCGATGAAGACCGGCACGGCATAATAATTCTGATGGCTCTCGCCCACCAACTTGCCCACAGCACCCCAATCCGCAAGGTCGGCCAGCGTGGCGGCCGAGAGATCGACCACAAAACTGCCGCGGCGATGACGGTCGAGCTGAAAGCCGTATTCAGGCGTTCGGCCGGTGATGGCGGCAGCCATGGCGGCCGGGCCACTTTCGAAATTGGTCCGCGCGCCAAAGACGCTGTTGGCGTAGATGCATGTTCCGGTATCGCCCCAGGCCACCCGCTCCCCCAGATGCGGCTGATAGAGGGTCTGGTAGTTGATGCATGTGTCGGTCGTCATGACATCCATCGCCTGCAGGGCGGCAATGACCTCGCGCTCCTTGGCGCATTCGCCAGCATCCTGACCCAGCCGTTCGGCCCAGGCGAAATCCACGCAACGGGCATTGGTGGTAATGGGGATTCTCGCCCGCGCACCGGCGGCCTGGAATTCGCGCAGCAGAGCCAGGCCGGCATCGCCCAGCACTTCGATATCGCCCATCATATGCGCGTTGGTGATGGGCACGAAGCGCTCGGCGCCAAAGAAGCGGCCCACTTCGAGCTGGAATTGCAGGGCGCGCTGGACGGCCGGCCCTTGGGCACCACCCAGCATTGCGGTTTCTTCTCCTGTGAGTTGCACGGGCGCTCTCTTTCCTTGCCTATGATGAAATTGCTGAAGATGATGTCTCGACGATGTCACATCGGCTAG
>JBBRWI010000259.1:0-5085 GCA_038249305.1 Acetobacterales bacterium
CCGCCGCGCGCATCGCATCCTGGGCATGGGTTTCCTGATGCTGATCCGGCGCCTGGACATCCGCGCCGCCCTGAACGGCCCGCCCTGGCTGCTGCCCGATCCGGATATGTCCGAAAGGCTGCTTTGCCATACGCTGCCTGCTGGTTCCTGCCGCGGCAACGCCCCCCGGTGGTGCTGGACCAGGTGCCGCAATTCGCACCCCGGCCGATCGGGCCGCGCTGAGCCTGCCCGTGGTGATTTCACGGTTGTTGCATTGACTCGCGCGCGACATGTCGATGATCATCCTGTCCACATTGTTGTGAGCAGCCCTTGTCGTTGGAGTTCTGACATGCGCGCCGGATGCCGTCGGGTCATCGCCGTGGTTTCACTCCTGCTCGTCGGCGCCTGCGCCGGGCGGGCTCCCGCGCCGGTCGCCGTCATTCAGCCCGCTGACGAGACCATGCAGTGTGCCGCCTTGCAGGCCGAGGTTGCCACCAACACCCGGCGCCTGGCGGAACTGGGTGTCGAAACCGGGCAGAAAGCGGCGCAGAACGTGGTGGCCGGCCTGACCGGCATTCTCATCGTTCCCTTGTTCCTGATGGATTTCCAATTCGCCTCGGTCATCGATGAACGCGCCTTGCAGTCGCGCAATGTCCATCTGGCGGCCTTGGCGGTCAGCCGTTGCCCGCTCGCGCCGCTGGTGACCGAAGCCCCGGGCGCGGGTTGGACCGTCAGCGCCCGCCTGACCGACCTTTAGCCCCTCTCCGCGGCCCGGGCCGGCCCTGGCGGCTTACTTGGCGAAGGGCGCGGCCGGCGACGGCGCAGAACCCCGGCACGGGCGCCACCAGCACACAGGCGGGCCGTGCATCCGGCGCGCCCTGCGCAGCGTCTGGCCATGACCCGCCAAACCCCGGCACTGGACAATCCGGCCCGGCCTGCCGACAAGGCGGGCATGGCCACACCTGTTCTGCTTGCCCCCGAACGTGCCACGCAACTGGCCGCCGAGTTCGGGTTGAAGCCTGAGGAATACGACCGCGTGCTGGCCATCCTGGGCCGCCATCCGTCGCTGACGGAACTCGGCGTCTTCTCGGTCATGTGGTCGGAGCACTGCTCCTACAAATCCTCCCGCGTCTGGCTGAAGACCCTGCCGACCAAGGCGCCTTGGGTGATCTGCGGCCCTGGGGAAAATGCCGGGGTGATCGACATCGGCGACGGGCTGGCCGCCGTCTTCAAGATGGAAAGCCACAACCACCCGTCCTTCATCGAACCCTACCAGGGGGCCGCGACCGGGGTCGGGGGTATCCTGCGGGACGTCTTCACCATGGGCGCGCGGCCGATCGCCAACCTGAACGCCCTGCGCTTCGGCGCCGTCGACCATCCCGGCACGCGGCGCATCGTCGATGGCGTGGTGCGCGGCATCGGCGGCTACGGCAATTGCGTCGGCGTGCCGACCGTGGGCGGCGAGGTGAATTTCCACCCCGCCTACAACGGCAATCCACTGGTCAATGCGATGACCGTCGGCATCGCGCCGGCCGGCCGCATCTTCTACGCCGCCGCCGCGGGCATCGGGAATTCGGTGGTCTATGTCGGCAGCAAGACCGGCCGCGACGGCATCCATGGCGCCACCATGGCCTCGACCGAATTCAGCGCGGATACCGAGGACAAGCGCCCCACCGTGCAGATCGGCGACCCCTATGCGGAAAAACTGCTGATCGAGGCCTGCATGGAATTGATGGCGACCGAGGCCATCGTCGCCATCCAGGACATGGGTGCCGCGGGCCTCACCTCCAGCGCGGTCGAGATGGCGGGCAAGGGGGGTGTGGGCATCCGCCTCGACCTCAACGCCGTGCCGCAGCGCGAGGCGGGGATGACCGCCTATGAGATGATGCTGTCGGAGAGCCAGGAGCGCATGCTCATGATCCTCCAGCCCGGCCAGGAACATCTGGCCGAGGCGATCTTCCACAAGTGGGACCTGGATTTTGCGGTGATCGGCGTGCTGACCGACACCGGGCGCATCGAGATTTTTCACAACGACGCGCTGGAAGCCGACATCCCGCTGGCGCCGCTGGAATCCGAGGCGCCGCTGTATCGCCGCCCCATGGTGGCGACGCCGAAGCCAGCCGCACTCGGCCCGGTCGCCGATCCGGTCGGGATCATGCCCGCCCTGCTCACCCTCATCGCCTGCCCCGACCTGTGTTCCCGCCGCTGGATCTGGGACCAATACGACAGCACGGTCGGCGGGCTGACCAGCAAGCGCCCGGGCCAGGCGGATGCGGCCATCGTCGGCATCGACGGCACCGCCCGCGCCCTGGCGCTGACCACCGACTGCACGCCCCGCTACTGCCTGGCCGACCCCGAGGCGGGCGGCGCCCAGGCCGTCGCCGAGGCCTGGCGCAACATCACCGCGACCGGGGCGACGCCGCTCGCCATCACCGACAACATGAATTTCGGCAATCCGGAGAAGCCCGCAATCATGGGCCAGTTCGCCGCCGCCGTGCAGGGCATGGGGGCGGCCTGCATCGCGCTGGACTTCCCGGTCGTGAGCGGCAACGTCAGCCTGTATAACGAAACCAATGGTCAGGCGATCCTGCCGACGCCCGCGATCGGCGGGGTCGGGGTGATCAGCGATGCGCGCCTCGCGGTCGGGCTGGCCATGCCGCCCGCGGCCGACCTCGTGCTGGTCGGCGCGACCGCCGGCTGGCTCGGCCAGAGCCTCTGGCTGCGGGAGATCGCGGGGCGCGAGGACGGGCCGCCGCCCCCGGTGGACCTCGCCGCCGAACGCGCCAATGGCGATTTCGTCCGGGCATGGATCCTGGCCGGCGGCGTGCTGGCCTGCCACGACCTGGCCGATGGCGGCTTGCTGGTCGCCATCGCCGAGATGGCCATGGCCAGCGGCGCCGGTGCGACGCTGACGGCAACCGGTGACCACGGCTTCTGGTTCGGCGAGGACCAGGCGCGCTACCTTCTGGCGGTCCCCGACGCCGGCCCGCTGCTGGCCGCCGCCAGCGCTGCCGGCATCCCCGCGGCCCGGATCGGTGCCGCGAGCCCCGCTGGCGCGGGCGGGGCCTTGGTTCTGGCCGACGGCACTGCCATATCGGTGGCCGCGGTCAGCGCCGCGCACGAAGCAACCCTGCCCGCGCTGATGAAGGGATTTGGCTGATGGCCATGCAAGCCGACGCGATCGAGGCCCTGATCCGGGCGGCCCTGCCCGATGCGATGGTCACGATCACCGACCTCGCGGGGGACGGCGATCACTACGCGGCGACCGTGGTGTCGGAGGCTTTTCGCGGTATCCCCCGGGTGCGCCAGCACCAGATCGTCTATGCCGCACTCCAGGGCCGCATGGGCGGCGAATTGCACGCCCTCGCCCTCACCACCGCAGCCCCCTGAAAGGAACCACGATGTCCGACCCCGCCCACGCCACGATCCAGAGCGAGATCGATGCCAACCCAGTGGTGCTCTTCATGAAGGGCACACCGGTCTTTCCGCAATGCGGCTTTTCCGCCCGCGTGACACAGATCCTTTCCCACATGGGCGTGCCGTTCAAGGGCGTGAACGTGCTGGAGGACCCTGAGATCCGCGACGGCATCAAGTCCTTCAGCAACTGGCCGACCATCCCTCAGCTTTATGTGAAGGGCGAGTTCGTCGGCGGCTGCGACATCGTGACCGAGATGTTCCAGGCCGGCGAACTGGCCACGCTGCTGGCGGAGAAGGGCGTGCCGCACACGGTGGAATGACAGGCCCTGTCAATACGATCGGGGCAGACCCAGGGCCTTCTCGGCGATGTAGCAGAGGATCAGGTTGGGGCTGACCGGCGCCAGCCAGGGGATCATGGCCTCCCGCAGGTAGCGCTCCACATGGTAGTCGCGGGCGTAGCCCATGCCGCCATGGGTCGCGATGGCGTCGCGGCAGGTCTTGGTTGCGGCTTCGGCGGCCAGGTATTTGGCGGCATTGGCCTCCACCCCGCAGGGCTGGCCCGTGTCGTAGAGCCGGGCCGCCTTCTCGACCATCAGCCAGGCGGCTTCCAGCGCCATCCAGTCCTCGGCCAGCGGATGCTGCACCGACTGGTTCATCCCGATGGGCCGGCCGAAGACCACGCGCGTCTTGGCATAATCGGTCGCGCGGCGCAGGGCGGCGCGGCCGAGGCCGACCGCCTCGGCCGCGATCAGTATGCGCTCGGGGTTCAGCCCGTGCAGGATCTGGCGGAAGCCCTGACCCTCCTGGCCGATCAGATCCTCCTCGGGCACCGCATAGGCGTCGAAGAAGATCTCGTTCGAATCGACCGCGGCGCGGCCCATCTTGGCGATCTCCCGCACCGAACAGCGGCTGCGGTCCAGCGCCGTATAGAACAGCGACAGGCCTTGCGTCGGCCGGGCCTCATCCCGCGGCGCGGTGCGGGCCAGCAACAGGATGCGGTCGGCGACCTGGGCGGTGCTGATCCAGATTTTCTGGCCCGTCACCGACCAGCCCGCAGCAGTTCTTTCCGCCCGCGTGGTCAGGCGCGTCGTGTCCAACCCGCTGCCGGGTTCCGTCACACCGAAGCAGGCTTTTTCCGCCCCCGCGACCAGCGGGGGCAGGGCACGCCGCTTCTGGTCCTCGGTGCCGAAGACCACCACCGGGTTCAGCCCAAAGATGTTCATGTGTATGGCGGAGGCGCCGGCCATCCCAGCACCGGATGCGGCGATCGCCTCCATCATCACCGCCGCCTCGGAAATCCCAAGCCCGCTGCCGCCATAGGCTTCCGGCACGCAGATGCCGAGGAAGCCCGCCTTGGCAATCTCCTTATAGAAGGCTTCTGGGAATTTATGGGTTAAATCTTGCTCTTCCCACCAGGAATCCGGAAAGCCTGAGCAGATCGCGGCAATGCCTGCGCGGACCTCCTCCATTCAGATCACCCAGCCGCCATCCACCGCCAGATCCTGCCCCGTGGTCTGGCGCGACAGGTCGGTCGCCAGGAACAGCACCGCATTGGCGACATCCTGGTCGGTGCTGATCCGCTTCAGCGCGTATTCGGCGGCGTGTTTTTTCCGCGCTTCCTCGGCGCTGATGCCGTCCTTCGCCGCCATGGTCGCGCGCACCTGTTCGAAGCGCGGGCCCTCGACCATA
>JBBRWI010000260.1:0-5059 GCA_038249305.1 Acetobacterales bacterium
AACGGCTTCCAGAGCACGAGATCGATCCACTTGGATCGATCGTGCTCTAAGCCCCACCCACCCGGCGTGTCCGCGTCCGCATGGTCACAAACTCCTCGGCCATGGTCGGGTGAATGCCGATGGTAAGGTCGAAATCGGCCTTGGTCGCGCCCGCCGTGATGGCCACGGCAAAGCCCTGCAGCATCTCGGCCGCGTCATCGCCCATCACATGCGCGCCGAGCACCCGCTGGGTGCGCGCATCGACCACCAGCTTCATCAGTGTCTTGCGCGCACGGCCCGAGATGGTGTGGCGCATCGGCGTGAAGCGGGCGACGTAGATGTCGGCCGGGCCGGTCGCCGCGGCCTGGGCCTCGGTCAGCCCGACGGTCGCGATCGGCGGGTCGGTGAAGACGGCACTCGGCACGTTCAGGTAAGACGCCTGGCGCGGGTTGCCGCCGAACAGCGTATCGGCCAGCGCATGGCCTACGGCGGTCGCCATCGGCGTCAGGTTCACCCGATCGGTGACGTCGCCGATCGCGTAGATGTGCGGGACGGCCGTGGCCTGCGCGGCATCGACCGTCAGCGCGCCGGTGGCGTCCGCCGCCAGGCCCGCGGCCGCGAGGTCAAGCCCCGCCAGCGCCGGGCGGCGACCGGTGGCGGCGATCACGGCATCGGCCTCGATCGCGCCGCCATCGGCCAGGATCACGCGGCGGGCGTCGCCGGCCGCTTCGATGCAGCGCAGTCCCTGGCCCGCATGCTGGCGGATGCCTGCGGCCGTCAGTGCCTCGACCATCGCGTGCCGGATATCGTCGTCAAATCCGCGCAGCGGCAGGTCGCCGCGGTAGATCACATCGACCTCCGCCCCGAGGCCACGCAACAGCATGGCGAATTCCAGCGCGATGTAGCCCGCACCCAGCATGGCGACGCGGCGCGGCAGGGCGGCCATGGTGAACAGGTCGTCGGAGATCAGCGCCAGATCACCGCCTGGGATGTCCGGGCGGACCGCTTGGCCACCGACCGCGATGACGATGCGCCCGGCGGTGACGGTCCGGCCGTTGATCGTGACGCTGTGGGCACCTGCGAATGTGGCGTAGCCCTTGAAGGTGGTGACCCCGGCCCCCGCCAGCAGCGTGCCGTAGATGGCCGACAGCCGCGCAACCTCACGGTCCCGCGCCTCGGTCAGGCGCGCCCACTCATGCGTGATGCCGGGCGGGATGTTCCAGCCGAAGCCCGCCGCATCCTGCATCCAGGCGCCGTATTCGGCGGCCTGCACCATGATCTTCTTCGGCACGCAGCCGACGTTGACGCAGGTGCCGCCCCAGAAGCGGGTTTCGGCGATGGCGACCCGGGCGCCATGGCTGGCGGCGATGCGGGCGCAGCGCACGCCGGCGGAACCACCGCCGATGACGAAGAGATCGAAGTCGTAGGGCATGGGGGGAGTATCCGCGCGTGTCATCTGCAAATGGCGCGTCTGTTGCCGCCTGTCATGTCTGGGCAGTCATGCGGGCGACATGGGGGCACCGATCTCCACCACCGTCCCGTTCAGGTCGCGCACATGGCCCACCACCTGCCCCCGGGGCCGCTGTGCGAACTTCATGTCCCGAGCCCTCCGAGTGCGACGTATTTGACCTCCATATATTCCTCGATGCCCAGGTGGCTGCCCTCCCGCCCGAGGCCGGACTGCTTGAAGCCGCCGAACGGCGCCTCCGCCGTCGAGATGATGCCTTCGTTGACGCCGATGATGCCGGCTTCCAGTGCCTCGGCGACGCGGAAAATGCGCCCCACGTCACGGGCGTAGAAATACGCGGCCAGGCCGAAGTCGGTGTCATTGGCGATGCGGATGGCATCGGCCTCGGTGCCGAAACGGATCAACGGCGCCACCGGGCCGAAGGTTTCCTCACGCAGGACCTGGGCGGACAACGGCACATCGGCCAGCACCGTGGGGGCGAAAAACTGGCCGCCGCGCGGGTGGCGCGCCCCGCCGGTCAGCACGCGGGCGCCCTTGGCCAGGGCATCGGCGATGTGCTCCTCGACCTTGAGGACGGCGTCCAGGTTGATCAGCGGCCCCTGGGTCACGCCCGGTTCCATGCCGTCGCCGACCTTCAGCGCATCGACGGCGGCCGTCAGTTTCGCGGCAAAGGCGTCATACACCGCGTCCTGCACCAGGATACGATTGGCGCAGACGCAGGTCTGGCCGGTGTTGCGGAACTTGCTCGCCATGGCGCCCAGCACCGCCTGGTCGAGGTCGGCGTCGTCGAAGACGATGAAGGGCGCGTTGCCGCCCAATTCCATGCTGGTCTTCTTGATGGTGGCCGCGCATTGCGCCAGCAGGATGCGCCCGACCTCGGTCGATCCCGTGAAGGACAGCTTCCGCACCAGGGGGTTTGCGGTCAGCTCCCCGCCCGTGGCGCCCGAAGGGCCGGTGATGACGTTGCACACGCCGGCCGGCATGCCCGCCCGTTCGGCCAGCACGGCCAGCGCCAGCGCCGAGAAGGGGGTTTGCGAGGCCGGGCGGATCACCCCGGTGCAGCCTGCCGCCCAACCGGGGCCGGCCTTGCGGGTGATCATCGCCGAGGGAAAATTCCACGGCGTGATCGCGGCGAAGACGCCGACCGGCTCTCTGGTCACCAGGATACGGCGGCCAGGGGCGTTGGGGGGGATGATCTCGCCATAGACGCGGCGGCCTTCCTCGGCGAACCATTCCAGGAAGCTGGCGGCGTAGCCGACCTCGCCCTTCGCCTCGGCCAGCGGCTTGCCCTGTTCGGCGGTCATGATCGCCGCCAGGTCGTCCGCATGGGCGTGCATCAGGGCGGCGATGCGATGGATGATGACGGCGCGGTCTTTCGCGAGCAACGCGCGCCAGGCCGGTTGGGCGGCGTGCGCTGCCTCGATCGCGGCGCGGGTTTCGTCGGCCCCCATGGCCGGCACCCGGCCCACCAACTCGCCGGTCGAAGGGTTGCGGACGTCAATCGTCTTGCCTGAACCCGCCTGCACCCATGCCCCGCCGATGTAGTTCGCCTGGCGCAGCAGGTCGGGGTCCTTCAGCGGCAGCGCCGCGATAGCGTCGAGCATCCCATTCCTCCGTGTGTTCGCCTGAGGTTAGACCCGCAGCGCGGTCCTGTCAGCGCCGCGCCGGCAGACCCGCCAGCGCCGCCTGGAACGCCTCGGCCAATGCCCCCATCGACAGGCAGCGCAGCACCTTCTGCGCCGCGACCAGGACCGGCCCCGCCTGTTCGGCCAGGATGGCGCCCCAGATCGCGCCCCCCAGCCCCATCAGCGGCACCAGATGCAGCCGCAACAGCGCGACGACGAGATCGTTGCCCAACGGCATGATCAGGATCGAACCACCGGCGGCGATGCCGGCCAGGGTCAGCCCGACGCCCAGCCCGATGTCGAACTTGGCGACGCGCCCGGCCTTGCGTGCCTCGGCGTTCAGCCGCGGCAGCGCCAGCGCCACCGGGTCGGCCACCATGGGCGGCGTGCCTCGGCTGGCCAGATAGCGGCGAGCCCAATGATCGAGAGTGTTTCCCGTCGGCATGGCATATCTCCTGCGGCCGGCCGGATACTGACGCGGTGAGAGGCTAACGCAGGGTTACCGGCTTAACTAGATAGCGTCGCGGCCCGCACCGCTGCCACGCATCCGGAACGCTGCATCTGCATCGTCGTCACCGATCGCCGGTCCCGGGATGCGCCGTTCAGTTTCAGCACACAGCGGCTGCGGGAAACCGGCGATGCCTCCCTGATCTTTGTGGGCCACCGCGCCTCGGCCGGCTGGGCGCGAAGGGTTGCGATCTTGGAAGAACCCTTACCACGCCGCGCTAACTGCGCTTGCCCCTCACGCCACGCCCCGGCCGATTCTCCTGCCGGCCTCGGGCGATGGCCAGCGCATCGTCCGGCACGTCGTTGGTGATCGTGCTGCCGGCGCCGATCAGCGCCCGTTCGCCAACCACGACCGGTGCGACCAGCGCGGTATTGCTGCCCACAAAAGCCCCTGCGCCGATCCGCGTCCGGTGCTTGTGCACACCATCGTAATTGCAGGTGATGGTGCCGGCACCGATGTTGGCCCCGGGCCCGATGCTGGCATCGCCGAGGTAGGACAGGTGGTTCGCCTTCGCGCCCTCACCCAGCACGGTCGCCTTCAGTTCCACGAAATTGCCGACATGCGCCTTGCGTTCGACCACCGTGCCGGGGCGCAGCCGCGCGAAGGGGCCGATCACCGCCTCGGCACCGATGGTGCAGCCCTCCAGATGGCTGAAGGCGCGGATTTCGACCCCATCGGCCACCGTGACCCCCGGGCCGAACACCACCGACGGGCCGATGGTCACGTCCTGGCCCAATCGGGTGTCGTGGCACAGGGTCACGCTGGCCGGGGAAATCAACGTGGCCCCGCCATCCATGGCGGCCCGGCGCAGGCGATCCTGCACCTCCGCCTCGGCGGCGGCGAGTTCGGTGCGGCTGTTGATGCCGCGGCATTCGGCCTCCGGCGCCTCGACCGCCACCCAGGCGGCACCGGCAGCGGTGCCGATGGTGACGGCATCGGGCAAATAGTATTCGCCGGCACGGTTGTCGCGGCCGATGGCGCGCAGCCAGCCGAACAGGGCCGGCCCGGGTGCGCAGATCACGCCCGCGTTGCACAGCCCAATCCGGCGTTCGTCCTCCGTCGCATCGGCCCATTCGACCACCCGCAGCACCCGCCCATCGGCGCCGGTTACCACGCGGCCATAGCGCGCGGGGGCGGCCGGGCGCATGGCCAGCAGGGCCGCGCCATGATCGGCGCGGGCGGCCAGCATCCGCCGCATGGTGTCGGATGTGATCAGCGGATTGTCGGCATACAGCACCGCCACATCGCCCGCGAAATCCGCCAGCACCGGCGCCGCCTGAAGGGCCGCATGCGCGGTGCCGAGGCGTTGATGCTGCACCACCACCGGATGCGGCGCCGCCGCGCGTGCCAGCGCCGGCATGTCCGGACCCACCACCACCACGATGCGATCGAACACCGCCTCGCAGGCGGCGATCAGATGGGCCAGCATCGGTCGCCCCGCGATCGGATGCAGTGCCTTGGGCATCCGGGACTTCATGC
>JBBRWI010000261.1:0-5050 GCA_038249305.1 Acetobacterales bacterium
CCACCCGCGGCCGAGGTGACGCCGACCTGGCATTGTATCGCGCCCAGCTAGCGGAACTCGACCGCGAACGTGGCGCCGGGCGGCTGGATGAGGCTGCCCATGCCGCGGCGATGGTGGAGGTGCAGCGACGCTTGCTGGCCGCCCCCGCGACCGCCGCCAAGCCGGAAAAGCCCCGACGTTCCACGGCCTTGCTGCCGGCGCTGATCCCGCTGGTGCCGGCGGCCGCCCTTGGGCTGTATCTCTGGCACGGCAAGCCGGGGCTGCCGGCCGCGACCTTCACCGAACGCGCCGCCGTCGCCGCCGAGGACGCGCAGATCGTCAATGAACTGCGTGCCCGGCTGGAAATGCTGCAACCCAGTTCGGACGCAGCGCGGGAGGGGCTGATGCTGCTCGGCGCCGCCGAACGCGCACGAGGCGAAGGTGGGGCCGCCGCCGCCGCCTGGCTCAGCGCGCTGAACATCCGCTTCGATGCGACCTTGGCGGCCGACCTGATCGAGATGCAGATCGAGCGGGAGGAGGTGATTGCCGTGAACGCCCTGCTGCTGCGGTCCTTGAACCAGGCCCCGCGCGACCCGCGCTTGCGCTTCCTGTCGGGAGTCGCCGCGGTGCGGGCCGGGCGAAGCGATGATGCGCGGGCGGCCTGGACAGCGCTGCTGGCCGACAGCCCAGCGGATGCGCCGTGGAAGCCCGTCGTGGAACGCGCGATCACGGCGCTGCCGTGAAGCCGGACGGGACTTGGCCCTCTCGGGTGTGATCGCGGCCTGGGGACTGGACCTGCCGATCCCGGCGCGCTCTCCAGCCGTTCGCCGTCCTGCCGGATGATACGATGTGCAGCACCGTCCTGGTGGTCGTGGCATCGGTGCTGGGGCCGATCCTGACGGCGCGGGTGTAGCGGTCAGGCGAGCGCCGCCCGCGCCTCCCGCACCACCTCGGCCAGCGCGCCTTCGGCAAAGGGCGAGACCAGTCCCGCGGAGGCGACCAGTCCCTGGAACGGCATCGCGCCGCCGCGGCCGCACAACGCGACATAGGCATCGAGCGCCGCCTGCGGATCGTGGCGCGCCTTCACCCAGAACTGCATCGCGCAGCACATGGCCAGCGTGTAGTCGATGTAGTAGAACGGCGAATTGTAGATGTGCTGCTTGGCCTGCCAGCGCCCGCCCATCGCCGGCCAGGCCAGGTCGCCGTAATCCGTCCAGGGCATGTAGCGGCGTTCCAGCCTTTGCCACATCGCGTGGCGTTCGGCGGGTGTCGCTAGGGGGTTGGCATAGACCTCATGCTGGAAGTGATCGACGCAGACGCCATAGGGCAGGAAGGCCAGGCTGCCGATCAGGTGCATGCGCCGAAAGCGCTCCGCCGCATCCTCGCCGACCAGCAGCCCCATCTGCGGATGGGTCAGGAATTCCAACCCCATCGAGTGGATTTCGGCGGCCTCCATCGTCGGCCACAACAGGTCGATGCCCGGCTGGTCGCGGCTTTCCCAGCATTGGAAGGCGTGCCCCATCTCATGCGTGAAAACGCCGATGTCGTTGTGGGTGCCGTTGAAGTTGGCGAAGATGAAGGGGTGGCCGACCGAGGGGAAGGCGGTGCAGAACCCCCCACCGGCCTTGCCCGGCCGGTTCTTCAGGTCGAGGAAGCCGCCCAACCGCATCATCCGGTAGAAGCCGCCAAGCCGCGGGTCCATCCGGTCGAACAGGGCCTCCGCGGCGGCGACCAGCGTATCGTGGTCGCCGATCGGCTTCGGGTTGCCGGCGGGATCGATCAGCGCCTCGTCCCAATACATCAGGCGGTCCCAGCCGAAGCCCGCGCGGCGCTGTTCCAGCAGGGCCGCGACCAGCGGCACCACATGTTCGGCAACCTGGTCGCGATACCGCGCGACATCGGCCGCGTCGTAATCCACCCGGCGCATGCGGCGATAGGCCAGGGCGGTAAAATCCGCATCGCCCAACTTCCGGGCCATGCCGTGCCGCAGCTTCACCAGCGCGTCGTAGATCGCATCCAGTTCGGCGCCATGCGCCGCGAAGAAGGCCCAGCGTGCACGCTCGGCGGCCTGGCGCTGTTCGCGGTCGGCATCCTCGGCATAGGGTGTCAGCCCCGAGAGGTTCACGACCTTGCCCGCGATCTCGATCTTCGCCGAGGCCAGCAGCGCGGTGTAGCGCGCCGTCAGGGTGGATTCCTCCTCGAGGTCGGCGGCGATGGCGGGCGAGAAGACGGTGACATCCGTCGCCCAAAGCCGCAGCGCATGTTCGCCGACCAGGTCAGCGATGCCCGCGCGGTCGGGGTCGGCCAGGAGCCGTTGCTTGAGCGCCGTCTCCAATTCCTGCGCATAGGGCGCGAGGCTGTCGGCATAGGCGCGTTCGGCTTCGGCGGCGGTGCTGGTCGTGTCCTGGGAAAAGCGCAGATGCACCAGCGCGCTCCAGGTATCATAAAGCCGGCGCATACCATCCCAATCCTTGACCGCCCCGGCGCGGTCATGATCGAGCCTGGCATGGATCGCGGCATAGGCCGCGGCCAGGCTTTCGCGGTCGGGGGTCGGGGCGGCGATGTCGGTGAAATGCAGGGTCATGGGCAAGGACTTATCCCAAAGAAGGGGGCGGGGTCGATGCGGATGCGTGCCATAGGTGATGCCGGTCCGGCCAACGCGGCCGATCGCCTCGCCGGACGCCACCCGGCGCCGGGCGGAGGCGATCGTGGGCGCGACACTGCCCAGATGGGCATAGCGCGTGACGCGGCCATCGGCGTGGCGCAGATCGACCTCAAGCCCCGCCGCCCCGCGCCTGCGTAGGGCAATGACCTCCCCGGCAGCGGCCGCCCGCACCCAGGCGCCGGCCGGTGCCGGCAGGTCGATGCCGGTGTGGAAGCGTGAGGCGCGCGGGCCGCCGGCTGGGCGCTCGCCGAAGGGTGAGGGATGCAGGCTGGCCCAACCGGCGTCACGAAGCCCTCGGCTGCGGCGGGGATGGCCAGCACAAGCCCGAGCAGCTACCTCACGGCGGCATCAACGCCAGGCCCTCGGCGACCGACACGAATTCACCACCGCCGGTGATGCGATCCGCGCCGAAACGCCGGGCGAACAGCGCCCGCACGGCCGGCACCAGCGATGTGCCGCCGGTCAGGAAGACGCGGTCCACCGCTGAGGCCGCCAGCCCCGCATCGACCAGCGCCGCCCCCACCGCCGCGTCCATCGCCGCGAGTTCCGGCGCGATCCAGGCCTCGAAATCGCTGCGCGCGATGGCCGTGTCGATCGCCAGATCGGCATGGCGGAAGATCAGCCTTGCGGAATCATCTGCGGACAGCGCCGCCTTCACCCCGGACACCGCGCGGTACAGCGCGTAGCCGGCCTCATCCTCGATGAAGCGGACCAGGCGGTGCAGCCGTTCCGGATGTTCGGCGGTGCGCGCCACGTCGGCGATGTCGCGCAGCATGCGCGGGCCGCGCATCAGCGCGAGGCGATGCCACCGCGCGAAGGCGACATACCAGTTGGGCGGCACCGGCAAGGACGTGCCCATGATCTTGTAGGTATCGCCCTTGCCCAGGTGCGGCGACACGACCCGGTCGATGATCCGATAGTCGAGCGCATCGCCCGCAAGCCCGACACCGCCATGGCCGAGCGGCGTCACCCGCGCCGGCGGCCCGGGATCGAACCGCAGCAGCGAGAAATCGCTGGTGCCACCGCCGAAATCGCCGACCAGCACCGTCGCCGGCCGGTCCAGCCCGGCGGCGAAACGCTGGCCGGCCGCGGCAGGTTCCAGCGCGATCTCGATATCCGGCATGCCGGCCCGGGCGAAGGCGTCGCGCAGCCGCGCCTCGCCGAAGGCATCGTCCACGATCTCCCCCGCGAAGCGCACCGGGCGGCCGACCACGATCCGCGCCTCGCCGATGTCGCGCCCGGCCAGCAGGTCCCGCAGGAAGAGCGCGATCAAGGCCGCCAGCGTCCAGGGCTTGCCGTGGATGCGGGTTTCCGAGAAGGATCGCTGCGCCAGGTAGCTCTTCATCGACATGATCAGCCGCGCGTCATGCGCGTCATCGAGGTAGGCATCGATCGCCGCGGGGCCGGAAAAATGCAGCGTGCGGCGCGTCGCGGCCTCGTGGCGGAAGCACAGGACGGAGCGGAACACGCGCCGTTCGGCATCGTGCATCGCCACCACGCTGTTGGTGGTGCCGAAGTCGATGCCGATGGTCGGGCGCAGGGGGCGTGTGGCGGCCCCGGTCAATCCGCGCGGATGCCCGCGCGCGCGATCAACACGCGCATGCGCTGGTTCTCGCTGGCGATGACGGCGGCGAATTCGGCCGGGGTGCGCGGGGCGGCGTCGGCGCCCTCCAGCGTGAAGCGGTCGCGCAACTCTGGGCCGGCGAGCACGCCGTTCACCACGGCATTGATCCGCGCCACCAACGCGGGCGGGGTCGCGACGGGTGCGACCAGCCCATGCCATTGCACCATGTCGAAGCCCGGCAGCGCAGTCTGCGCGATCGACGGAATGCCCGGCAGCGCCGGGGAGGCTGCGGCACTGCTGACCCCGAGCGCGATCAGCAGCCCGTCGCGGGTCGCCGGCACAACCACCGGCGCGCCGGCGAAGGTCGCCTTCAAGCGCCCGGCCAGAAGGTCGGTCAGCATCGGCCCATTGCCGCGATAGGGCACGTGGACCAGGTCGATCCCCGCCGCGTCGGCGAAGGCCGCCATGGTGATATGCGAGGCGGCGCCATTGCCGGCGCTGCCATATTCCAGCGTGCCGGGCCGGGCGCGGGCCAGCGCGATGAATTCCGCCGCCGTGCGTGCGGGGACCGAGGGGTGGATGGTCAGCACACTGGGCAGCAGGGCCACCAGCGCGACCGGGGCAAAGTCGCGGATCGGATCGTAGGCGATCTGCGGATAGATCCAGGGATTCACCGCCAGCGTGCCGATATGCCCCCAGAGCAGCGTGTGACCATCGGGCGCCGCCCGTGCGGCCATGCTGGCGCCGACCGACCCGCCCGCACCGCCGCGGTTTTCCACGACGACGGGATGCCCGCCCAGCACCTGCTGCAATCGCTGGGCGATGGGCCGCGCCAGCAGATC
>JBBRWI010000262.1:0-5007 GCA_038249305.1 Acetobacterales bacterium
GGGCCTGGTATGACACCGTGCTGGCTGGGGCGATCCCGGCCGGGGCGCAGCCGGTGCTGGCGGTCTGCGGTGCCGGGGACGCGGTGCTGCTGCCGTTGCTGCGCCAGGCGGGCCGGCTCAGCAGCCTGGTCACGCCCTACACCATCGGCTGGGGTCCGTTGCTGGCGCCCCACGCCGACGCTGCCGCACTGCGTGATGCCGGGCAGTATTTCGGCAGATTGCTGCACCGCAACGCGCCAGCCCGGCTCGCCGCCATGGACGCCGATGCCGCGGGCGTCGCCGCGCTGCTGGACGGGGTGCGCGCGGCGGGGCTGTCGCTGTCACGCTTCCGGCACTTCGGCAACTGGCGGGCGCCGCTGCGGCCGGGCGAGGGCTGGGATGGCTACCTCGCGGCCCGGCCATCGGCGCTGCGCGCCACCATCCGGCGGAAAGCGGCGCGGGCCGGGCGGTTCAGCGCCTATGCGCAACCTGGGGAGATGCTGGAGACGGGCATCGCCGCCTATTGCACCGTCCGCGCACGCAGTTGGAAGCCACCCGAGCCGTTTCCCGACTTCGACCCCGCCTTGATGCGGGCCGCGGCAGCGATCGGCGCGCTGCGGCTGGGTGTGATGTGGGACGCGGACGACCGCCCGATCGCCGCGCAATACTGGGTCGTATCCGGCGGGCAGGCCTGCGTGTTGAAGCTTGCGCATGATGAAGCGGCGAAGGCTGCTTCGCCCGGCACCACGCTGACCGCGATCATGATCCGCGGATTGATCGAACAGGATGGGGTCACGGCGCTCGACTTCGGCCGCGGCGACGATGCCTACAAGCAGCTTTGGGCAGGCGAGCGACATGAGCGTTTCGGCGTCACGCTGACTGATCCGTGGCATCCGGCCGGGTGGGTCGAACTCGCGCGCCAGGCGGCGGGGCACGGTCGGCGCTGGTTGCGGGGTCGGCTGGCGACAGGGACGGCAGGCTTATGAAGATTCTGTATAGCCATCGCATCCGATCGCGCGACGGGCAGTCGGTGCACCTGGAGGCGATGGTCGCCGCCTTGCGTGAAGCAGGGCATGAGGTGCGCGTCATCGGTCCCGCCGGCTTCCACCAGGCCGGGCTGGGCGACGACAGCAGGATGGTGGCGCTGATCCGCCGCCGGCTGCCCGCCTGGGTCGGGGAGTTGGCGGAATTGGCCTATGCGGTGCCGGCCACCTTTCGCCTGAACCAGGCCGCGCGCGCTTTCGTGCCCGATGTCATTTATGAACGCGCCAACCTGTTCCATTTGGCTGGCGCCCTGGTGTCGCGCTACCGCCGCTTGCCGCTGCTGCTGGAGGTGAATGCCCCCCTGGCGCAGGAACGCGCGCGCTTCGGGCAGTTGTCGCTGCGCAGGATCGCCGCCGCCACCGAGCACTTCGCCTGGCGTCGAGCGAATGTGGTGCTGCCGGTGACGGCGGTGCTGGCGGCGATCATCGCTGCCGCGGGTGTGCTCGCCTCGCGCATCGTCGTCATCCCGAACGGCATCGACCTGAATGATTTCCCGGCACCCGCGCCCCCGGTGGAGGCGGAAGAGGTTGTGCTCGGCTTCGTCGGCTTTCTGCGCGACTGGCACGGACTCGACGGCGTGCTCCGCGCCATGGCGGCCTGGCAGGGCGCGCCACGTTTCGTGCTGCGGATCGTCGGCGAAGGGCCGGCGCGGGCTGGGCTGGAGGCGCTGGCCCAGGAACTCGGCATCGCCGACCGCCTGGAATTCACCGGGCTGACGGCGCGGGAGGCGATCCCGCCGCTGATCGGCGGCTTCGACATCGCCTTGCAGCCGGGCGCCGTCGCCTATGCCTGCCCGCTGAAGGTGCTGGAGTACATGGCGGCCGGCTGCGCCATCGTGGCGCCCGACCAGCCGAACCTGCGGGAGTTGCTGGACGATGGACGCACCGCGTTGCTGTTCGACCCCGCCGCCGCCGATGGGATGTGGCAGGCCGTTCTACGCCTCGGCCGCGATGCTGCGCTGCGCCGGCGCCTGGGTGCGGCCGCGCGCCAGGACATCACGCGCCGCGGCCTGACCTGGGCGGATCATGCGCGGCGGGTCGTCGGCCTGGCGGAACAGGAGATCGAAAGCCGTTCCCCGACGCGCGGCCGCCCGGGGGCGCGACTGGAGCCGGCCGCATGACAGCGCCGGCCTCAACCACCCCCTTGCTGCTGCATGTCTTCCCAAGCTTCGCGGTCGGCGGTGCGCAGGTGCGC
Source organism: Acetobacterales bacterium (assembly GCA_038249305.1). Classification (GTDB taxonomy): domain Bacteria; phylum Pseudomonadota; class Alphaproteobacteria; order Acetobacterales; family Acetobacteraceae; genus Humitalea. The sequence goes on from JBBRWI010000262.1 coordinate 2,218, forward strand.
TTCGTCGCATTGGCCAACCGCTTCGGCGCGCGCTGGCGGCACGCCGTCGTCGCGCTGGATGGGCAGCAGGAGAGTGCGGCGCGCATGGCGCCGGACGTGCCCCTGCAACTCGTGCCGCCGCCCTTCGCGCGTGAGGACTCGGCGCCACGGCGCCTGATGGGTATTGCCGGACTGCTGCGGCGCCTGCGTCCGTCGCTGCTGGTGACCAGCAATTGGGGCAGCATCGAGTGGGCGATCGCGGATCGGCTGACCCGCCGGGGCCCGCACCTGCATACCGAGGACGGCTTCGGGCGAGAGGAAAGCACCGCCCAACTTCCCCGCCGGGTCTTGGCCCGCCGGCTGGTGCTGCGGCGCAGCGACGTGGTGCTGCCGTCGAACACTCTGCTGCGGGCGGCGCGCGAGATCTGGCACCTCCCGGAGGCGCGGCTGCGTTACATCCCGAACGGGATCGACCTGCGCCGTTTCAACCCCGAGGGGCCGCGCGCTGCTCTCGATATCCCGGGCGACGGGCCGCTGATCGGCACGGTGGCCGCCCTGCGCCCGGAGAAAAACCTGGCCCGCATGCTGCGGGCGGCGGCGATCCTGCTGCGGGAGGGCACGCCCCTGCGACTGTTGATCGTGGGCGACGGGCCCGAACGGCCCGCCCTGGCGGCCTTGGCGGCCGACCTCGGGATCGCAGCATCGGTGCACTTCGCTGGCGCCATCGCCGACCCGGCCGCGGCCTATCGCATGATGGACCTGGCCTGCCTGTCCTCGGACACCGAGCAGATGCCGTTTTCGATCCTGGAGGCCATGGCGAGCGGCCTGCCCGTGGCGGCGACCGACGTCGGCGATATCCGCGCGATGGTGTCCGCGGAGAATCTCCCCCATCTCGCGCCCTGCGACGATGCCGCGCTGGCAGCCGCGTTGCGGCCGCTGCTGCTGGATCCGGTGCTGCGGGCGCGAATCGGCGTAGCAAACCGTCAACGCGTCATGCGGGTCTATGATGAGGAGACGATGTTCGGGGCCTATGCTGCGCTGATCGACCGGATGACGGACGGCCGAAGCGTCATCGGTTCGAGATGACGCGTTGAAGGCATTTTTCACGAGCAATGGCATCCCCGTGTTACTGCGTCGCGTTTCAACATAAGGCGTTGTGGTTGTAGAGGCGCCTTCTGATTTGGAGCACCGCGCTGCCCGGGCCAAGCGGTCGGTTCCGGCACCCCAGATTCTGACGGCGCCTTGCGCCTAAGGGCAGCGTCTTCACCAACGCCGGCCGGCCCAGGTGGTGCGGGCCGCGTGACCCGCTGGGACGCGCACTGTCTCGCGCAAGAGCAGATGAAGTCTATATGTGAGGCTTTACTCATTTATCGACACATTCATCACATTTCGATCCTGACGTAAGCCCGCAAAATTTTCGTCCTATTGTACCGGTTTTACGTTCACCGGATGGACAGATGCTGAACAAACGCAAACACTTCCGACCTTCAACACAAATGTCGCCGGCGCGATCCAAATCCGGCTAATTTCGTCTAGGTCAAATAATCCTCGTACCGCAACGTCGCCTGACCACCCGACCAACGGAGCTTTTTATGTTTATTCAGCACATGCCGACCCAAACCTTGATCGATACCGCAGCCCTCACGTCTCGAGAGGGTATCTCGCCGCGTGACGCAATGGCGTCCCGCCTGCCGGGGTTTGTGCAACCCTTCCTGACCTGGCTTACGGCCCGGCCGGCGATGGGCGAAACCCCGTCCCCGCGCAGCGCAATGAGTTTCGTCGTCGGCTCCCTGGCCTGGACCTTTGGCGGATGCCTGGTGGCGCTGTTGCCGTTCCTGATGATCGGCGCGCCGGCCGCGAACTGGCTGCTGCTGCCGGCGGGGCTGCTGGCCACATGCTGCGGCCTCGGGCTCTTCCAGGTAGTGATCTTCCATCACTGCTCCCACGGTACGGTCTTCGCGACGCGTGAGGCGAACCGGCGGGCCGGTCGATTGATTTCGGCCCTGCTGCTGTTCAAGCGGTTCGATGACTACCAGCACGAACACATGCTGCACCACAGCGCCAAGAAACTGCTGACCGAAGAAGACGAGTTCGCCGATTTCGTCATGGGCATGTGCGGCCTTGAGCCCGGCCTGCCGAAACGGGAGCTGTGGCGGCGGGTGCTGGTCAACCTGGTCTCCCCGGGCTTTCACGCACGCTTCCTGCTGCGGCGGGTGCGCGCCAGCCTGTTCACCGGCGATGCCGCGCATGACTGGCCGGGCCGCGTCGCCTGGACCGCCGCGATCGCCCTGTCGTTGGCCACCGGCACGTTCTGGCTTTTTGCGGTGGTCTGGATTCTGCCGGTCACCATCCTGCTGCAGATCGCGACGGTCTTTCGCATCCTTTGTGAACACAGCTTCCCCGAACCCGCGCTGATCGCCACGCGGGACAAGGATTTCGTCTGCCATGCCACGGCCGGGGTGTTTCCGGGCCGTGCGCCACCGCTTGTGCGGGCAACCTCGGCCCGGGGCTTGCTGGCCTGGGGCCTGTGGTGGGCCGACATGCTGACGGTGCAGCTATTCGTGCGCCTGTTCGTGCTGGTTGGCGACGCGCCCTGCCATGACTTCCACCACCGGCGCCCGGCGACCCGACGCTGGACCACCTACATCCACGCCCGGCAGCAGGACATGGACCAGGGTTCGCCCGGCTTTCCGGCCGGTTACTTCGAGAACTGGGGCCTGATGCGCGCGGTGGATCGCAATCTTGCCACCTTGTCGGTCACCATGCCGGAAACCATCGGCCGCTGACCCCCTCATCGGCGCGAACGGCAAC
>JBBRWI010000263.1:0-4994 GCA_038249305.1 Acetobacterales bacterium
CGCCGGCGCCGCGACCGGCCGTGCCTGCCCCCACCCAGGCCCCCACCCAGGCCCCCACCGCGCCAACGCCAGCCCCGGCTCGACCCCAGTTGGCAACGGCGGAACCCGCGTCCGCGCCGCGCTCCCCGGCGGTCAACGCGGCCGCGCGGCCGGGCGGCCGGCCGACAGTGCAACTCGGCGCGCTGTCCTCCGAAGCGGCGGCGCGCGGCGAATGGGACCGGCTGGCGCGGCTGCTGCCGGCCGAGTTCCAGGGCCGCCAACCGACCATCGCGGCCTTTCCTCGCGAAGGGCAGTCCACCCTCTACCGGCTGCGTGCCGCAGGCCTTGCCGATGCGGAGGCGGCCCGCGCGTTCTGCGAGAAAATCCGCGCCCGTGGCGGCGCCTGCGCCATCATCGGCGGCTGAGCGGCGAGCGGATGCGCCTCATGGATCGTCTTTCGGCGCGCGCGGCGGTCGTCGGGATCGCCGGGCCGGTTCTGGCCCGCGAAGAAGCCGCACTCTTCGCCAGCCACCCGCCGGCCGGCGTGATCCTGTTCCGCCGGAACATCAAGACCCCGGCCCAGGTGCTGGCCCTGACCGGCGCCATCCGCGACCTGCTCGGCGCCGACACCCCCATCCTGGTGGACCAGGAGGGCGGCCGCGTCGCGCGGCTGCGCCCGCCATTCTGGCCGGACTTCCCGCCGGCCGCTGCGTTCGAGGGCGGGCCGGCCGAAGCCGCCCTGGCAAGTGCTGCCGCCATGGGCGCCGTCTGCCGCGCCGCGGGGATCGATGTGGTCTGCGCGCCGGTGCTCGATCTGCGCGTCGCGGGCGCGCATGACGTGATCGGCGACCGCGCCTTTTCGGCCGACCCGGCCGAGGTCGCGCGCCTCGGCCTTGCCGTGGTCGCCGGCTTGCGGCGATCGGGCTGCGTGCCGGTGATGAAGCACATCCCGGGCCACGGCCGGGCGCTGGCGGACAGCCACGAGGCCCTGCCCGTGGTGACCGCCGACGTGGCGACGCTGGCGCGCGACCTGATGCCGTTCCGTGCCGTGGCTGGGGCGGGGGCTGGGGCCGGGGCTGAAGCAGGCGTCTGGGCGATGACCGCGCATATCCGCTACCCGGCCTGGGACGCCGAGCATTGCGCGACCTTTTCCCAACCGATCATCCGTGGCGTCATCCGTGGCGAGGTCGGCTTCGATGGTGTCCTGATCACCGATGACCTGGCGATGGGCGCGGTGACCGGGGCCGCCCGCGACCTGGCCGGCGCGGCGCTGGCCGCCGGCTGCGACCTGGCCCTGCATTGCACCGGGGTGCTGGCCGCGACCGCGGCACTGCTCGCCGCATGCCCCCGGATCAGCGAGGCTGCGCTGCGTCGCATGGCGGCGGCCCGCCCGGTCGGTGTGGCGCGGCGGCTTGACCATCACGCGGTATTGGCCGCGCCGTGATCGACTGGCTGCCCGAGGTCGCCGCGGCGATCATCGCCGCCGTGCTGGCGATCACCCTGCATGAAGCGGCGCACGGCTACGCCGCCCTGGCCGAGGGCGATCCGACGGCAAAGGAGGCCGGCCGGCTGTCGCTGAACCCGTGGCGCCATGTCGATCCGATCGGGACGCTGCTGCTGCCCGGATTCCTCGTGATCTCGCAACTGCTGGCGATCGGCCGGGTCGAAGTCTTGTTCGGCTGGGCCAAGCCGGTGCCGGTCAACCCCTTCCGGATGCGCGAGCCGCGCTGGGGCATGGTGCGGGTGGCCGCCGCCGGGCCGGCGGTCAACTTCATCCTGGCATTTGTTTCGGCCCTGCTGGCGCATCCGCTGCAATGGGCGGCCCCCTTCCTGCCGGTCGAGGTCGTGGAATGGCTGACGCGGTTCCTGCTGATGTCGATCTTCGCGAACCTGGTGCTGGGCCTGTTCAACCTGCTGCCGATCCCGCCGCTCGATGGCGGGCGCATCCTGGTCGGCGTGCTGCCGGCCGCCCTGGCGCGGCCCCTGGCGCAGACCGAACGCTTCGGGCTGTTGATCGTGATCCTGCTGATCATCGTCCTGCCGCAACTGCCCGGGGGCATGGACCCGATCGGCTGGGTCTTGCGCAACATTGTCGCGGCGGCCTTTCGTGCAGTGCTGGCGCTGGCGGGGCACGCATGACCGCCGACCCGACGATGACGGTGCGGATCGATGGCTACGAGGGGCCGCTCGATTTGCTGCTCGACCTCGCGCGGGCGCAAAAAGTCGATCTGGCGAAGCTCTCGATCGTGGCGCTGGTGGACCAGTACCTGCTGGTCGTCGCCGATGCGCAGGCGCTGCGGCTGGAACTGGCGGCCGATTGGCTGGTGATGGCGGCCTGGCTGGCCTGGCTGAAGTCACGCCTGCTGGTGCCCGACCCCGATGCCGATGAGGCAGCACTGTCGCCCGAGGCCCTCGCCGGCCAGTTGGCCGAGCGGCTGGCGGAACTGGAACGGATGCGGGTGGCGACGGGATGGCTGAACCGCCAGCCGCAGCTCGGCCAGGAGGTCTGGGCCCGCGGCGCGCCGGAATCCTTCACGGTCGAATATCGCACGGGGTTGTCGGCCGACCTGCCGGCGCTGCTGGCCGCCTATGGCGGGGTCCTGCGTCGGCTGGCCGCGCAAAGGCCCTATCGGCCGAAGCCGCGGCGCCTGTGGACGGTGCAGGATGCGGTGCAGCGCCTGGGTGTCCTGCTGGGCACCATGCCGTCCTGGGCGATGCTGTCGCGATTCCTGCCGGAGGGGTTGTCCGACCCCGTCGAGCGGCGGGCGGCGACCGCCAGCACCCTGATCGCCAGCCTCGAACTGGCGCGCGACGGCCGGCTGGACTTGCGGCAGGATCGGGCCTTCGGTCCGGTGATGCTGAAACTGCTGGACAACGAGGCCGCCCATGCCGCCTGACGATGAGACGGAAACACCGGTGCCCGAGGCGGCGCTGCGCCTGGCCGAAGCCTTGCTCTTCGCCTCGGCCGAACCGGTGCCCATCGGCCACCTGCAAACCGCGCTGCCGGACGACGTCGCCGCGCGCGACGTGCTGGCCGCCTTGGCGGAACGCTACGCCGGGCGCGGCGTCATCCCGGTCGCCGTCGCGGGCGGCTATGCCTTCCGCACCGCGCCCGACCTGGCCAGCGCCCTGACCCGGATGGTCGAGGTGCCGCGGCGGTTGAGCCGGGTCGCGATCGAAACCCTGGCCATCATCGCCTGGCACCAGCCCTGCACGCGGGCGGATGTCGAGGACATCCGCGGCGCCGCCTTGTCGCAAAGCACCCTCGATGCGCTGCTGGACATGGGCATGGTCACGCCCAAGGGGCGGCGCGAGGCGCCGGGCCGGCCCACCCTCTGGGGCACCACGCCTGCGTTCCTGTCGCAATTCGGGCTGGCCAGCCTGGCCGACCTGCCGCGGCGGGAGGATCTGCTGCCCGGCGCCGGCAGCCTGCTGCCCCGGCCGCAATGACGCTCACGCTCGCCGGCGTGCGCCACGCCTATGGCGGGCGGGAGGTGCTGCGCGGCGTCGATCTGACCGTCGCGGCCGGTGAGATCGTCTGCCTGTTGGGGCCCTCCGGCGACGGCAAGACCACCATGCTGCGCCTGGTCGCGGGGCTGGAACCGTTGCAGGTCGGGACGATCGATATCGCCGGGCGCCGGGTCGCAGAACCCGGGCGGGAGGTCCCGCCGGAAAAGCGCTCGGTCGGTTTCGTGTTCCAGGATTATGCGCTGTTTCCGCATCTGACGGTTGCCGACAATGTCGGCTTCGGGCTGCGCGGCGTCGGCCGTGGCGATCGCCGGGCGCTGGTGCATGAGGCGCTGGCCCGCGTGGGCCTCGCCGATTTCACCCAGGCCTGGCCGCATACGCTGTCGGGCGGGCAGCAGCAGCGGGTGGCGCTCGCGCGGGCGCTGGCGCCGCGCCCGGCGGTGCTGCTGCTGGACGAGGCCTTCGCCAGCCTGGATGCCCGGCTGCGCGAACAGGTCCGCGACGACACGCTGCATATGTTGCAGGAGGCCGGGATCGCGACCCTGCTGGTCACGCATGATGCCGAGGAAGCCCTGTTCATGGCCGATCGCATCGCCCTGATGCGCGCCGGGCGGATCGAACAGTTGGGCACGCCGGCCGATCTCTACCTGCGCCCGGTCACGCGCTTCGTCGCGACCTTCCTGGGTGAGGTCAACCGCCTGCCGGCCGTGGTGTCGCAGGGGGTCGCGCGGACCGCCCTCGGCGCGGTGGCGGCGCCGGATCTCGCCGATGGCGGTGCCGAGGTGTTCTGGCGGCCGGAGGGGCTGAGCCTCGCCGAAACCGGCGTGCCGGCCGAGGTGGATGCCTGCCGTATGCTGGGGGCGACCACGCTTGTGCACCTGACGGTGGTCGATGGCGCGGGCGGCATCCACCACGTCCATGCCCGGCTGCCGGCCGGCACGGTGCTGCCGCGCGGGGCGCGGGTGCGGTTGCACGCCGACCCCGACCGGGCCTTCGCCTTCGCGCCGGAGGGCATGCCGTCCGAACACAATTCGGCCGAGGCCTCCCATCCCGCCTGACGGGACCCCACATTGGCGAAAGGGTTGGTTCCTGCTAACCCCCACCTTAGAACTGGAACCCCGTAGGAGCGCATGTTCGACCTCGCCTGGTCAGAGATGGCCCTGATCGCCGTCATCGCACTCGTCGTCATTGGGCCCAAGGATCTGCCCGAGGCGGTGAAGGGCGTCGCGCGGACGATCCAGAAGCTGCGGCGGATGGCCGGCGAGTTCCAGACCCAGGTGGACGAGGTTGCCAAGGATGCGGGCGTGCAGGATCTGCGCCAGTCGATCAACGATATCCGCAATTTCGATCTGAAGGGCCAAATCGAAAAGGCCGTCGATCGCGAGGGCGATCTGCGCAGCACGTTCTCGCAAAATCCGTTGGCGTCGGATATCTTGGCGCCGGATACCTTGGCGCCGGCGCCGTCCTGGACGCCGCCGGAGACGATGCAGGCGTCGGACGCGCCGGCCTTCGTGCCGCCGGGCGTCGCCATCGCCACCGCGCCCTAC
>JBBRWI010000264.1:0-4984 GCA_038249305.1 Acetobacterales bacterium
CGCGGTTCGGATCGTCAGACGGGTGCGATGTTCAGTTATCTGAGCCCTGAGGCAATGGTGCCTTCGGGCCATCCGTTGCGGCTGATCCGGCCCATTGTGAATGGCGCGGCGGAGCGCCTGTCGCGAGACTTCGACAAGCTCTATGCCGCGGGCGGGCGTTAGTCGATTGCTCCCGAAAAGCTGCTGCGCGCGCTGCTGCTGCAGGCGTTCTATTCGGTGCGGTCGGAGCGGCAAATGATGGAACAGGTCACCTACAATATGCTGTTCCGCTGGTTCGTCGGGCTGTCGATGGACGCGGCCGTGTGGGACGTGACGGTGTTCACCAAGAACCCCGAGCGGCTGGTGCAGGACGACATTGCGCGGGCGTCCTTCCAGGCTGTGCTGGCAGCACCCGAGGTGCAGCCGTTGCTGTCGTCGGACCATTTTTCTGTGGATGGCACGCTGCTGGATGCCTGGGCCTCGATAAAGAGCTTCCGGCCAAAGGATGGCAGTGGCAAGCCGCCAGCACAGGGCCGCAACGACGAGCGTGATTTCCACGGCGAGAAGCGGAGAAATGAGACGCACGCCTCGACCACCGATCCGGATGCGCGTCTGGCGCGCAAGTCGAACGGCCAGGCGGCGAAGCTCTGCTACGCCGGGCATGTGGTGATGGAAAACCGTCACGGCCTGGTGGTGAGCGAGGCGACGACGCTGGCGACCGGCACGGCCGAGCGCGACGCGGGGCCGGCGATGATGGCGCCACTGGCGCGGCGTGGGCGGACCACGCTGGGCGCCGACAAGAACCATGACACACAGGGCTTTGTGGCGGCGATGCGCAAGATCGGCGTGACGCCGCATGTGGCCCAGCACAAGAGAGGCCGCAGTTCGGCGATTGACGGCCGTACCACGCGGCATGCGGGCTACCGGGTCAGCCAGGTGATCCGCAAGCGTATCGAGGAGGTGTTCGGCTGGGGCAAGGAGGTGGCTGGACTGCGCCGGATGCGGTTGTGCGGCTTGGCGCGTGTCGGTTGGGTTTTCACGCTGCGGGCCACCGCTTACAATCTGGTGCGGTTGCCAGAAGCTGGTGGGAGCCGCGGCATGGGCACGGCGAGCGGTTCGCGCCGAGCACGATGTGTCGTTTCCTCGACCGCCGCGGCCTCAGCTTCAAAAAAAACGGCGCACGCCAGCGAGCAGGAACGGCCCGACGTCGCCACCCGACGAGAGGCCTGGTTCGAGACGCAGCCCGACCCTGACCCGCAGCGCCTGGTCTTCATCGACGAGACTGGCGCCTCGACCAAGATGGCGCGCACGCGTGGCCGGGCTCCGCGCGGCGAGCGGTGCCGGGCGCCAGTGCCGCACGGACACTGGAAGATCACGACCTTCACCGGTGCGCTCAGGCTGTCGGGCATGACCGCGCCGATGGTGCTCGACGGCCCGATGAACGGCGCGGCCTTCGTGGCCTATGTCGAGCAGGTGCTGGTGTGCATGGCGGTGACAAAGCAGGCCACAGGATCGCCGGCGTTGTGCTGACGAGGGCGGTGTAAAACCTGTCCACTGGTTAGGCTGCTCGTTTTGGGGGCGGCCGGGGATGTTTGCTTTGGAAGTTTATGCAGCGGTTCGCAGCTTTGTGTTTGTTCAGGGCAACAGCCGGCGTGAGGCGGCGCGTGTGTTCGGGCTGAGCCGCGAGACGGTTTTGAAGATGTGCCGGTTTTCGTCGCCGCCGGGCTATACGCGAACGGCGCCTGTGGCGAAGCCCAAGCTGGGCGCTCTGCTGCCGGTGATCGATGCAATCCTGGACGCTGACCGGACTGCGCCAGTCAAGCAGCGCCATACGGCCAAGCGGATTTTCGAGCGTTTGCGCGACGAGCATGGCTTCGCTGCCGGCTACACCATGGTCAAGGATCATGTCCGGCTCTGCCTGGCGCGCGCTCGCGAGACCTTCGTGCCGCGGCCGCATCCGCCGGGTCACGGACAGGTGGATTTCGGCGAGGCTGTTGGTGTGATCGGCGGTGTGCGGCAAAAGATTCATTTCTTCTGCATGTCGCTGCCGCAGTCTGATGCGTGCTTTGTGAAGGCTTATCCGCGCGAGACGACCGAGGCGTTCCTCGACGGTCATGTGTCGGCCTTCGCGTTCTTTGGTGGCGTGCCGCTGTCGCTGCTCTACGACAACCTCAAGATCGCGGTGGCGAGGATCTGTGGCGACGGCAAGCGCGAGCCGACCCGGGCGTTCACCGAACTGCTCAGCCATCACCTTTTTGCCGACCGCTTTGGCCGCCCAGGCAAGGGCAATGACAAAGGCAAGGTCGATGGCCTGGTGAAATATGCGCGCGCCAACTTCCTGACGCCGATTCCCCAGGCTGCAAGCCATGCGGAGCTGAACGCGACGCTGGCGGCGCGCTGCCGGGCTCGGCAGGGCGATCACGCCGGGCGGCACGCGACGACGATCGGCGAGAGGCTGGTGGCCGACACCGCCGCCCTGCGCGGCCTGCCGGCGGTGGCACTGGAGCCGTGCGAGAAGCGGGCCGCGCGGGTGCCGTCCTCGTAGCCCGCGGCAATCATCAGCATCCGAAAGCCCAGGATGTCGGCCAGGCTGTGCACGACGCGTTCCGCGGCGCGAGGATCGGCGACACAGGCGGCCAGGCGATCGGCGACACGACGGCGGCGTTCGATCTCGCGCAGCGCCAGCACGCCGCCATCCGATGAGAGTTGGCCGCCGTCGAAACGGGCGATGATGGGCTTGCCGGCGACCGGTGACAGACCGGGCAGCGCGGGGGTAGATTCAACCTAGATCAATATCGGATCAGATGGAATCATCTGATCCGATTTCTTGCTCTAGATTCAACTGCTTCTAGAGCACGACATCGATCCACTTGGATCGATCGTGCTCTAGGCGGGCATGGGCTCCGACATCGAAATGGTTATGGTCTCGCAACCAAATCCTATGGCCGATGAAGGGTTTGCGCCATGTCCGCCAACCCTGGTGAATAATCCGGGCTAGCGTTGCCGATTGCGCTGAGTGCGCCAGATGACGTATCGGATATTTATTGAAAAGGAGGACTTCCAATGACCGATATCCGCAAAGCGGCCTTCGCGGCCGCATTCACGATCCTGTTGGCCGCCCCAGCCCTTGCCCAAACGCAGATCACGATCCATCACGCCCTGCCGCCCAACAGCCACACCGGTGCCGGGCCCATCGCGTTCAGGGAGGCCTTCGAGCGGCTGACCAACAACCGCTACCGTATCGTCGTCCAGCGCAACGACAATGAGCGCGAGATGATCGAGAGCGTGCAGATCGGCACCATCGACTGCACCTTCACGTCGACCGGCCCGGTCGGCAATTTCGTGCCCGAGGTGCGCATCTTCGACGTGCCCTTCCTGTTCCGCGACACAGCGCACGCCCGCGGCGTACTGGACAGCGAGATCGGCCAGCAGGTGCTGGGCCGCTTCACCGCGCGCGGCCTGCATGGCGTGATCTGGACGGAGAACGGCTTCCGCCACTTGACCAATTCCAGGCGGGAGGTGAACACGCCGGCCGATCTGCGCGGCCTGAAGGTCCGCACCATGGAGAACCAGGTGCATATGCGCGCCTTCTCCGTGCTCGGCGCGCTGCCGACACCGATGGCCTTCTCCGAACTGGTGCCCGCGCTGCAACAAGGTACAGTGGATGGCCAGGAGAACCCGATCTCGGTGATTGTGGCCAACAACCTGAACCAGGTGCAGCGCTTCATGACGCTGACCAACCACGTCTATTCGCCCGCGGTGATGATCTGCAATCCATCGGTGGTGCAGCGCCTGCCGGCGGCGGACCGGCCGCACTTCATGGCGGCGGCGGTCGCCGCGCAGGCCGCCAACCGCGCCCGCGTCACCGCCGATGAGGCGAGCGGCGTGGACGAGCTTCGCCGGCGCGGCATGACCGTCAATACCACCGTCAACACGGCGGCCTTCCAGGAGGTGCTCGCCCCCGCATTCGCCGAATGGGAGCGCACGATGGACGCGGCCCTGCTGCGCCGCATTCGCGACTGGCGCGCGGCGCAGTAAGGCTGCGCTCACGCGTCACAATGGCCGCGGGAGGACCCCTCCCGCGGCCTTCGCTTTGAGGGGCCCGCCGCGTGAATCCCATGAACATGATGCCGCTGCTGCTGGTTCTTTGCGGCACATTCGCGCTGGTCGGCGCGGCGCTCTGGGTGGGCCAGGAGCAGCACGGGCCGCGTGCGCGCATCCGCCATGGCGTCCTGCTGGCGGACCGCATCACCACCACCATGGCGACCGTCATCGCCATCGCGGCGCTGCTGGTCGCGGTGTTTGCCGGCTTCTGGCAGGTGGTGGCGCGCTTCGCGACCGAAACGCCCTCCGTCTGGTCCGAGGCGCTGGTACGCACTGCGCTGATCTGGATGGCCTTCATCGGCCTGGCTGCAGCGATCCGCACGGGCTCGCTGGTATCGATCGACATGGCGCACCGCTATACGCGCGGGGCGATCCGGCGCGGTATCGAAGCGGCCGTTCTGGCGGGCAATCTCTCGCTTATGGGCGTGCTGTTCTGGTTCGGCTGGATCATGGCCGAGCGGGTGAAATTCCAGGAGATGGCGGGCCTCGAAGTCTCGATCAGCTGGGGCTATGCGGCGCTGCCCATCGGGGCTGCCTTCGCCGTGCTCGGCGCACTCGGGCAATTCCTCGACCCCAAGGCGGAAGAGCTGGAGATGGCGGTATGAGCAGCTTCATGCTGACCGCGATGCTGGTGCTCCTCGCCGCCAGCATCCCGGTCGCGGTCGCCATCGGCATCGTGGCGGTGATCGGCGTCGCGGGCTTCACCAGCTTTCCGCTGATCGTTGCGGCACAGCAGCTCTATGTCTCGCTGGACCGGTTTCCGCTGGCCGCCATTCCCTTCTTCATCCTGGCCGGGAACCTGATGGATGTGGGCGGCATTTCGCGCCGGCTGGTGGATTTCGCGAAGTCCATCGTGGGCGGCGTGCAGGGCGGCCTGCCGGCCACCTGCATCGTCACGTGC
>JBBRWI010000265.1:0-4936 GCA_038249305.1 Acetobacterales bacterium
CCTGCGTGACCGGACGACGCCGTCCAACCCCCGGACGGCGCGCGGCGGGCATGCTAGCAAACGCAAATGGATCGGGATGCAGCACGGCTGGCCAGAGGATTCGCGGGCGCCATGGCCGCGATGCTGATGCTGCTGGCCGGGCCGGCGGCGCCGCAAACCGCGCGATCGGCGAACCCCGCGCAACTGCGCGGCGCGGAGCGCGAACAACCCGCGCAACTGCGCGGCGCGGAGCGCGAACAGACAAACCGCGCGCACGACGCCCAAGCCGCCGCCGCCGCCGCCGAGGCCGCCGCCGAACGCGAGCGCGGCCTGGCGCAATCCCGCGTCCTCGCCGCCGCCCGCGCCCAGGCCTTCGAGGCCGCCGAGGAAGCAGCCTACCAGCGCGCCGAACGCGCCGCCCTCGCGGCCCAGGCGGCGGTCGCGACGGCGGCCGCGCGCGAAGCCGACCTCGTCCCGCTGATCCCGGTGCTGCGCCGACTGGCGCTGCTGCCCGATGCCTCGCTGCTGGCTGCCCCAGGCGCGCCGGAGCAGACCCTGCGCGCGCTGATCGTGCTGCGCGCCCTGGCGCGGGAGGCGCAATCCGCCGCCGCCCTGGCCGGTGCGGCCGATATCGTCGCGCGGCAAGACGCTTCGGCGGCGCTGGACGCCGCCGAAGCGCTGGCCGCGGCGCGGACGTCCGCCCGCGCCGCCGCGGCCATCGTGGACCGCGAACTGGCTGCCGCCCGCCAGAGGCGCGGGGCCGCCGAAGCGGCCGAGGAAGTCGCCGCCCGCCGCGCCGCCGAGGCCGCCGCCCGCGCCACCGACCTGCGCGAGGCGATCGCCCGGCTGGAACGTGAACGCATCGAACAACTCGCCCGCCAGGCCGAGGCATCGCGTCGCGTCGCCGCCGGACGGCTCGCCACCCAAGCCCACAACCGCGCCGAGGCCGAGGCGCGCCGCGCCGCCCGGACACCCGAACCACCCCCCTCGGCCACCGTCGCGCGCCGGGCCGACCCGGCCGCGCGGGGGGTCGATGCGGTGGTGGCCTCGGCCGGGCGCGCCGCCCCGGTCAGCGGCCGCACCCTACGTGGGTTCGGCGACCAGGGGCCGGGCGGGCCGTCGCGCGGGCTGACGGTCGCGGCCAATCCGGGCGCGCGGGTGGTCAGCCCCTGCGCCGGGCGGACCGTCTTCGCGGCCCCTTTCCGGTCGTTTGGCCTGTTGCTGATCGTCGATTGCGGCGGCGGCTACCATGTCGTGCTGGCCGGGCTGGAACGGCTGGACGCGGCCCCGGGCGGGCGGCTGCTGGCGGGCGAGCCGGTCGGCGTGCTGGGCGCGGCTGCCGACGGGGCACGTCCGACGCTATATGTCGAATTGCGACTCAACGGCCAGCCAGTGGATCCCGCCGGCTGGTTCAGCCGGCGCGGATGATCGGAAAATGAGCTGATTTTGTGCGGATTGGCGCTGGCATGGCGCGAGGATGAAACCATGTGAGGATTTATCCCACGCGGACCCGGCGCCGTCTGCGACACCCTGTTACGGTTGTGTTGTTGGAACCCTGCCGAGTCTTGGGGCATGATAGCCCGCACAGGATCATGAACCCCCGGTTGCGCGGCGGATGCGTGCCCGGGACGACAACAGGCCGCGCGAGGCGCGTGGCGGAAGGAGAAATGCGTGGCGGACCATGAGCAGGCAGACCCGACGAAGGCCGCCCACATGACCCCCCCGGCCGCGCCGAAACCGCGGCGCGTGTTGCGCGGCGCCGGCATTGTCGCCGCGTTCTCGGCCGGCCTCGTGGTCGGGCCTCTGGTCGCCGCCTGGGCACAGGATGCCGGCCGGGTCGACACCTACCGCCTGCTGAACCTGTTCGGCGACGTGTTCGAACGGGTGCGCGCCGAATACGTCGAACCCGTCGTGGACCGCGACGTGATCGAGAACGCGATCAACGGCATGTTGCAGGGGCTGGACCCGCATTCCTCCTACATGAACCCGCGCTCGTTCCGCGACATGCAGGTGCAGACGCGCGGCGAATTCGGTGGCCTCGGGATCGAGGTCACCCAGGACGGCGGCTACGTGAAGGTCATCTCGCCCATCGACGAAACGCCTGCGGCCCGCGCCGGGGTGCGGCCGGGCGACCTGATCACCCATATCAACGGCAATTCCGTGCTGGGCCTGTCCCTGCAGGAAGCGGTTGAACAGATGCGCGGCGAACGCGGCAGCGTGATCCGCCTGACGATCCGCCGGGAATCGACGCCGGCGCCGGTGGAACTCAGCCTGACGCGCGACGTCATCCGCCCGCAGGTGGTGCGCTTCCGACTTGAGGGCGGCGACATCGGCTACATCCGCCTCGCCTCCTTCAACGAACAGACCGAGGCGGCGATGCGCCGCGCGATGACCGACCTGCGCCGCCAGGCGGGCAACAACCTCAAGGGCATCGTGCTGGACCTGCGCAACAATCCCGGTGGGCTGCTGGACCAGGCGGTGCAGGTGTCGGACGACTTCCTCGACCAGGGCGAGATCGTCTCCACCCGCGCGCGGCGGCCGGAAGACGCGCAGCGCTGGAACGCGCGGCCGGGCGACATCGCCCAGGGCCTGCCGATGGTCGTGCTGGTCAATGGCGGCAGCGCCAGTGCCTCGGAGATCGTGGCCGGTGCCTTGCAGGACCATCGCCGCGCCGTGGTGATGGGCGTCAAGTCCTTCGGCAAGGGCAGCGTGCAGACGGTGATGCCGCTGCCGGGCCAGGGGGCGATCCGCCTGACCACGGCGCGCTACTTCACGCCCTCCGGCCGCAGCATCCAGGCGACCGGGATCGAGCCGGACATCGAGGTGCTGGCCGCCCGCCCGGATCCCACCAACGTCGCGCAGCGCGACCGCGAATCCGACCTGCGTCGGTCGCTGCGCAACGACGGGCAGGCGGTGGGCGCCGCGACGCCACCGCCGCTGCCGCCGCTGAACCTGCCGGCCGGTGTGCTGGAACGGGTGCAGAGGATGCCGGCCGAAGGGGCCGCCGCCTTCGATCCGACCAAGCCGGAGACGGATTTCCAGTTGCAGCAGGCCAACACGCTGCTGCGCGCCTGGGCCGTGGCGGCACCGCAGCGCCGCGCCGCACGCTGACCTGGCTCGCTTTGACCTCGTGATGAGCGGGGGGCCGCGCCGGCCGGGCGGCTGGGCCGCCCTGGGCTTGTTCTGGGGACTGGTCCTGGCCGGTCTTGGCGGTGGCGGGGTCTGGCTGCATCGGCTGGGGCCACCCGATGCGCCGGTGCCGCAAGCCGAGGTAGCGCCCCCCACCGAGATTGCCGAAACGCCGATGGCGCCGGTGCGCTCGCCGATCCCGCTTTCGGCCGAGGGGCCGGTGATGCCGCATGCCGCGACAGCCGCCGAACCCGAGCCGGAAATCGACCCGCCCCCCGCGCCCTCACCGGCCTTGGCACCGGCCTTGGCACCGGCCTTGCCACCGGCCTTGGCACCGGCCTTGGCACCGGCCTTGCCACCGGCCTTGCCACCGGCCTTGGCCGCAACACCCCCCCCACCACCGGCCGCGCCGGCGCCGCCCCCCCTTGCTCTGCCACCGCCGGCAGCGGGCGTCGCCGACCGCCCGATCGCACCGGTCGATCCCGCCCTGACCGAAGCCTCACGCCACGGGCCGCTGCCAAAGGCCGGCGGCGATGGACGGACCTCGATCCGTGCCTATGCCCGCGCCTTCGACCGCACCGACCAGCGGCCAAGGATCGGCATCGTCGTCGGCAACATCGGGCTGAATGCAGCCTTATCGGAGGACGCCATTCGCCGCCTGCCCGGCGCCGCGGCGCTGGCCTTCTCGCCCTATGCACCGCGCAACGCGCCCCTGCTCGAACGCGCGCGCGCGAAGGGGATGGAGACCCTGACCGCGCTGCCACTCGAACCGACCGGCTATCCGCTGAACGACCCGGGCGACCGCACGCTGCTGACCGGCAACACGCCATCGGAAAACGCCGACCGGCTGGACTGGGCGTTGTCGCGCATCCAGGGCCAGGTCGGCGCGATCGGGGCGCTCGGGCCGCTGCGCGGCGAACGCTTCGCCGCGGTGCCGGAGATGATCGGCACCATGCAGGACACCCTGCGCTTGCGCGGGCTGCTCTATCTGGACCCCCGGCCCGGCGCCGGCACGCCCGACCGGGCCTGGGGGCGTGGCGTCGATCTGGTCGTCGATGATCTGGCGACGCGCGGTGAGATCGAGCGGCGGCTGGCGGAGTTGGAACGCATCGCGCGCGACCGCGGCTCGGCCCTGGGCCTGGCGTCGGACCCGGCACCGGTCGTGGTCGAACGCATCGCCACCTGGGCCGCGGGGCTGGAACAGCGTGGATTCGTGCTGAC
The DNA here is from genome assembly GCA_038249305.1 of Acetobacterales bacterium. Classification (GTDB taxonomy): domain Bacteria; phylum Pseudomonadota; class Alphaproteobacteria; order Acetobacterales; family Acetobacteraceae; genus Humitalea. The sequence continues at coordinate 4,330 of JBBRWI010000265.1, forward strand.
CCCCGTCAGCGTGCTGATCCGGCGTGGCGAGGGCGTGCCGCCGGCGCGCTGATTCTGGCGCGGATGGGCCGGCCGGCATAGAAGCGCCGCATGCCAGACCTGCCCTATCGCCCCAACGTCGGTGCCGTGCTGTTCAACCGCGCGGGGCTGGTCTTCGTCGGCCGCCGCGCGCCGCATCCGGGGCGGGAGACGGCGGCCGGCGCCTGGCAGTTCCCGCAAGGCGGCCTCGACAAGCAGGAGGACCCGCGCCGCGCCGTCATGCGCGAACTGGCCGAGGAAATCGGCACCGACCGGGCCGAGATCATCGGCGAAATGCCCGATTGGCTGACCTATGACCTGCCGTCGCATCTGGTCGGGCTCGCCTGGCAGGGCCGGTATCGCGGCCAGCGCCAAAAATGGTTCGCGCTGCGCTTCCTGGGGGAAGATGCGGATATCCGGCTGGATGCCGACGACCATCCGGAATTCGACATCTGGCGCTGGATGCCGCTGGCCGAAACGCCGGCGCTGGCGGTGGATTTCAAACGGCCGATCTACGATCTGGTCGCGATGGCCTTCGCGAGGTTCTCTAAAGCTCCGGCATGATGCGCTTCATGAAGCCATCGAACAG
>JBBRWI010000266.1:0-4902 GCA_038249305.1 Acetobacterales bacterium
CACCTTATCCGTCTCGTTCATCCGTCGCATCTCCTGTGATTGGGGAAAAATCAGGCCGTGCCGCCGCGCAGCCGGCGCTCCAGCACGCCGACACCGGCGGACAGCAGCACGGTCACGCAAAGATAGAGCGCCGCCACGGTCAGCCAGATCTCGAAGGTCATGAAGGTGTCGCTGATCACGTTGCGCCCTTCGTTCATCAGGTCAAACACGGCGATCACGCTGACGATGGCCGAATGCTTGACCAGTGAGACACCCAGGCCCGCCAGCGGCGGCAGCATCACCCGCAACGCCTGCGGCAGCACGATGTGGCGCAGCGCGGCCCCACGCGACAGGCCAAGCCCCCAGGCCGCCTCCCACTGCCCCAGCCGCACCGCCTGTATGCCGCCCCGAAAAATCTCGGCGGCGAAAGCGCCCTCGAACACCGCCAGGCACAGCACCCCGGCCCAGAAGCGGTCGATGCCGAGCACGGGCGCCAGCACGAAATACACGATGTAGAGCTGCACCAGCAGCGGGGTGTTGCGGATCGCCTCGATATAGCCGATCGCGAGCCAGCGCCCCGCGATCGAGCCCGACAGTCGCAGCAGCGCCACTGCCAGCCCGATCGCGATGGTCAGCCCCATCGCCAGCGCGCTGATGTGCAGGGTCACGGCCAGCCCCTTCAGCAGCGGCCCGGCGAAGACCTCCCCATCGAAGACCTGGAAAAGGTATCGCGGCACCCGATACCATTGCCAATTGTAGCCCATGTTCTGCGCGCCGGCGACCAGCAGCCAGCCGAGCAGCCCGACGAAGGCCAGGAATTGCAGCATCTGCACCGCCGCCTGCTGCCGGCGGCGCCAGCGCGGGCCGGCGGGCTCAATCCTCACGCGGCGTGATCGGCCGTGGGGGTCGGGACAGCAGCCGGGCCAGCATGGGCGCGAAGGTCCCAAGCGGTGCCTCCGGCTGGCCCGGCATGATGGTGGTCTGGTCGTAGCGCTCGACGAAATCGGCCGTCGGGGCGAAGTCCGGATGGCCACGCCAATGCTCGCGCAGGGCCGTGTTGTCGGCCTCCTCGGGGTGTTCGTGGTAGTGGTGGGCCAGGAATATCTGGTGGTGCTCCAGCAGCCAGCGCGCGGCATCCGACACATAGGGGCCGAGCAGGCTGGCGGCGAAAGCACCGTGGTTGGTCGGGCAGACCGTGTAGCCGACGTCGTGCAACAGGGCGACCACGACGTATTCCTCATCCCGCCCGTCGATCATCGCGGCGGTCGCCGATTGGAGGCAGTGGCGAAAGTTGTTGACCTGGTAGCCGAAGGACGGATCGGCGGCCGAGGCCTCCAGCAGTCGCAGCACATGGGCCACATGCTGCTCGGCATCGAACATCCGCCGCTGTTCCCGCAACCGCGCCCAGTCCTCGGCCCGGAAGCCGTCCAGGGCCGGCGGATCGACATAGGCCCATTCAGGCCGCAGCAGCGGGGTCCGCCCTGTGTCATCCCCGAGGTGATGGCCCATCCCGATCCGCTCCGACTCAAGAGCGGTCTATGCGCCTGGCGCGCGATAGCGGAAAGCCTTGTCGAAGCGTCCGACCACCCATTCGCCGCAGGCGATCGGCGGATACGCGGCCTCTGCCGCATGCTTGAGCAGATCGCGTGGATCGATGACCGTGTGGAAGCCAGGATCGAAGAACAGCGCGCAGGATTGCCGCGCCCGGCCCGAGGTATTCACCACCCGATGCGGGTTGCTGCGAAGGCGCCCGTTGGTCCAGCGATGCATCAGGTCGCCGATGTTGACCACGAAGGTGCCGGGGATCGGCGGCGCCATCACCCAATCGCCGGCGGCGCCCTTGACCTGCAGGCCGCCGGTCTGGTCCTGCGCAACCAGGGTCAGCCCACCATAGTCGGTGTGGGGGGCCACGCCGAACTGCGCCTCGCCCAATTCGGGCGGTTGCGGCGGGTAGAAGACTGCGGCCCCCCGCGCCAGCGGGCGGGCATAGGGTGCGACGAAGAAATCGGCCCTTTGGTCCAGGCTCATCGCCAGGCCGCGCAACACCGCATGCCCGACCCCCAGCGCTGCTTCATACCAGGTGTAGAGCGCGTCGCGCAGCGGCGGCATCGCCTCCGGCCACTGGTTCGGCCCCATCAGCGGCGTGCCGGCGGCAACGTCGGGGTCGGTTTCCGGCAATTCCAGGCCCCAGACGAAACTCTCCTTCAGGTCGGGGCGGGCGGTGCTGTGCATCTTGGCGCCGCCTTGGGCGACCCAGCCACGATGGCGGGCGTTCACGGCGACCGCGGCTTTCTGCGGGGCCGGCAGGTCGAAGAAGCCGCGCGCGCCGGTAAATGCGGCGTCGGTGACCGCCGCGGGCACGCCATGGCCCGAAACGTAGAAGAAGCCGATCCGCTCGCTCGCCGCCCGCATCGCCTGGCCAGCTTCCATGCCCGCGGCCGTGTCGCCGCTCAGCAGCGCCCCGATATCCACCACCGGGATCGTCTCCGCGCCCATGTCGCGCGCTGTCGCGTAACTCATCGCCCTGGCCCTCATCTGTGGCCGGCAGCGTCGCAGAAATGACGCGCGCGCGCTATTCCCGCCAGGGCCTGATCGCCCACAACGCGCGCAATCCCGCCTGGTCGGCCGGCATCATGTCGCGATAGGCGTACCCGATCAGGGGGCGCAGCGGAATGTTCTGCTGCGCCGCCAGCGCGAGGCAGGTCGGGTCGGCCACCCTGTGGCGCGCGCGAACCGCGACCATGCCGCGCGGGGTCGGTGCGGTGTTCGGCAGGTCTGGCAAGACTGGCGCGGCGCCACCAGCCGCAACCGCGACCAGACTGTGCGCGATACATGGTAACAGCCGTCGGGAAATCCTTGCGGCCGGCTGCCGCGATCCGACATACGCCTCATGATGTCCCTGAACCGCGCCAGCCTCCCGGCCCTCGCCCTGCTCCCGCTCCTCGCCGCCCCCGCGGCGGCCGATCCGTTCCGCGCCACCTACAGCGTGATGGCCGCCGGCATGACGGTGATGGAGATCGAGACGGTCTTCGACCTGGCCGCCCCCGCCGGCTACCGCATCCACATGAGCACGCGCCTGCGCGGCCTTGCGGCCATGCTGATCAGCGGCCAGCAGGTGTCGATGGTGCAGGGCGCCTGGGCGGGCAGCCAGGCCCGCCCCGCGCGCTACGAAACCGACGGGGTCTGGCGCGGCGAAACGCGACGCATCCTGCTGGAATATCCGGCCGGCGAGCCGGAAGTCCGCAGCCTCGTGCCGCCGAATGCCGTTGAGCGCGAAGCGGTGCCGCCCGAAATGGCGCGCGGCACGATGGACAGCCTGTCGGCGCTGGCCCAACTCAGCCGCGCGGTGGGCGCGACCCAATCCTGCGATGCCATGGCAGGGGTCTATGACGGTCGCCGGCGCACCGATTTCGTGGCCAGAACCCAGGGCTGGGAACGGCTGTCCGGGTGGCGCGATACCTGGGCCGGGGAGGCGATCCGCTGCGAATTCCAGGGCCGCCAGGTCGCGGGCTTCCTGCTCGACCAGGACCGCGCGGCCGAATGGCGCCGCCCGCAGGAAGGCACCGCCTGGCTCGCCAGCGTGTTGCCGGGAACGCCACCGGTCCCGGTGCGGCTGGAAATCCCGACGCGCATGTTCGGGCGCATCACCGCCTATCTGGTGCGCGTGACGCCCGAACCGCGCAGCGCCGCGGTCAATACCCCCACCAGATCGGCCGGGCTGGCCGCGACCGGGGCGTCGCCGGCCATCGCCGCCGTGCCATAGCCCCAGGCGCAGAACACCACGGGCAAGCCCGCCGCACGCCCCGATCGCATGTCGTTGGCGTGGTCGCCGACCATGACGGCCGCGGTCGTCGCCCCGCCCGCGGCCGCCAGGGTCGCCAGCACATGGCCTGGATCGGGCTTTCGCACGGCGTAGGAATCGCCCCCGCCGACGGCAACAAATTGGGCGGTCATCCCCAGATCGGCCAACAGCGATCGTGCCGCGCGTTCGGGCTTGTTGGTGCAGATCGCGAGGCGCCAGCCCGCAGCGGCCATGCCCATCAGCGCTTCGGGGATGCCGGCGAAGGGCCTGGTGGCGGCGGCGGCATTGGCCTCGTAATCCTGCAAATAGGCCGCGACATCCGCCGCCGTTGCGACCCGGTCGCGGGCGGCAAAGGCCCGTTCGACCAAGACCTTGACCCCATCGCCGATCATCGCGGTCGCCTCGGCGCGCGACAGGGGGTCAAGCCCGCGGCCAAGCAGCATGCGGTCGAGCGCCGCGTGCAGGTCCGGCACGCTGTCCACCAGCGTGCCGTCGAGGTCGAGAAGGATCACCGGCTGCATGGGTCGCATCCTTATGGCCCGCGGCACCCTTCGGCAAGCCGATGGCCTTGCGCGAACCCGCCCGGACGGGACAGAAGGCAGGCATGAGTGCTGCCGCCATCCTCCTCGCCGCCGGCCTCGGGACCCGCATGAAGTCCCGGATGCCCAAGGCGCTGCATCCGATCGCGGGGCGACCGATGCTGGCCCATCTGATCGCCGCCTGCGAGGCGGTGTTCGATCGCATCGTGGTGGTGGTGGGTCCGGACATGCCTGCGCTGGCACGCGCGGCGGCGCCGCATCCGGTGGTGGTGCAGCATCAACGCCTCGGCACCGCGCATGCGACCCTCCAGGCGGCGCCGGTGCTGGCGGATTTCGCGGGCGATGTGGCGGTGCTCTATGCCGACAATCCGCTGATCACATCCGACACCATGCGGCGGATGCTGGCTGCCCGCGCCGATCATGGCGCGGCCCTGCTGGCCATGCGCCCGGCCGATCTCGCGCGCTATGGCCGCGTGGTGACCGGCGCCGATGGGCGGGTGCTACGGGTGGTCGAATGGGCCGATGCGACGGAGGACGAACGCCGGATTGGGCTGTGCAACGCGGGCGTGATCTGCGCACCCG
>JBBRWI010000267.1:0-4860 GCA_038249305.1 Acetobacterales bacterium
GATCGCCGCCAACGCGGCCGCCCTGGCGCGGATCATCCGCGAACGCGGGGTCGGCATCCTTCATGCCCGGTCCCGCGCCCCGGCCTGGGCGGGGCTGCTCGCCACCCGCCGCACGGGGGCGCATTTCGTCACCACCTACCACGGCACCTACAATGAAGGCGTGTGGGGCAAGCGGTTGTACAATTCGGTCATGGCCCGGGGTGAGCGCGTGATCGCCATCAGCGGCTTCATACGCGATCTTATCATTGCCCGGCATAGCATTGATCCAGAACGCATCCGGTTGATCCCGCGCGGGGTGGATACCGCGACCTTCGACCCCGCCGCTGTCACCCCCCAGCGCGTTGCGGTCTTCCGCGCCCTGGTCGCGCTGGATGCCGCGACGCCGATCATCCTGCTCCCGGCGCGGCTGACGCGGTGGAAGGGGCAGGCCGTCGCGGTGCATGCGCTCGCGGCGCTGCCGGGGCCGGCCGTGCTGGTCCTGGCCGGCGGCGATGCAGCGGGGCCATTCGCCCATGAATTACGCGCCCTGGCGGCCAGTCTTGGCGTGGCGGAGCGGTTGCGCTTCGCCGGCCACGTCAGCGATCTTGCCGCCGCCCTGGCCACGGCCGACATCGTGCTGCATGCCAGCACCGACCCCGAAGCCTTTGGTCGCACGGTGATCGAGGCGCAGGCCATGGCGCGCGTCATCATCGCCTCCGACCTCGGCGCCCCGCGCGAAACCGTGGCCGAGGGCCTCACCGGCTTTCGCAGCCCACCCGGCGATGCCGCGGCGCTGGCCGCCAGCATGGCGCGGGTCCTCGCCATGCCGGCGGCGGACCGGGCCGCGCTGGGCGCCAGGGCGCGGGCGGCGGTGCTGCGCGACTACACAAGGGCTTCGATGCAGGCGGCGACCTTGGCGGTGTATCGGGAACTGCCGTGATCGACCGCATGCTGGTGATAAAACTGGCGGCGCTGGGCGATGTGGTGCAGGCCTTCGGCCCCTTCGCCGCCATCCGCGCGCAACACCCAGGGGCGATGATCACCCTGCTCACCACGCCGCCCTATGCTGCGCTGCTGGCCGGCAGCCCCTGGTTCGATGCCATCCGCGGCGATGGCCGTCCGGCCTGGACGGACCTGGCCGCGGTCGCGCGCCTGGCGCTGTGGCTGCGGCGGCAGCGCTTCGACCGGGTCTATGACCTGCAGACCTCGCGGCGCTCCGCGCACTATCGCCTGTTCACCGGCGGCGCCGAATGGTCCGGCGTCGCGCGTGGCGCGAGCCACCCCCACGCCAACCCGGCCCGCGACCGGATGCACACGGCCGATCGACAGCGCGAACAACTGGCGATGGCCGGCATCACGGCCTTCCCCGACCCCGCGACAGGCTGGCTGCACGCCGACCTTGGGGCCTTCGGTTTGCCGCCACGCTACCTGCTGCTGGTGCCGGGCGCCTCGGCCGGGCGGCCGGGCAAGCGCTGGCCGGTTGAGGGCTTTCGCACCCTGGCGCAGGCTTCACCGCTGCCGGTCGTGGTCGTCGGGACCCGGGCCGAGGCGCCGCTGGCCCGGGCGATCGGGGGGCTCGATGTGTGCGGCCGCACCTCGCTGCGCGAACTCGCCGCACTGGCCGGGGGGGCAGCGGCCTGCATCGGCAACGACACCGGCCCCGTGCATCTGGCGGCGGCGATGGGCGTGCCGACGGTTGCGCTGTTCGGGGCGGACAGCGACCCGGCCCTTTGCGCGCCGCGCGGACGCGCTGTCACGGTGCTGCGCCGGGTGCCGATCGGGGCAATCCAGCCGGCGGAGGTCCTGGCCTTAGGCCTCCTCCGCAACCTCGATCCAGCCGCCGCCATCGCCCGGGATGCGCCGCAACCCGGCGGCTGACAGCAGCGCCTCCAGCGACCCCGTGCCCATGTAGTCGCTGTCGCGCAGCGGGAAGCCCAAGCGTTCGGCCGCGATCTTGCCCAGCAGCGGCAGATGGATGCGCCCGGCCCTGGCTACGACGTCGCGCAGGGCGGCGATGGGCATCCCATCCGCCGCTGGCATCGGTTCGAACGGATCGACCTGCGCCGGCGCCCGGCCGAGCGCGCCCGCGGCAAAGGCATCGAGCCCGATCATCTGGTCGGCCGTCGCACGCATCGCGGGCGCGAGATCCGGGTGCGCCAGCAGCAGCGACCGCCGGTCCAGCGCCCGCAGGCGATGCAGCAGCGGCAAAAAATCGCTGTCGGAGGTCGCCAGGATCACCTCCTCCGGCGGCACCGCGCCGCCCAAGGCGTCCAGCACGTCGATCACCATCCGCACATCCGCCGCGTTCTTGGCGCGGCCGATGCGCGGGCAGTCCACCACCTCGAATCCCGCATCGGTGAAGGCGCCGCGGAAGCGGCTGAAATAGACCCTGGGGTGCTGGCCCATCTCGGTGGCGAAGGGGCCATCGGTGCGCGTTTCCACCCAGCCGGCCGGGTTCATGTAGCAGCGCAAGGCCAGCATCCGCCGCTGGTCCGGCCCGCCGCAGAGCCATTCGCGCCAGCGCAGCGGGGTGGTGGCGAAGGCGAGCGACAGCGCCTCATCCTGGTGGTGCAGGATCGAGAAGACATTGTCGAAGTCGAGGTAGAGTGCGGCGCGTGCGGGGTTCGGATTGGGCATGAACAAGTGTGCGGGGTGTCGGCCTTCGTTACAACCAGGGCCCGCGGCAAAATACGCCCGGGTTGACCGCGGCGGCGGCGCTGCCCAAACACGGGACGCCCTACGAAACCAGCACAAAGGTCCCTCACGCCATGCCCGCGATCACCCTGCCCGACGGTGCCGTCCGCGCGTTCGACGGGCCGGTGACGGGGACCGCGATCGCGGCCAGCATCGGGCCTGGGCTCGCCAAGGCGGCCCTGGCCATGGCGGTGGACGGCACGATCCGTGACCTGTCGCATGTGATCGCCGAGGATGCGGCCCTGCGCTTCATCACCCGCCGCGATCCCGAGGCGCTGGAGATGATCCGCCACGACACCGCCCATGTGCTGGCCGAGGCTGTGCAGGCGCTCTACCCGGGCACGCAAGTCACCATCGGCCCGTCGATCGAGAACGGCTTCTACTATGATTTCGCCCGCAACGAGCCCTTCACCCCGGCCGACTTCCCGGCGATCGAAGCCAAGATGCGCGAGATCATCGCGCGCAACGACGCCTTCGTCCGCGAAGAATGGCCGCGGCACGAGGCCATCGCGCATTTCCGCGAACGCGGCGAACGCTACAAGGCGGAACTGATCCAGGACCTGCCTTCGGGCGTGCCGATCAGCATCTACCGCCAGGGCGAATGGCTCGACCTGTGCCGCGGGCCGCACATGCGCGGCACCGGCGACATTGGCACGGCGTTCAAGTTGCAGAAGGTCGCCGGCGCCTATTGGCGCGGCGACCACCGCAACGCGATGCTGTCGCGCATCTACGGCACCGCCTGGCGCGACCAGAAGGAACTGGACGCCCATCTGCTCCAGTTGGAGGAGGCGGAGAAGCGCGACCACCGCAAGATCGGCCTGCACACCGGGCTGTTCCATTTGCAGGACGAGGCGGTCGGCAGCGTCTTCTGGCATCCCAAGGGCTGGCGCCTGTACCGCCGGGTCGAGGACTACATGCGCCGCCGCCTGGACGGATCGGGCTACGACGAGGTCAAGACCCCGCAACTGGTGGACCGCCGCCTGTGGGAGGAGTCGGGGCATTGGGAAAAATACCGCGAGCACATGTTCCTGGCCCGCGTCGATGACGAGGCCGAGAAGGACCGGCTGCTCGCGCTGAAGCCGATGAACTGTCCCTGCCATGTGCAGATCTTCAACCAGGGCATCCGCTCCTACCGCGACCTGCCGATGCGCATGGCCGAATTCGGCGCCTGCCATCGCTACGAGCCCTCGGGCGCGCTGCACGGCATCATGCGGGTGCGCGCCTTTACGCAGGACGACGCGCATATCTTCTGCACCGAGGACCAGGTGGCGGCCGAGACGGCGCGCTTCGTGGCCCTGCTGGCCGACATCTATCGCGACTTCGGCTTCGACAGTTTCCGGGTGAAATTCTCCGACCGGCCGGACAAGCGGGCCGGCAGCGAAGAGTCCTGGGACAAGGCCGAACAGGGGCTGCGCGATGCCTGCGCCCTGGCCGGGGTCGAATATGAATGGAACCCGGGGGAGGGCGCCTTCTACGGCCCGAAACTGGAATTCGTGCTGCGCGACGCGATCGGGCGCGACTGGCAATGCGGCACCCTGCAGGTGGACTACGTACTGCCCGACCGGCTGGATGCGATGTACACCGCCGAGGATGGCAGCAGGCGCCGCCCGGTGATGCTGCACCGGGCGATCCTCGGATCTTTCGAACGCTTCCTCGGCATCCTGATCGAGCAGTATGCGGGGCGCTTCCCGCTCTGGCTCGCGCCGGTCCCGGTCGTGGTCGCGACCATCACGGAGGATGCGGCCGATTACGCGCGTGAGGTCGTGGCGGCCCTGCGCGCGGCCGGCGTGCAAGCCGAGGCCGATGTCCGCAACGAGAAGATCAACCGCAAGGTGGTGGACCACATCGAGCAGCGGGTGCCGGTGCTCGCCGTGATCGGACGGCGGGAGGCGGAGGAGCGGAGACTTGTGCTGCGCCGCCTGCCGGGTCGGGAGCAGGAGACGCTTGCCCTGACCGATGCGGTCGCGTTGCTGGCCGCCGAGGCGACGCCGCCTGATTTGCGTGTTTCGGACAAATAGCGCGGCGGTGTTGCGGGCCTGGGTCTTGCCCGGCTTGCTGCGCTGCATCATACGGATAGGTTGCGCGCGACCGCCCTTTGGGGCTATCGGCAACGACGATTTCACCACGACAGGAGACCACCCTGGCCAGAGGCCCCGCACCCGCCCAAATGCCGACCCGCGATGGACC
>JBBRWI010000268.1:0-4829 GCA_038249305.1 Acetobacterales bacterium
AGAAGATCACCCGCGGTGGCTGGTTGGCGAGGTCGCCAGTCGCAGCGCAGGCCGCAAGCAGCGGCAGGAGGGCGATGCTGGTCAGAAGGGAACGGCGCATGGGGGGCTCCGGCGAGTCGCTGTGTGATGTGTTGGTGGCGGGGCGGAAGGGCGGGGTCAAGCGGGCTGAAAGCGAAGCCCCTACCCCAACCCCACCAATGCCCGCCCCCCGGCCAGCCGGAACACCCGGCTCGGCCGGAACGGCCCGACCAGCCGGTGTTGCAACAGCAGCACCGTCCGCCCCGCCGCCGCGGTTTCGAGCGTCGCGAGGAAGGCCATTTCCGCCGCCGCATCCAGCCCGGCCGCCGGTTCGTCCAGCAACAGCACCGGCGCTGTCGAAACCAGCGCCCGGGCGAGCGCGATGCGCCGCACCTGGCCGCCGGAAAACCGCGCCCCTGCCTCACCACAGCGTGTCGCCAGCCCTTCGGGCAGGGCGCGCACCAGGTCGCCGATGCCGGCCCGGTCCAGCGCCTGGAACAGCGCCGGATCATCGGCATCGGGCGCGGCCATGCGCAGGTTGGCCGCAATCGTGTCGTCGAACAGCCGCGCATCCTGGCTCAGCACGGCAAAGGTCCGGCGCGCCGCATCGGCGGTCAGGGTCGCGAGGTCCACGCCGCCGACCAGGATGCGCCCGGCCTGCGGGGCAGCGAGTTTCGTCAGCAGCGCGATCAGGCTGGATTTGCCGCTGCCGGAGGGGCCGAGCAGGGCGACACGGGCGCCCTCCGGCACCTCCATGTCCAGCCCATCGAAGACCGGGGGGCGGTCGGCCGCCCAGGCGAAGCATAGGCCCTCGATGCTGATCGCATGGCCCGTGGGGGCCAGCGCGGGCTGCGCCGGGTCCGGCACCGGCACCGCCACATCGGCCGCCGCGAACAGCCGCCGTGCCGAGGCCCCGGCAGCGGCCAGCGCCACCCCGGCGCGGGGCAGGGCGGCAAAGGGCTCGGCCGCCGCCAGCGCCAGGAAGGCGCCGATGACCGCGCCCGCAAGCGCCCCCTGCCCGCCCGCCAACCCGTAGCCGAGCGCCCCCAGCAGCGCGCCCTGCGCCAGCAGCGACCCCAGCGCCCCGGCCGCCGCGTTGCGCCGCGTCAGCGCGCGTTGGGCCGCGGCCAGCGCATCGCCGGCGGCGGCCACGCGCGCCAGGGCGCGGGCTTCGGCCCCGGCGCCCAGCGTGTCCTCAAGCCCGGAAAGCGGGTCCACCACGGCATCGCGCAGCCGGCCCTCGGCCTCGGCCGCGGCGGCGGCGGCCCGGGCAGCGGCCGGCGCCAGCAGCGGTGGCAGCGCCAGGGCGGCGGCCAGCGGCAACGCCGCCAGTGCGGCCAGTCCGGGCGCCAGCGCGCCCAGCACCACCGCCGTTGCCACCACCACGGCACCGCCCGCCGCGATCGGCACGATGGCGCGCAGATACAAGCCATCGAGCGCCTCCACATCGGTCACGATGCGGCCCAGCAGGTCGCCGGCGCGGCCATGGCCGATCCCGCCCGGAAGCCGCGACGACAGGCGGCGGAAGAACCATACGCGGGTATCGGCCAGCGCGCGGAAGGCTACGCCATGCGTCGCCATGCGTTCGGCCCAGCGCGCCGCCGGGCGACCCAGCAGCACCGGCCGCAGCCAGGGCAGCAACAGGATGCCGCCGCCCAATGCGACGCCGCCGGCCAGGGCAACCTCACCGGCCACCGCCCGCCCGGCCAGGCCCATCAGCGCGAGGCCCAGCAGCGCCGAGCCGACCGACACCAGCACTGCTGCCGCCAGCGCCGGCCAGCGCCCGCGCCACAGCCCCAGCACGCGGGCGAGGTCGCCCATCATGCGCGCAGGCTGCGGTCCACGACGCGCCCGTCCGCCAACCGCAGGACGCGGCCGAAGCGGGCGGCGACCGCGGGCGAATGCGTGGCCAGGATCGTCGTCCGCCCGACCGAGAGGCGGCGCAGGCTGTCCAGCACCGCAGCCTCGGTGACCGGGTCCAGATGTGCGGTCGGTTCATCCAGCAGCAGCAGCGGCACGTCGCGCAGGAAGGCGCGGGCGATGGCGACCCGCTGCGCCTGGCCGCCCGACAAGCCGTGCCCGGCCTCGCCCACCATCGTGTCCAGCCCCTGCGGCAGGTCGGCGGCGAATGCGCTCACGCCGGCATCGCGGGCGGCCTGCGCCACCTCGGCCGCGGTCGCCTCCGGCCGGGCCAGCAGGATGTTCTCGGCGATGGTGCCTCGGAAAATATGCGCCCGCTGGCCGACCCAGGCCGACAGGCGGCGCAATTCGGCCGGGCGCAGCGCCGCGGCCTCCCGCCCGTTCAGCGCGATGCGACCGGCGGTCGGCGCAGAAAACCCCATCAGCAGCCGCAGGATCGAGGATTTGCCGGCCCCCGACGGCCCCATCAGCACCAGCACCTCACCGGGCATGACGCGGAAGGACACATCATCCAGCGCATCCGGCAGCGCGGGGTCGTGGCGCAGCCCGACGTGGTCGAAGGTCACGACGACCGAGGGCGGCATCTCCTCCAGCAGCAGCCGCGCATCGGGGGGTGTGGCGACCAGCGGGGCAAGCGCGGTCGCCGCGCCCTCGGCCGCGGCGCGTTCGTGATAGGCGGCGGAAAACGCCCGCAGCGGGGCGAAGGCCGCGGGCACCAGCACCAGCGCCAGGATCGCGGCCACGGGGTCGGCATGGGTGCCGGTCGCCAGCGCCGCGTGCCGCCAGGCCAGGCACGCCAGGGCCACGGCGAACAGCGCCTCCAGCGCGGTCGAGGACAGGAAGGCGACCCGCAGCACCTTCATCGTGCGTATTCGCAGGTCGGCGGCGGCGGCGGCCAGGGCCGTCGCCTCGGCGGCTTCCCGCCGGAACAGCACGATGGTGGCCAGCCCCCGCATGCGGTCGAGGAAGCGGCCCGAAAGCGCCTCCAGCGCCGCGAATTGCCGGCGGGAGGCGACGGCGGCACCGATGCCGGTTACCGCCATGGCCACCGGCACCAGCAGCACGCACAGGCCCAGGATCAGCCCCGACGTCGGATCGACGGACGCCGCCAGCGCAATCGCCATCGCCGGGCCGATCAGCGCCATGGCGGCGGCGGGCGTCCAGCGCGCGACATGGCCGTCCAGCGCCTCGACCCGGTCCACCACCAGCGACGCCTTTTCGCCGATGGCGCGCGAATCGGCGGGGCCGGCGGCCAGCAGGGCGGCGAAGGCGCGGGCGCGCATGGCGGCCCGCGCGGCCGCACCGGCCGCGACCTGCGCGCGGTCCTGCGCGATGAACAGCCCGGCCTGCAGCAGCGCCAGCGCGGCGATGCCGGCCACAGCCGCCCACCCCACGTCGCCATGGCCGAGCAGCCCCGCGATCAGCAGCGCCGTCAGCACCGCCTGGCCGAGCACCGTGACCATGCCCGCCGCACCCAGGCCCACGGCCAGAAGCAACCCCGGGCGTTGCGCGCGCGTGACCTCGGCCAGCAACGCGCGCGTGGCCGCGCGGGGTGGGATCGGTTTCGGTGTCTGCGACAGCACGCCGGCGGGGGCCGGGGGGCGGTCCATCAACGCGGTGTCCATCACATGTCTGCTAGCCCATCCCGCCACGCGCCGCCATGCACCCCCGGTTGCCGCCAGGGCCACCCGCCGCCACAACGGCCGCAGCCAGAACACCGGACCCGCCCATGCTGCCGAGCCACGACCGCCACGACCACCACCCCTGGCGCGGCCGCACGCCCTATGCCTGGCCGAATGGCGCGCGGCTGGCGGTCTACCTGGGCGTGAACCTCGAGCATTTTGCCTTTGGCGAGGGCCTGGGGGCGGAATTGGCGCCGGGGGGGCCGCAGCCGGATGTGCTGAACTACGCCTGGCGGGACTACGGCAATCGTGTCGGCGCCTGGCGGTTGCTCGAAACGCTGGGCGACCTTGGCCTGCCCGCCACCGTGCTGCTGAACAGCGCGATGTATGACCACGCCCCCGACCTCTGCGCCGCCCACCGCGCGCGTGGCGATGAAATGGCGGGCCATGGCCGCACCAACAGCGAACGCCAGTCCAGCCTGCCGCCGGCCGAGGAACGCGCGCTGATCGCCGAGGCCACGGCCGCGATCGCCGCCGCCGAGGGCACCGCCCCGCGCGGCTGGCTGTCGCCCTGGATCGCCGAAAGCCGCACCACGCCCGACCTGCTGGCCGAGGCCGGCTACCGCTACACCCTGAACTGGTGCAGCGACGATGCGCCGGTCTGGCACCGCACCGCGCATGGGCCGTTGCTGGCGATCCCCTATCCGCAGGAGGTCAACGACATCCCGGCCATCGTCGCCCGCCGCGACGGCGCCGAACAATTCGCGCAGATGATCGTGGACGATTTCGACGAACGGATGCGCCAGACGCGGGATGGCCTGCCGCAGGTGATGGGGATCGCGCTGCACCCCTATATCATCGGCCAGCCCTATCGGATGCGGTCGCTGCGCCGGGCGCTGGCGCATATCGCGGCGCGGCGGGAACAGGTGTGGATCTGCACCGCGGGGGCGGTGTTCGACCATGTGGCGGGGTTGCCGGCGGGCGTGGTGCCGGGCGGGTAACACATCCGCCGATCGCAGCCCCTGCGCGCCGGGCGGTGCGCGATGTCCGGCGCCAAAAAAAACGCCCGCCGCAAGGGTGCGGCGGGCGACACAACGATGGAGATCAGAACTGGCCCGGCGACCCATTCACCTGGGGCCGGGCCGGGGATCAGGCCGGGGATCAGGCGGCGGCGGCGGCGTCACCGGCGAGCACGGCGGCGCGCGCGGCGATCATCGCGCGGATCGCCGGCGGCACCTGGCGCGGGCTCATCGCGCGGGGTTCGGCCAG
>JBBRWI010000269.1:0-4813 GCA_038249305.1 Acetobacterales bacterium
ATCGACACGATCGGCCATTTCGCGCAGAGCGCCGAGAGGTAATCGACCATGCCGCCCGGATCGAGCGTCTTGCCCTCGCCTTCCATCTTGTAGAGGCCGTCGCGGTAGAATTCGGTCGCGGCGCAATCCAGCGCGAAGACCACATCCTGGCCGACGCGGTGCCCGGCGGCCTCGCAGGCTTCGGCGATGAAGGCCAGCGCCTGGTCGGCCGAACCGATGTCGGGCGCGAAGCCGCCCTCGTCGCCGACATTGGTGTTGTGGCCGGCGGTCTTCAGCTTCTTCCTCAGCGACTGGAAGATTTCCGACCCGATCCGTACCGCATCGGCCATGGTCCCGGCGGCGACCGGCATCACCATGAATTCCTGGATGTCGATGGGATTGTCGGCGTGCTGGCCGCCGTTGATGATGTTCATCATCGGCACCGGCAGGGTGCGGGCGAAGACGCCGCCGACATGGCGGTACAGCGGGATGCCGAGCGACTGCGCCGCTGCCTTGGCGGTGGCGAGCGACACCGCCAGCATCGCATTGGCCCCGAGGCGCGCCTTGTTCGGTGTGCCGTCCAGGTCGATCATCGCCTCGTCCAGCGCCACCTGCTCGAAGGCGTCGAGGCCCGAGAGCGCGTCGAAAATCTCCCCCTCGACCGCCGCACAGGCCTGGCGCACGCCCTTGCCGCCGTAGCGGGCCATGTCGCCGTCGCGCAGTTCCACCGCCTCATGCGCGCCGGTGCTGGCGCCGGAGGGGACGATGGCGGTGCCGCGGGCGCCATCTTCCAGCATCACCTCGCATTCGACGGTCGGGTTGCCGCGGCTGTCGAGGACTTCGCGAGCGATGATGTCGGCGATGGCGGGCATGGCGGTTCCCCTGGCGATCTGGGCCGCCGGATAGGCGTTTGCGGGGCGCTGGGCAAGCCGGCTGGGGATGGGATGGTGGGCGCTACAGGGATTGAACCTGTGACCTTCCCCGTGTCAGGGGGACGCTCTCCCGCTGAGCTAAGCGCCCATCCGTCGGGCGGCAGGCATTAGCGCGGGTGGCGCGGGCGGGCAAGCGGCGGGTTTGCCACGGCGGGCCAATCCGCGCGTGACAGGGTCGCGTCGCTGTGGTGCAACGCAAGGGACCATGGATCTCCCGCCTCTCACCGATCACCCCGCCCCGCCCTGTCTCGTAGCCCGGCCGCGGCGACAGGTGGCGCCGATCGTCTTCGCCTCGCCCCATTCGGGCCGCGATTACCCGGCCCTGTTCCTGGCCGAAAGCAGGCTCGATGCGATCAGCCTGCGGCGCAGCGAGGATAGTTTCGTCGAACAGCTTTTTGCCGCAGCCCCCGAGCACGGGATGCCCCTGCTCGCGGCCACGTTCCCCCGCGTCTATTGCGACGCGAACCGCGAACCCTGGGAACTCGATCCCGGCATGTTCGACGGGCCGCTGCCGGCCTGGGTCAACAGCCAAAGCCCCCGGGTCGGCGCCGGGCTCGGCACGCTGGCGCGTGTCGCGGCCTCCGGTGAGGCCGTGTACAGCCGCCGCCTGCCCTTCGCCGAGGCCGAGGCGCGCGTGCGGGCCTGCTGGGAGCCCTATCACGCCGCCCTGTCGGGGCTGATCGCGGAGACGGTGGCGACATTCGGCTGCTGCCTGCTGATCGACTGCCATTCCATGCCGGCGCATCCCGCGCATGGGCAGGACCCGCCGGACATCGTGCTGGGCGATGCCCATGGCACCGCCTGCGCGCCGCGCGTCGCGCGCCTGGTCGAGGAAGGGTTGCAGAGCCTCGGCTACCGTGTGCGGCGCAACGACCCCTATGCCGGTGGCTATGTCACCCGCCATTACGGCCGCCCGCGCGAGCATGTGCACGCATTGCAGATCGAGATCGCACGCTCGCTTTATATGGACGAGGCGGCGATCCGGCCGCATGCTGGGCTTGCGGTGATGGCCGGGCGCCTTGGCGGGCTGATCGCGGCATTGGCGGCGCGGGACTGGAACTGGATGCGGGGCTGAGCGCCGCCGCGACCCCCCAAAAAAAGGCGGCGGTGCCCGAGGGCACCGCCGAGTTTAGGGAGGAAACGTCCAAGAAAGGCAGCGATGTGGCGTACCACGTCACTGCCCGGCCGGTAGATAGGCAAGCGATCGCTGCCGCGCAAGTATGTTTTTGCGATGCAGCAAAATGGACGCATTTTCAGGATCAGCTGATGCTGCGGCTGCCGTTGGCACAGCGGTTGCTGTCGTCCAGGTATGCACCGAAGTCCCCTCGTCCCGCTGCTTCTGCTGCTTCTGCTGGCAGGGGCAGGCGCCGCCCGCGCCACCACCGGCAGTGGGCCCTTGCCTGCGGGCGGGCTGTGCCGCGCCGCCATCGCGGTCGCGGAGCGCGAAGCCAGCATCCCGCCCGGCCTGTTGCAGGCCATCGGCCGCGTCGAATCCAACCGCCGCGACCCCGCGACCGGCGTCTGGTCGCCATGGCCCTGGACCATCAACGTCGAAGGCGCCGGCTATTTCTTCCAGACGCGGGAGGAAGCGATTGCCGCCGTGCGGCAGCATCGGGCGCGGGGCGCGACCTCGATCGACATCGGCTGCATGCAGATCAACCAGCGCCACCACCCGAATTCCTTCGCCAGCCTGGAGGAAGGCTTCGATCCCCTGGCCAATGCCCGCTACGCTGCGCGCTTCCTGCGCAGCCTGTGGGACACGCGGCAGGACTGGCTGCAGGCGGCGGCGAACTACCATTCCAACACGCCCCAGTTCGCCACGCCCTACCGCGCCCGCGTCGCCGCCGCCTGGCCGGAGGAGGCGCGCGTGGCGGGCGCACACCCGGCCTACGTCGGCCCGCCGCGGATCGGCAGCGTGCTGCCCTTTGGCAGTCGCGGCGGCAATGTGATGGCCGGCAACCTGCCACCGGTGGCCCCGTCGGGCGAACGCGGGCGGGGGCTGGACGCCTATCGCGCGATGGCGATTCCGCTGGCGTCGCGGCCGCCGCCACCGCCGATGCTGGCTTCACGGCGGGGGTAGCGGGCCGCCGCTATTGCGAGAACTCCGCCCGGATCGCCGTGCTGTGTTGGCCGAGCGCCGGCACCGGCCCCAGCGCACGCGCGCCATCGGAAAGCACCGCCGCAGGTGCCGCCAGCGCGACCGGCCCGCCCGGTGTCTGTACCGTGACCCGCCGCAGCGCCGGATGGGCCGCAAGCCCCGCCATGTCGCGGACCAGGCCGAAGGCGATATCGGCCCGGCGCAGTTTTTCCGCACAGGCGTCAAGGCTCAGGGCGGCAAACCCCTGCCCCACCCGCGCATCCACCACGGGGCGGTTGGCCACACGTTCGACGTTGCTGCGGAAGCCGATCTGCTGCGGCAGCCCAGGTTCGCCCAGGAAATCGGCGCAGAGGCGGGCGAACTCGCGCTCGTTCTGGATGCTGATCAGCACCAGCGCGGCATCGGCGGTGGCATAGGCGCCGTACGGGCAGATCGACGGGTGTGCCAGGCCCATCCGCGCCGGTGCCTGGCCGGTGCCCTCGAAATACAGCAAGGGCACGTTCATCCAGTCGGCCATGCCATCGAACAGCGACACCGAGATGCCGCTGCCACGGCCGGTGAGGCCGCGCTGGATAAGCGCCTCCAGCACCGCCGCATGAGCGTTCATCCCGCAGGCGATATCGCAGGCCGAGACGCCGACCCGCCCCGGCCCGGCGGGGTGGCCGGTGATCGACGTCAGCCCGACCTCGGCCTGCACCAGCAGGTCATAGGCCTTCATCGCGGCGTATTCACCTGTCTCGCCGTAGCCTGAGATATCGACGGTGATCAGGGTCGGATACTTTTGCCGCAAGGCGGCGCTGCCGAAGCCCGCGCGGGCCATGGCGCCGGGGGCCAGGTTCTGGATGAAGACATCGGCGCGGGCCAGCAACCGGTGCAGCAGCGCCTTGTCCTCGGGCGCCTTGATGTCGAGGCAGAGGCTTTCCTTGCCGCGGTTCAGCCAGACGAAGTAGGTGGACTGCCCGGCGGCGGCGGCGTCGTAGCCGCGGGCGAAATCGCCCTCCGCCCGTTCGATCTTGATGACCCGGGCGCCGGCATCGGCCAAGCGCACGGAACAGGTCGGGGCGGCGACCGCCTGCTCCATGGAGATGACGAGGAGGCCGGCGAGGGGCCCATGCCGCACAGCGCTGTTCATGCTTTTCCTCGCCTCATGCACGGCTCCCCGGCCAGGTTAATTCGTGATGATTGCTGATCGCTCGACCAGATGCCACCCGCCGCGAAAGGATTATCATGACGGACGAGACCACTTTCCGAGCGCTGGCGGTAGAGGTCGAAGATTTTCGTGACCAAGCAAAAGGTCTTTTACTGGCCAGCAACGAAGCCATCGCCAATACGACCTGGGGCGAGCATTGGATGGGCATCGCAACCATCTGTCTCGGCGGCTTCACCACCTTCACGGCTGCGGTACCCGCTTTCGCAGAGTATACCTTGATCTCGATCGCTTCCGCGGCAGCGACGACGATTGCAGCAAGCAGCCGGGACAAATCCGTGCCCGACCTCGTCCGGGCCGGTCTGGATTACGGAAAGGCTTTCGCGGGGTTGGCGAAGCTCCTCTCCGATTGGAGCATCGCCAGGGCCAAGGGCCGCTGGGACGAGCCCAGGGCGGCGGCCGATATCGCGCTGTTCCGGGACCAGATGATCGAATTCGGGACGAAGCATTCTCGCCTCAGGCTCAAAAGCTGGACTTCAATCCAGCGGACCACGCAGTGGAACCGGATTCGAAACCTGACGCGCGGAAATGTTCTGCCGGGTTCCTAATCCGTCATCACCCGCGGTCGCGGCTACGTCATCGTGGACGACATGCCGG
>JBBRWI010000270.1:0-4738 GCA_038249305.1 Acetobacterales bacterium
CTGGGGCTGGGTTTGTATATCGCCGCGGGGATTGCGCGCGCACATGGGGGGACGTTGGGGGTAGCCTCGGATACCGAGGGGACTTGCTTTACCGTTTCGATGCCCGCCGTATAGGTGAAAAAACCTTGACATTCAGGAGAATATAAACCTACTGTGGCGCATGGAACGCCATTACACCCCGACCCGCCCCTGGACCCCGATGACCGACCCGGAATGGGACGCGCTCCGCCCTCACATCCTCTGGCTCGGCGCCGGCCGGCCCGTCAAAAACCTGCGCGCCCGCGTCGATGGCATGTTTTGGGCGGCCACCCATCGCCGCCGCTGGGCTGACCTGCCGCAAGAATTCGGCAAGCCCGACACCGTCTGCCGGCATTTCCGCAGGCTTACCCAGCGCTACCTCTGGCAGAAACTGCTGCACCTGCTGGCCGAGCCCAAATGCCCCCCGGGACTTGCCGCGCTGGAGCACTTCATCTGCCGCGCCTGCCAGCGCGCCTGCCGCTCCAAGGGGCTGATCCTGATCACCGTCGCCCGCCGCCTGGGCTTCCTGTCGGCCTTGCGCGGGCCGTCCTGGCTGCTGCCCGATGTGGATTTGTCCGAAACCGTCATCCGCGTCACCGACCGCATCCTGGAATGGGTGAAACGCGACGTCCGCAGCGTGCCGCGCGGCCTGCTGACCCTCTGCGGGCGGGTGTTCGTGATTGCCGGGGGGCGAAAACGCATCCCCCTGTGCCTGATGCCGAACTGATCGGGGTGTTTCAGCCCGGCCGCCGAAACCCGCGGGCCACCACGAACATCTCGGCGCTGTCCTTGCGGCTCGCCGGGGGTTTCGCGTGCCTGACCTCGGCGAAATTGCGCTTCATCCGCGCCAGCAGGGCCTTTTCGGTGCCACCGGCAAAGACCTTGGCGACAAAGGCGCCGCCCGGCGCCAGCACCTTCTCGGCGAACTGCAGCGCGAGTTCGACCAGCCCGATGATCCGCAGATGGTCGGTCGCCGTATGCCCGGTCGTGTTCGGCGCCATGTCCGACAGCACGAGGTCGGCCTGGCCGGCCAGGGCCGCGAGTACGGCGGCTTCGGTGGCTTCCTCCTCGAAGTCGCCATGCAGCACGATGGCGCCCGGCACCGGGTCCATCGGCAGGATGTCCAGCGCCACGACGCGGCCATGGTCGCCGACGCGCGACACCGCGACCTGCGTCCAGCCGCCCGGGGCGGCGCCCAGGTCCACCACCCGCTGCCCCGGCTTGAACAGATGGAAGCGTTCATCGAGGCCGGTGATCTTGAACGCCGCGCGCGACCGCAGGCCGGCCGCCTTGGCCGCCACCACATACGGGTCGTTCAACTGCCGCGTCAGCCAGGACTGGCTGGCGCTGGTGCGGCCCTTGGCGGTCTTCAGCCGTGTGCCCAACATGCGGCCACTGCCGGCGGGCGGGCCCTGCTTGGCCATGTCTCAGCGCTTTCGGGGGGGTGTGGCCCGCATCAACCGCAACAGCATGCCTTCGCGCAAGCCCCGATCGGCCACGGTGACGGTCGCGGTCGGCCAGACGCGGCGGATTGCGGCGAAGACGGCGCAGCCCGGCAGCACGAAATCCACCCGCTCCGGCCCGACGCAGGGATGCGCGGCCAGCCCCGCGCGGCCGAGGCCG
Organism: Acetobacterales bacterium; assembly: GCA_038249305.1. Classification (GTDB taxonomy): domain Bacteria; phylum Pseudomonadota; class Alphaproteobacteria; order Acetobacterales; family Acetobacteraceae; genus Humitalea. The sequence goes on from JBBRWI010000270.1 coordinate 1,642, forward strand.
AACAGGTCGGCCAGCGCCTGGTCGGCCGCGGCCATGCCGATCACCTGGCCATCGACCGCGCCGCGCGAATACCGCGGCAGGGAGAGGGCGACGCCCGCCAGCGTGGTCACGGTGCCCGATGTGCCGATCATCCGCACGCCGCCGGCCGCGATCTCCCGCCCGATCGCATGCACGGCATCGAAGCGGACAAGTTCGATCGCGACCTCGGCGGCCACGGCCTCGAACCCCTCGGGCGTGAAGCAGGAGGCGCCGGCGCGTTCGGCCAGCGTCACCACGCCGAGCGGCATGGTGGTGTATCCGATCAACTCGGCCGGCGAGTCGGGGGTGCCGGCCCGCACCCAGGCGATTTCGGTGCTGCCGCCGCCGATGTCGAACAGCAGCGCGCGGCGGTCGGCGGGGCCGAGGAGGGGGGCGCAGGAGGCCATGGCCAGGGCCGCTTCCTCCCGCGCGCCGATGATGCGGATGGGCAGGCCGGTCGCGGCGCGGGCGCGGGCGAGGAAGATGGCACCGTTGGCGGCCCGCCGGCAGGCCTCGGTCGCCACGGCGTCGAGGCCACGGATCGGCCGGCGGCTGAGTTTCTGGGCGCAGGCTTCCAACGCCGCGACAGCGCGGTCCATCGCGGCATCGGACAGCAGGCCGGTGCGTTCGAGGCCCTCGCCCAGGCGCACGGCGCGGCTGAAACTGTCGACGACGCGAAACCCCGCCGGCCCGCCGGGGGCTGCGACCAGAAGCCGGCAGTTGTTGGTGCCGAGGTCGAGTGCCGCGAAGGCCGCCGGCGGGGTGGCGGCCCGCTGCGGCACCGCACTGGCAGGCGGCGGGGGGTATTGCATTATTGCCACAAGGTCGGGCCGCGGGTGCGCCGGGGCAAGAGGTTTGTTGCAGGCAGGTTGCCGCACGCCGGATTGCGGCCCGGGCGCTGGTTGCGGCGGGTGATGGCCCATGCTACGCGCCGCGCATCCCTGCTGGGGGATAGTTTAACGGTAGAACTTCCGACTCTGACTCGGACAGTCTTGGTTCGAATCCAGGTCCCCCAGCCAGCGATTTCCCGGCGCATGGACGACCCGACGCTTTGGTCGTCACCCGCGTGCCACGCCGCCCATGGGCACCGCCACCCGTCACGCATCTGTCGCCGAACCATCATCGCCCGGCCATGTCGGGGCGTTAGGCCCCACCTCAATCAAGGCGGGGTTTCGCATGACCGGTCGGCGCAATGTGCTTCTTATCGTGGTGGACCAGTGGCGGGCGGATTTCGTCCCCGCGCTTGGCGCCGGCTTTCTCAAGGTGCCGAATCTCGACCGGCTGTGCCGGGAGGGCGTGACCTTCCAGAATCATGTGACCAACTGCGTGCCCTGCGGCCCGGCGCGGGCCTCGCTGCTGACCGGGCTGTACCTGATGAACCATCGGGCGGTGCAGAACACCGTGCCGCTGGATGCGCGGCACATGAACTTGGGCAAGGCGCTGCGCAATGCCGGCTACGACCCGGCCCTGATCGGCTATACCACCACGACGCCGGACCCACGCACCACCGGGCCGCGCGACCCGCGCTTCACGACGCTGGGCGACCTGATGGACGGCTTCCGCAGCGTCGGCGCCTTCGAGCCGAACATGGAGGGCTACTTCGGCTGGCTCGCGCACCAGGGCTACACGCTGCCGGCGCGCCGCGCCGACGTGTGGCTGCCGGAGGGCGAGGATGCGGTGCCGGGGGCGACCGACCGGCCCTGCCGCCTGCCGGCCGAACTGTCGGACAGCGCCTTCTTCACCGACCGCGCGCTGTCCTATCTGAAGGGGCGGGGCGACAAGCCCTGGTTCCTGCACCTGGGCTACTACCGGCCCCATCCGCCCTTCGTCGCCTCGGCCCCCTATCATGCGATGTATCGGCCCGAGGACATGCCGCCGGTCGCCCGCGCCGCCTCGGCCGCGGCCGAGGGCGCGCAGCACCCGATGCTGGACTTCTACCTGCGCAGCATCCGCCAGTCCTCCTTCTTCGAACGTGCCGATGGGGCCGCGGCGGCGCTGGACGCGGCGCAGATCGCCCAGATGCGCGCGACCTATGCCGGCATGATGTCGGAAGTGGACGACTGCCTCGGCCGGGTCTTCGACTACCTCGACCAGACGGGACAGTGGGAGGAGACGATGATCGTCTTCACCTCCGACCACGGCGAGCAACTGGGCGACCATCACCTGCTCGGCAAGATGGGCTATTTCGACGAGAGTTTCCGCATTCCGCTGGTGATCAAGGACCCCGACGCCCCGCATGCCGCGGGACGGATCGAGCAAGCCTTCACCGAAAGCGTGGACGTGATGCCGACCATCCTGGACTGGGTCGGCGGCAGCATTCCGCGCGCCACCGATGGGCGGTCGCTGGTGCCGCTGGTGCAGGAAGGCGTGCCCGCCGATTGGCGCGACGTGCTGTTCTACGAATACGATTTCCGCGACATCTTCTATTCGCGGCCCGAGGGCGACCTTGGCCTGTCGATCGACGAATGCTCGTTGTGCGTGGTGCAGGATGCGCGCTGGAAATACGTGCATTTCGCGGCCCTGCCGGCGCTGCTGTTCGACCTGACGGCCGACCCCGGGCAGTTCACCAACCTGGCGGCAGATCCGGCCCACGCCGGCACCGTCGCGACCTATGCCCAGAAAGCACTGTCGCTGCGGCTTCGCCATGCTGACCGAACACTGACACATTATCGCGCTACGCTACAGGGCTTGGAAGAACGCGACGGGAGCAACCACCCATGACCATCAGCCGCCGTACCACCCTGCTGACCGCGGGCGCCTCGCTTGCCCTGCCACGCTTCGCGATCGGCCAGGCCGATACGCGGCCGTCGATCACCATCGCGGTCCAGAAAGTCGCCAACAGCAACACGCTTGAAGTGTTGCGCGAACAATCCAACGTCGGCGAGCGGATCTTCTTTTCGTCCTTGTGGGAAGGGTTGATCGGCCGCAACTGGTTGGGCGCGCTGGAAGCCGTGCCGCTGCTCGCGACCGAAACCCGCCGCATCAGCGACAGCGTGGTGGAATGCACGCTCCGCCAGGGCGTGCGCTTCCACAACGGCGATGAGATGACGGCCGAGGATGTGGTGTTTTCCTTCGGCCC
>JBBRWI010000271.1:0-4734 GCA_038249305.1 Acetobacterales bacterium
CCGCGGCTGAAGCCAGCGGATGCCCCGAATAGGTATAGCCGTGGAACAACTCGATCCCCGCCGGCGAGGCATCGACGATGGTGTCGTAGATGCCGTTCGAGGTGACCACCGCCCCCATCGGCACCGCCGCGTTGGTCAGCCCCTTGGCCATGGTCATGATGTCCGGCACGACGCCGAGCCGATCGGCGGCGAAGGCGGTGCCCAAGCGACCAAAACCCGTGATCACCTCGTCGTAGATCAGCAGGATGCCGTATTTGTCGCAGATCGCGCGCAGCCGGTTCAGATAGCCCTTGGGCGGCACCAATACGCCGGTCGAGCCTGCCATCGGCTCCACCATCACGGCGGCGATCGTGTCGGCGCCATGCAGCGTCACCAGGTCCTCCAGCTTGTCGGCCAAGGCCGCGCCATGCTCCGGCTGGCCGCGCGTGAACCGGTTCTGGTCCGGCAAATGCGTATGGGGCAGATGGTCGGTGTAGGGCAGCATCGCACCAAACTGCTTGCGGTTGCCGCCGATGCCGCCGACCGACATCCCGCCGAAGCCGACGCCGTGGTAGCCGCGTTCCCGCCCGATCAGCCGCACCCGCTGCGCCTGGCCGCGCGCGCGGTGGTAGGCGAGCGCGATCTTCAGTGCGGTGTCGGCGCTCTCGCTGCCCGAATTGGTGAAGAAGACGCGGTCCAGGCCCGCAGGCGTCATCTCGGCAACCCGCGCCGCGGCCTCGAAGGCCAGCGGATGGCCGAGGTTGAAGGTCGGCGCGAAATCCAGGATGCCGGCCTGGCGCTGGATCGCCTCGGTGATCTGGCGCCGGCCGTGCCCCGCGTTGCAGCACCAGAGGCCCGCGGTCGCATCCAGCACTTCCCGCCCCTCCGGCGTGAAGTAGGACATGCCTTCCGCGCGGGCGAGAAGGCGCGGATTGGTCTTGAAGTAGCGGTTGTCCGTGTAGGGCATCCAGAAGGCTTCAAGGTCGTTCGGGCGCGAGACGCGGCTATCATCGGGCATGGCGGCGGGCCTTTTTCTTAGAATGGCAGTTTCAAACCGGGCGGCAGGCTCAGGCCCGCGGTGGCATTCTGCATTTCGCTGGCCATCGCCGCTTCGACCTTCTGCTTGGCATCGGCGTGGGCCGCGATGATCAGGTCTTCCAGCACCTCGCGGTCATCCATCAGGCCCGGGTCGATGACGACGCGCTTGAGGTCGGATTTGCCGGACAGGGTCACCTTGACCATGCCGCCACCGGCTTGGCCCTCGACCACCATCGCGTCGAGTTTTTCCTGCATTTCCTGCATCTTGCCCTGCATCTGTTGGGCCTGCTTCATCATGTTGGCGAGGTTCTTCATCGACTAGTCCTCATCGGGGGCTTCGGCGTCCCACGCACCAGAGGCGTCGGGCGGGGCAAAATCGGGGAAATCGGGTTCGGCCAATTCCGCTGCAACCAGACCATAGGCGTCAAGGCGTTCATCGCGCACCGGCCCGATGGTGGCGGTTGGGAAGACGGCCAGGATCGCCTGCACCAGCGGATGGGACCGGGCGGCAACGTGGCGGTCGGCGGCCAGCGCGGCGCCCAGTTCGGCCAGGGTCGGTTCGCCGGCTTCGTTGGACAAGGCGATGGTCCAGCGACGGCCGGTCGTCTCCAGCAGCATTGCCGCCAGTTGCGAGGCCAGGTCCCGCGGCGCCTCCGGCCGCGGTCGCAACTCGATCCGCCCTTCGGCGAAGCCGACCAGATGCACCGACTGCAACAACAGCGCATGCAACAGCGGTGCGCGGCCCGATGCCAGGGCCACCACATCGCGAAACGCGCGGGGGGCCGCCATCGCCGGCGGTGCGGGTCCAGGAATGGGGCTGGCAACGGCGACGGCCGCGCCGCCACCCTGCATCGCCCGCAACGGCGGCGGCGCGCCGCCCGACGGGCCGGATGTGCCCCGGCCCGATGACCCGCCATTCGGGGCCGCACCATTCGGGGCCGCGCCGTTCGGGTCCAGCCGCCGCAGGATCTCGCCCGGTGGCGGCAGCGCGGCAGCATAGGCCAGCCGGATCACGACCATCTCGGCCGTCGCGCGGCGGTCCACCGCATCGGCGAATTCACCAAGGCCCTTCAGCAGCATCTGCCACAGCCGGGTCAGCGCGGGCACGTCCAGTTGCGCCGCCAGCGCCGCCCCGCGCGTGCGTTCGGCTTCCGGCAGGGTCGGATCGTCCCGCAGGGCAGGCACCGCGACCATGCGGGTCAGCGTATGGGTCAGGTCAGCGAGGTCCGCCAGCACCACGGCGGGATCGGCGCCGCGCTCATGCGCCGCCCCAAGAACCGCCAGCGCCGTCGCGACATCGCCGGCGACCAGCGCCTCCATCAGATCGAACACCAGGTCGCGGCCGGCCAGGCCCAGCATGTCGCGCACCGTTTCGGTGGCGACCGCCTGGCCCGGCCCGGCCAGCGCGATGGCCTGGTCCAGCAAGGACAGGCCGTCGCGCACGCTGCCATCGGCCGCGCGGGCGATCATGGCCAGGGCCTCGGGCTCCAGGCTGGCCCCCTCCAACCCGGCGATCCGGGCGAAATGCGTAGCCAGCACCGATTGCTGCACCCGCCGGAGGTGGAAGGTCTGGCAGCGCGACAGGATGGTCGCCGGCACCTTGCGCAACTCGGTCGTCGCGAACAGGAATTTCACCGCTGGCGGCGGTTCCTCCAGCGTCTTGAGCAGGGCGTTGAAGGCCGGCCCCGACAGCATGTGGACTTCGTCCAGGATATAGATCTTGAACCGCGCGCGACTGGGGCGGAACCGCACCTGGTCGCGGATTTCGCGCACGTTCTCGACCCCGTTGTTGCTCGCGGCGTCCAACTCGATCACATCCGGATGGCGGTCGGCCAGGATGTCGCGGCATTCGGCGCAGACGCCACAGGGTTCCACCGTCGGCCCGCCCTGGCCGTCGGCGCCGATGCAGTTCAACGCGCGGGCCACGATGCGGGCGGTGGTGGTTTTGCCGACCCCGCGCACCCCGGTCAGCATGAAGGCATGCGCCACGCGGTCCTGGGCAAAGGCGTTCCGCAAGGTGCGGACCATGGCCTCCTGCCCGATCAGGTCGGCAAAGGTCTGTGGGCGGTATTTGCGGGCCAGCACGCGATAGGGCGTGGGCGCCGGGGCCGGGGCGACGATGGGCGGTGCCGATGTCTCCAACAGCGGCTTGTCTGCCACCGGCGGTGGGGACAGCGCCTCGCCGAACAGGCCCGGTCCCTCCGGCGCCGGTGGTTCCGGCAGCGCGTCGTCGGTGGCGTCATCCGATCCGAAGAGGTCCGACGGCATGGGCGGCGGGGCATCCTGCGTCAGGCGCCAGGCGACCCGCCGGGCGACGTTGGCGGCCGAAGCCCGCCCGATATGACCCGGCCCGTCCGGGGCGCGGGGTGGAAGACCGACAAGCGACCCAGGCGAGAACCCGTTGCGGCTGCTTCCTTCCGGACCTGACCGAGTTGGCGAGGGGCCCGTCCGCCGCCGACCTTCCACTTCGGTATATCGCGCGGCGGGGGCGCGGGGGCAAGCGGCAGCAGCGACGATACCGCCGGGTCTGGCTGGGCCAGTCTGGCCCTCACCGCGGGGGGGCGCTATGGGAAACGCCCCGGCTAGACCCGCCTGGCGCCACCGCGCCACGCCCTTCCCTGGCGGCACATGCTGGTGCCGTCGGCCCAGATGGACCCGCGATGCGCCACTTCCTCGACTTCGAAAAGCCGATCGCCGAGTTGGAAGGCAAGATCGACGAACTGCGTCGGGCGACCGACGCCGATGGGTTGGACCTGGCCGAGGAGGTTGGCCGTCTGCAGGACAAGGCCGAAAAACTCCTCGCCGCCACCTATGCCAAGTTGACGCCCTGGCAGAAGGCCCAGGTCGCGCGCCACCCAGATCGGCCCAAGGCGTTGCAGACCATCGAGGCGCTGATCCAGGACTTCACGCCGCTGGCCGGCGACCGCGCCTTTGCCGATGACGCGGCGATCGTCGGCGGCATGGGGCGGTTCCGCGGCCGCGCCGTGATGGTTCTGGGGACCGAGAAAGGCACCGATACCGACAGCCGCGTCCACCGCAACTTTGGCATGGCGCGACCGGAAGGCTATCGCAAGGCGCGGCGCCTCATGGAACTGGCCGGGCGCTTCAACCTGCCGATCCTGAGTTTCGTGGACACCGCCGGCGCCTTTCCCGGCATCGACGCCGAAGCGCGTGGCCAGGCCGAGGCGATCGCCCGGGCGATCGAGGCCGGGCTCGACGCCCCCGTGCCCTTCGTGGCGACGATCATCGGCGAAGGTGGATCGGGCGGCGCCATCGCGCTGGCCGCCGCCGACCGCGTGCTGATGCTGGAGCACGCCATCTACGCGGTGATCTCGCCGGAAGGCTGCGCCTCGATCCTGTGGCGCGATGCCGCCTTGGCCCCCACCGCGGCCGAGGCGCTGCGCCTGACCGCCGAGGATCTGAAACGGCTGGAACTGGTCGATGCGGTGGTCGGCGAACCGTTGGGCGGCGCGCACCGCGACCCGGCCGCAGCGCTGGTGGCGATCGGTGATGCCATCTGGACCGCGCTGGCGCCGCTGCTGGGCCAGGACGGCGCGACGTTGAAAGCGCGGCGCCGGGAAAAATTCCTGGAGATGGGTCGGAACGCGATCGTCTGACGTCAACCCGCGCCGAAGGCCCCGGGCGTTGCCGCGAGATAGGCGATCACGCCCCGCGACAGCGCTGCCGCCACCCGCGCCCGATGCTCCGGACGCCGGA
>JBBRWI010000272.1:0-4710 GCA_038249305.1 Acetobacterales bacterium
CACCAGCAGCGCCGCGATCGCGGCAATGGCGTAGGTCGCGGCCTTGTTGAAGGAGTCCCAGCCCGCGGCCCGGTTCTCCAGGATGTCCTGCGAGCGGACTTCGACGAATTCGACGGGATGCGACTGTTCGGCCATGGCCGTGTCTCCGATGAAGGCTTCGCCGCGGGGGTAGACGCCGGCGGCTCCGGTCGCAAGGGGGTTCGCCAGGCTGCCGATCGCAGCCGGGGCATCGACCACCGCGCGCCCCGCCGCCAGCCGGGCCAGCGCCGCCGGATAGAGGCGGTGTTCCTCGGTCAGCACACGGGCAGCCAAGGTCGCCTCGGTGTCGCCAGGCAGCACGGGCACCGCGGCCTGGGCCAGGATCGGGCCTTCATCGACGCCGGGGGTGACCAGATGCACGGTGCAGCCATGCAGCCGCACCCCTCGGGCCAGCGCCCGGGCATGGGTGTCGAGCCCCGGGAAGGCCGGCAGCAGCGACGGGTGGATATTGATCATCCGCCCCTCCCACGCCGCCACGAAGCCCGGCGTCAGCACGCGCATGAACCCCGCCAGGGCGATGATGCCGATGCCATGGGCATCGAGCACCGCCTGCATCGCGGCCTCGAACCCCGCGCGGTCGCGGCCCTGGCTTGGCACCACCGCGACCGGCACGCCGGCGGCGGTGGCGATGGCCAGCCCCGCGGCATCGGCCCGGTTGGACAGCACCAGCGCGATCTCGGCCGGATAGGACGGGTCGGCGGCGGCAGCCAGCAAGGCCGCCATATTGCTGCCGCGCCCGCTGACCAGCACGGCGACACGGGCCCTGGTCACGTGCCGAAGCCCGCGGCGCCGTCGAAGCGCACGGCGGCCGCACCGCTGCCGGCCTCTATCCGGCCGAGGCGATGCACGCCCTCACCGGCTTCGGTCAACAGCATGGTGGCGGCTTCGACATCGCCCGCCCCGACCACCACGGCCATGCCGATGCCGCAGTTGAACACGCGCAGCATCTCCGCCCCCGCGACGCCACCGGCGCGCGCCAGCCAGCCGAACACCGGCGGGATCGGCCAGGCGGCGTCGAGCACCGCCAGGGCGCCTGCGGGCAGCACGCGTGGCAGGTTGCCGGCCAGCCCGCCGCCGGTGATATGGGCGGCGGCCTTGAGCAGCCCCGCGCGATGCAGCGCCAGCAGCGAACGCACGTAGATCCGCGTCGGCACCAGCAGCGCCGCCCCCAGGGCCGTGCCCGGGGCAAAGGGGGCGGGGTCGGCCAGTGCGAGGCCGCTCGCCGCGATCACCCGCCGCACCAGCGAAAACCCGTTGGAATGCACCCCCGAACTCGCCAGCCCCAGCACCACATCGCCCGGCCCGACATCGCCGCGCGGCAGCAGCGCCGTGCGCTCGGCGGCCCCGACCGAGAACCCGGCCAGGTCATAGTCGCCCGCCTGGTACATCCCCGGCATCTCGGCCGTTTCACCGCCGACCAGGGCGCAGCCGGCCTGGCGGCAGCCCTCGGCGATGCCCGAGACGACCTCGGCCGCTGCCGCCACATCCAGCGCGCCGGTGGCGAAGTAATCGAGGAAGAACAGCGGCTCCGCCCCCTGCACGACAAGGTCGTTCACACACATGGCCACAAGGTCGATGCCGACGGTGCCGTGCAGGCCGGCCTCGATCGCCAGCCGCAGCTTGGTGCCGACCCCATCGGTGCTGCTCACCAGCACGGGATCGGTGAACCCCGCGGCCTTGAGGTCGAACAGCGCGCCAAAACCGCCCAGGCCCCCCATGGTGCCGGGCCGGTTGGTGGCTTTCGCGAGCGGCTTGATCTTCTCGACCAGCGCGTCGCCCGCCGCGATATCCACACCTGCATCGCGATAGGTCAGGCTGTTCATCGAAGGGTCCGATCGGGTAGGACAGGCGGCATGCAACAGGGACGGCAGATGGATCACATCAGGCGCGGGCTCGCAACCGCCGCGACAGTGGCGGCCGGGTTGCTCGCGATGCCAGGGCTGGCCCTGGCGCAGGCGCTGCCGCCGCTGGCCGCGCCGGAGGCGGAGGCTGCCCCTGGCGGCTTCAGCCAGCGCGGCGTGGTCGCCGAGGTCACGGCAGAGGACGCCGTCGCCGCCCGCGAACAGGGTCGGATCATCGCCCAGCGCAACGCCTGGGCCCGGCTGGCGGCCGAGCTGGGCCTGCCCGCCGCCACCGACCGCCAGATCGAGGGATTGGTGGACAGCGTGGTGGTGGAGCAGGAGCGCACCACCCGCACTACCTACACCGGCCGGCTGACGGTGAACTTCAACGCCGAACGGGTGCAGGCCTTTGCCGGCCGCAGCGTGGCGGCGCCGCTGTCCGATCCGGCACCGCGCGGGGCAGCCGGGCCGCAGATTCCGGCAACCTTTCTGGAGGTGACCGCGCGCTATGCCAGCTTGGCGGAATGGCTGGATGTGCGACGGCGGCTGCTCGCCTCCAGCGCGGTGGCGCAGGTCGATGTGCTGGCAATCTCGACCGACCAGGCCCGGTTGCGCCTGGGGCTGCGGGCACCCCCGCAGCAGGCGACGACCGACCTGATGGCGTCCGGCCTCAGGCTCGCCGCCGGCGCGCGGCCTGGCGAGGGATGGCGCGTCGGCCTTGCCGGACGCATCTGACAAAAAGCCGGAGGATATCGAGGAGGCGGGGCTGTTCACCCTGCCGAACCTGATCACCCTCGCCCGGCTCTGCGCCGTGCCGGCGACGGTCTGGCTGATGCTGAAACAGGAGCATGCCGCGGCCTTCCTGCTGTTCGTCGCGGCCGGGATCTCGGACGGGATCGACGGCTGGCTGGCGCGGGTGCGCCGCACGCGGTCGGCGGTGGGCGCGGTGCTTGATCCATTGGCGGATAAGTCATTGTTGGTGTCGATGTATATCACCCTGGCGCTGACCGGCGCCCTGCCGGACTGGCTGGCGATCCTGGTGGTGTTCCGTGACGTGCTGATCGTGGGGGGTGTTCTGGTGCTGACCTGGGCAGGCGCGCGACCGCAGATCAAGCCGATCCTGCTGTCGAAGGCCAATACCGTGGCGCAGATCGCGCTGGTGGCCTCGGCGCTGTCGATGGCAGCCTACGGCCTGCCCTCGGCGATGGTCACGCAGGCGCTGGTCTGGATCGTGGCGGCGACGACCGTCGCGTCCGGTGCCGCCTATGTGGTCGGCGCCGCACGAAGGCGGAAATGAGGCGCAAATGAGGCAGACGCCATGAGCGCGCCGGGCAGCCCCCTGCTGACCCCGGCGGAGGGGCGGGCCGTGGCGGTGGCGTCGCGGGCAGCCCCGGCGCCAGATCCACGCGCGCCCGAACCACCGCGCACCACGCCGCCGCCCCCGCTCCGCGCCGGTGCGACCCGCGCCCAGCGCCTGGGGCTGATCTTCGGCCTGCTCGCGACGCTGATGTTCTCGGTCTGGCTGTTCTCGGCGATCCTGACACCCTTCGTGCTGGCGGCGGTGGTCGCCTATTTCCTCGACCCGCCGACCACGCGGCTCGGCCGGCTCGGGGTGCCGCGCGGCTTTGCGTCCTTCCTGCTGCTGCTGGTGCTGACAGCCTTCATGCTGCTGGCCGTGGTGCTGCTCTATCCGCTGCTGCTGTCGCAGATTGGCATCCTGCTGCTGCGGCTGCCGGCCTATGTCGCGGCGATCGGCGCGCAACTGCGGGACGCGCTGATCGCGCTTGAGGAACAGTTGGGGCCCGAACTGGTGGATGCGCGGCTGCGCGAGCTCGCGGTCAGCCAGGTGGGGATCATCCTGTCCTACCTCGGCACCGGTGCGGCGCGGCTGCTGGGCGGCGGGATCGCGCTGTTCAGCGTCTTCACCTGGCTGATCGTGACGCCGGTCTGCGCCTTCTATCTGCTGCGGGACTGGCCGTTCATGATCATGCGGATCGAGTCCTGGATGCCGCGCCGCTCCGCCGGGGTGCTGCGGCGGTTGGCGCTGGACACCGACCGGGTGCTGGCGGCATGGCTGCGCGGGCAGTTGCTGTGCTGTGCGGCGCTGGGCGTGCTCTACGCGGTCGGGCTGTCGCTGATCGGGCTGGAACTGGGGCTGCTGATCGGACTGCTGGCCGGGGTGCTGTCCTTCATCCCCTATGTCGGCACCATCACCGGCTTCGCCGCGGCGCTGCTGCTGGCGGCGGGGCAATGGGGCACGATGCAGGGGCTGGGGCTGGTCGTGCTGGTCTTCGCGGTCGGCCAGTTCATCGAGGGCTACGTCATCTATCCCCGGCTGCTGGGCGACCGGGTCGAATTGCACGCGGTCTGGGTGATTTTCGCCCTGTTCGCCGGCGGCGTCGCCTTCGGCTTCCTGGGCGTGCTGCTGGCGGTGCCGATGGCGGCAGCGATCGGGGTGCTGGCGCGCTACTGGCTGCGCCGCTACCTTGCCAGTCCGCTGTACCTGGACCCGCCGCGGACGGGATCGTGACGGCCCGGCAACTGGCGCTGCCGCTACCGGTCGCTGAGGATTTCTCCGCCGCCACCTTCCTGCCCGACGACAGCAACGCCGAGGCCCGCGCCTGGTTCGCCGACCCCGGGCGCTGGCCGCTGGGGCGCCTTGCCCTGTCCGGGCCGCCGGGCAGCGGCAAGACCCATCTGCTGCGCGCGACGGCCGCGCGCTGGGGCTTGCGGGTGCTTGATGGCGCGGGCCTGCGCGGCCTGCCGGACGCAGCGCCCACCGCGCTCGACGACGCCGACCTGGTGCCCGACGACACCGCCCTGTTCCACC
>JBBRWI010000273.1:0-4692 GCA_038249305.1 Acetobacterales bacterium
TCCTGGGATCTGCCGAGCCTGGCGCCGGGGGCGACCGCGCTGATCGACGTCACGGTGAGCGGGGCACGGGCGGGCGATCTGGCGCAGGCGTCGCTGGTGTCTTCGACGCGGTTCATCGAAATCCATGCCGCGGTGTGGTCCAACAACACGATACGCGTGATGGCGCGGAATATCTCGGGCGCGACGTTCGATCTGGCGGCGGCGACGCTGTCGGTGGGGGTGATGAAGCGCCGGGTCCCCTGAAGCTTTGTGCCCGAAGAACACCCAAGCAGGGAGGGGACGCGTCCCCCGATAACACGCCCCCTCCGCCTCTCCTCCCGGCATGCTGGGACAACATATGGCCGGCCCTATGACGGCCGGCCTGGTGGGCTCCAGACGGGTTCGCCGCCATCCCCACCACCGCCATCGATCTGCCCCTCGTGCAGCGTCTCCGGCGGTCCCCGCGCTTGATGGGTCCGGGTCCCCAGTCGTACCAGAACGTAATCTCGACTGTAGGCCAGAGGCGAGGCTGCTTGCGTCGCCTCCCATCCCATCCCGCCCACCGGCAGGTCAGGTCAGTGCGGGCGTATCGTCCAGCGAAGCAGCGGCGACGATGACGCGAAACTCGTCATGCACCTCCGGCTGATGTCGCCGCAACCAACTCGCCACCGCCTCATTCGCCAGCAGCTTGGCGATGTAGCCGCGAGCCAGAACCATATTCATCACATTTCGATTGTAAGACTGCTCCACCGCCTTGAAGCGCGACTGCACGAGCGACATCTCCTGCTCCATCCGAGCCATCTGCTCGATGCTCAGCCCGAGCATCTTCTTCGGCTTCTCTGGCTCGACAAGCTGCGCCGACGGGGTCGCCGCCATTAGCGCGCCGGCATAGCTGGAGGAGTAATTATTCACGCTCACCATCAGCTCCGCACACTCGACCTGCCGCGCCGGCTTCATCTTACGCAAATGCCGAATCACTTCATGATTGAAATGCGCCTCCCGCAGCAGATCCACCGCCTCCGGGCAGATGCCATCCAGCAGGTCGCGCTTGCGGCGAATCGACACGATGTCGAGGTCGAGAGCCCGCGCCAGCCGCGCCTCCGCGACGCCCCGCTCCAGCGCGCGGAGGATCATGTAGTGCTCCTGCACCGTCGAGAGGCGGTTCACCCGCTTGTTGTACGTGTAGCCCTCGTCATCCCGCGCGCACAGGCAGGCGATGGCCGTCCAGCCAAGCTCCTTTGCTGCCAGCAGGCGCAAATGGCCATCGAGCAAGATATAGAGGCCGGTCTTCGGGTCGGCCCGCGTCACCGACAGCGGTTCGATCAGCCCGATCTCGGCCATCGACACACGGATCTGAACGAACTTCCGGGTTCGCACCATGTCCTTCGACTGAGCCCGCGACGGCAGCAGGCGATCGAAGGCGACGTACAACACTTGCCGGTCGAAGGCCTCAGGCAGGACAGTCACTTGAGGCCCCCGCGAACCAGATCGTCGATCGTCCGCGGCAAGGTCGAGAGACCTTCCGCGCGCAGCAGGTCACCGAAATGCTCCTCTTGCAAGAGGCTCGTCAGCGCCGCCGCCACGAAGGCCAGCCGCTGATCGACCAGGTCGGCCTTGCGGATCAGATGCTTCTGACGCTCGACCTCTTTGTTGTAGGCGCGCACGAGGCTCGTTGCGCTGATCGTCTTCGACGGGGCCGTCCTGCTGGTCCGCCTGCCATAACCCTTGCCGAGCATGTTGCGGTTCTCGATCACGCGACGCGCCGCCAGCAGCTTTCGGCCACGCAGGACCCCGCTCTCATAGGCGCTTTGCAGGACGTCCTGCATGGCCGTGTCGTCGCTATTGGCGATCGCGATCGCCGTCGTGATCGGGATCCTGTTGTCCTCGACAGCCGTCAGCAGCCTTTCCTCCCCCCGTTCGAGCAGCGTCAGGACGCCCTTGATCCAGGTCACGTCGAGCGCGGTCTTCCGCGCGATGACCGCAGGCTCGTAACCACGCTGATGCAGCGTCCGGATCGTCTCCAACTGCTCGACGGTACGGGGCGAGCGACGGGCAATGTTTTCCACCAGGCTGCGCACGAACGCATCCTCCTCGGAGGCATCGAGGACGATGGCGGGGATCACCGTCTGACCGAGCACACGAAACGCTTCGACGCGCCCCTGGCCGCAGACCAGCAGATAGCTCTCGTCTGGCGCCTCACCACGCCGGATGACCGTGATCGGCTTCTTCAGGCCGAGCGCCCTGATCGAGGCGACCATTTCCTGGAAGACCTTCTGCTTCCTCTCCCGTGGGTTCAGGATCTCGATCCGTTCGAGCGGCACATCCTCTACGACGCCAGCGCTCTCGGGCTGGTCTGGCCCGCTCTGTCCTGCCAATAGCCGCGGATGCTCGCTCATGCGGCGCGCCTGATCGGCACGTGTTCCGCCATCCGGTAGAGCGGCTCGAGGTCGTCGAACCGATAGCCGTCGAGATGGACGCCATTGACCTCGCTGAGGTTGAGCTGCCCGACGGCGAGATCCATCCAGGGCAGGAGGTAATAGTCGAGCGGCCCATCGTTGGTGTCATTGAGCCGCAGCGCGACCGTGATGTCGGGACACAGGCCGGTATCGAGGCGAAGCTTCCAGCGCCGCCGCCCCCCTGCACCAGCCTGGCATCGCGCCAAGATCAGCGAGAGGCTGAACTCGCCATTCACGCGCAGCAGGTCGGTCGCGCAATCCCTCTCAATGCGCGCACCGAGTGACAGCATCGCCGCCTCGGTGCGTTGGATGATCTCCGGGTGCAGCCGGCGCAGGAAGCGGTTAATCTCGACATAGTGGTAATCGCGGTCGGGCGTGAAGCCGACCAGGCTGTAGGCCCGGATGAGGCTGCCGAACCGATGCGCATAGCTGGTGGAGGACGCCATGCCCTCCGTCTCGTCGATGAGGATCCCGGAGAGATAGCCGCGTGCCTGATGCAGTTCCCGCAAGCGGGTGAGCAGTTCGTCGTCCGTGTCACGCCGGGCGCGGGCGCGGACGATGCCCTGCGCAGTGAAAAACACATCCGTCGGCACAATGGCCTCGAACGCGCCCGGCTTTCGCACCCAGCGCTCCGGCGAATTGACCACGCGGCGCTGCTTCAGCTTGAAGGACAGGCGGTTGTAGACATTACCGCCGATGTATTTCTCATTGGTCAGGATCTGGTGCACCGTGCCGCGTGTCCACGGGCGTCCAAGATCGGTGGCGATGCCGTCATCGTTGAGTCGGCGCGCGATCGTCGCCTCGTTGTGGCCATCTTCGACGAACCAGCAGTAGATGCGCCGGACGATGTCGACTTCCTGTGCCGGGCCAGGGCGCAGGATCACACGGTCGGTTTGCAAGCTCTTGTGCTCGCCGCGCTTTAACTCCGCCTTGACGGCGCCAGACTGGTCGAGAAGGCTGCGGCGTAGCCCGAAACCTGCCGGGCCGCCCTGACGAAAGCCGAGTTCGATGAGCCGGCATTGCCCCGCAAAGACCTTGGCGGAGAGTTCGCGGCTGTATTCCCCGGCCATGGCGCGCTTGACGCCCTTGACGATGGTGGCGACCGGGGAGCCGTCATTGTCGAACTGCTCCGCGCAGTAGATGACCTTGATGTCGGCCTGCTTGCATTGAAACTCGTAGTAGGCAGCCTCGTCAGCGTCCTGGAAGCGACCCCACCGGCTGACGTCATAGACGAGGATGAGTTCGAAATCGACCGTCCGCTTGCGCACGTCATCAAGCAGGCGCTGCAGCCCCTGGCGGCCGCCGATGTTCAGCCCGCTCTTGCCCTCGTCGGCGTAGGTGCGGACGATCTCGATGCCGTGACGGTCGGCATAGTCCACGATGCGGTCAGCCTGGTTTTCGGTGGAATACTGCTGATGCTCGGTCGACATGCGGAGATACTGCGCGGCGCGGCGCGTTGGCTGAAGACTGTGCGGAGCAGCAAGCATGACGGGTTGGTGCACCACACTGCGTCCCCCTCATCATAAGTCGCTCCGCGTAGGGACCCCGCTGATCCTGCTGAGAAGCAGCAGCTGCGCGACAATTCGGACCGCGCTGCAATTTCGTCCCTATAATAGCAAGGGCGAACCGTGTTGTGGGGACAAAGAAGGGCAATCAGTTGCACTCGAAGGGCAACAAGTTGCCCTTCTTAGACACAGCAAAGGAGGCGCCCGAGTGCTACGCGCGCGAGATCGGCAATGCGCTGCGAAGCGAGATCGCAGCCACTGGCCGGTCCGCAAAGGATATCATGCGCTGGACGCGGGCGAGCGAGCGCGCGGTGAAGGGATGGATCAGTGGAAGGCGGGGGCCGAGTGGTGAACATCTCATCTTGCTCATGGCATGCTCCGACGCCGTACTTGCCGCGGTCCTCAAGCTCACGGGACGGGAGCGTTCATCGCGAGGCAGGCAGATCGCCGAGGTTAGGCGCCTCCTCGGAGATGCTGTGACGGTGTTGGATGAGTTGGCCCAAGGATTTGGGCCATGGGGCAAACCTCCATCTTGACCAAACGGGACAAAATCATGCCCAATAGGTTCATCAATCTTGAATTTTCCGACTCGTGGATTCATCCTTCGCCTCGAAGAAGCTCGCTAAGCTCTGTGCGGATCGCCTCAAGGCCACAATGGCACTCGGGGCTGACAGCGCTCGAAAGCTTGGTTCCCGCCTCGAGGATCTCCAGGCCGCCGTCACGGTGGCTGAGTTGATCGCCGGTCGGCTGCA
>JBBRWI010000274.1:0-4669 GCA_038249305.1 Acetobacterales bacterium
CAGGTTCACGTCGTCGAGCGCCGCCCGGCCAAGCGGCGAGGCCCTGACATGGCCTTTTGACTTTCGCAGGAAGCGCATGGCTTCGGCGATTTGCCGAATGAACAGGAGCGGAAAGAAGTCGTGCTCGTTGACGACCTTGTTAAAGCGGAAGGCCTTCTCCTTCCCGAAGTCCGGCCATTCGAAACGGTCGATCATCTCAGCCACGACACCGCGCGACAGATTGCCCGTCGCCGTGAGCTTCAGGCCGGGCGCCTCTATGGCTGATCGAAGCAGGATCGCCATTCGCGATGCGACGATAGATTGCCCGATCTCATCCGCGGCCAGATCCCTGGCCAGCCGTATCACGCTACCAGGTGACTCAGGCGGCCGACGCAAAGCGGGGAAGCTGTCCTGATCCAAAAGCGTCCATGCCGGCTCGATCCCGTCCAGCCACGCCTTTACCCGCGGGTTTTCGAGCATTCCTGGTCTCACCAAGTGAAAGACCCTACCAAGTTGTGCGCTGCAAAGGGATCGATGCTCCTCATTTCTCGTAGTTTCAGCGATTGGCGGTGGCCTGTCACGCTTCGCTCGCCGATGGGATTCGCCTCTCCCAG
Organism: Acetobacterales bacterium; assembly: GCA_038249305.1. Classification (GTDB taxonomy): domain Bacteria; phylum Pseudomonadota; class Alphaproteobacteria; order Acetobacterales; family Acetobacteraceae; genus Humitalea. The sequence continues at coordinate 594 of JBBRWI010000274.1, forward strand.
GTGCTGACAATTGCTCCAGGTCATCGCGCTACCGCCCACGTCGACCTGCCCGCCAGTCCCACGGCATTTCGAACTGACTTGACCAAATCCCGAGATGCGCCCGGCGCGCGAACTCCTCGTCATGAACATAGTCGAGGCTGTAGCGCTGTGATGCGACGGCCCAACCGTGTCCCGCCATCCACCACCCGAGATCCTGGCTTCCCTTGCGGCATACGGCCACGATGCGTCGGTAACGATCCCGGTCGCGCTCCTCACAATGGACTGTCGCCCCACCAACCATGTCAGCGAGTTCCAGGGCCGCGCGCTGGCCGCAGCGCCACTCTCTGCCCGCGGCATCGACACAAATCTGACGGCTCTCTGGTGCATCAACCCCGAACAGGCGAATTCGCTGACCTCGAATTTCGATGGTGTCGCCGTCGATAACACTGACCATGCCGACGACGGAGGTCTGCGCATCCGCGGCGCTGGCTAATGTCGCCATGACGGCTGCGCCGAGCAGCAGCCACCTCATCGACCAATCCGCTTCGGTTCGTCGAGTTCGTCGGCATCCGTCGGATCGCCATGGATTTCATCACGAATCATCCGATCGGTGATTTCGGCGATGTATGCGGTCAGAGCACTGCTCAATTGCTGAAACTCCGGCCAGAGCACCGCCTCCACAAAGGGCCGGGGCGCTCGCACGATGAGTGTCTGGCGGTGCATGCGCCGATACCGAAAGGGCTTGAGCCCGTATCGCCGGCTTAGCGCAATGAACAGCTTTTGCGACCAGATGTCGGGAACCGTGACCTTGATGTCCTCCGGCTCGGTTTTGGATTGCGCCTCGCGCAGGCGGGTACGAATGCGCTGGGCCGCAGCGTCAGCCGCGGCCTTTTCCCCGGAACTGCCGGCGCCGGCAAACAGTGCTTCGATCTTGCGGAGCTTCTGCCGCAGGGTCTCTTCGCTGGTCATGCGCGAATTCCTGACACGTCTTGCGTCATAGCCGCCGCGCCGACCAGATCACCCGGCCGATGATGTTCACTTCCTCAGCGCCACGCTCATAGGTCTGGTAGTCCGGGTTCACTGACTTGATCACGATGGTGGCCGGCTCCGAATTCGGAACGTGCTCCACCCGCTTAGCTACGATGCCCATGCCGTCCCAAATCACGAAGATCCCGGGCGGCACCGGGACGCGCTGGCTCGTGTCGATCAAGATCCGATCGCCCGAAGAGAGAAGCGGTTCCATCGAATCCCCGTCGATCGTGATGATCCGCAGATCCTCCGGCCGAGCCCGAAACTCGTGACGGATCACCGAGTCGGGAAACAACCAGGTCGCGCGGCTCTCCTCTACCCCGTCGAAGATCGCGCCGGCCCCTGCCGAAGCGCGAACATCCAGTTCGTCCACCGCGGCGAAGCCTTCCAGCAACCGGCGTGCACGCCGTCGTTGCGTGGCCGCCGTGCCGCCGTTCGGCACAACCTCGACAGGCTTTGGCTCAACGGTCCCTGGGGCGCGGAGGCTGTCATCGTCCACCCCGAGATGGGCGGCGAGCGCTTCGCGCGCATCTTCCGGCAGAACCCTGGGCGTTCCCCGATAGAGGTATTGATGCAGGTAGGCTGCGTTCCGCCCGATCGCGATGGACGCATTTTTCAGGTCGCTGCCTGAATCCTGGATGAGCTTCATGACGTTCAGCCGGGTCGGATCGAGCTCCATGGCGGCTAACTCCTTGGTGATGCAGAGATAGGGAATAGCCTATTTTAACTGTTTGACCAAGAGGCGATTGATCGTCATTCCTATCGTCACCCATGAGAACATATACCGAACAATTCATCGCTCAGGTTGAGGCTTTCCTTAAGGCCTCCCGCATGAAAGCGACTGATTTTGGCCGAGAAGCGGTCGGAGACCCAAGTTTCATCACGCATTTGCGTCGTGGGCGATCACCAAGCCTCGCGACCGCCGACAAGGTTCTGACCTTCATCGCGCGATTGGAGGAGGACGCCAGCAATAGGGCGTCCAGAAGGAGGTTCCCGTGAGCAAAAATCCTATCGTACACCTGAACCAGGTGCTTCTGGCCCGTCGCTGGAACGTGAGCCCTCGCACATTGGAGCGCTGGCGCTGGCTCGGTCAGGGGCCCTGCTACCTCAAAGTGGGTGGCCGCGTGCTGTATCGGCTGGAGGACGTCGACGCCTTCGAGGCGCGATCGGTCCAGAGCGGCCGCGCTGCCAACTCCGGCTGCGGCGTGGCCGCCGTCGAGCCAGTGCGGGGCGCCCGGCCATGAGCGGCATCGTCTTTGCGCAGGTCGTGACCACGCAGTGTCTCGTCACTGAGGCGGACCTCATCGCCTGGTTTGAAGCGGCAGAGCCTGGTGCGCGGGTGGCATACTGCCGCGGCCACCTGACGACGGCGATCTCACCGGATTCGAGCAACCTGCCAGAGGCAGAGCGCCAGGAGTTGCAGCGTGTGGCCTGTCGCGCTTGGGCAATGGCCGAAGCCGGCGAGGCTCACCTCATGCAGCGGCGAAATGCCGCGAACGACATCTCCTACCTGATCGAGGTCCGGCCGAGAGCGAAATCATCGCCGGCGCCTCGGCGGGCATTCGCGGGCAGCCCCAAGCGCCTCGCTCCCTCCCCACGATCTGTTCCGTAAGGGCCATCCGCATGGGCAAGCCATCCCGCGACAAGGGCCTGCGCCGCGAGCGCGCCATCGTCGACATCCACACGAAATGCGGCCTGCGCGCCGAGCGTGTCCCGCTCTCCGGCGCCGTCCGGTACCGCGGCAACGGCGCCGACGTGGATCTCTATGTCCGTGGCGCCGAGCCGGTGAAGGCCGAGGTCAAGGCGCGCGGCGACGGTGATGGCTTCCGCACGCTGGAGCGCTGGCTGGGCGGGAATGACGCGCTGTTCCTCTGGCGTGACCGCACCTCGCCCTTCGTGGTGCTGCCCCTGCATGTCTGGCTGGAGATCGTCGGGCGCAGCGCGCGGGCCGATGCGGACACCGATGCCGCACGGACCGAAGGCCGCCAAGCCATCGAGCAGGGGCCGCTGCCACCCGCAGACGCCATCGCGCGGAGCGCCGCATGACCTGGCACCGGATTGGCGAGGCGCTGCGCGCGCTGCTTGGCGGCGTGCTGCTGGCGGGTGGCTTCATCGCGCTGCTCTGGGCCGTCGAGCTGGCGACCATTCGATGAGCGTCCTTCCCATGCCGATGCCCGCGCCCGCCTGGCCGCCTGCATCGCCCACCCAGCCAGGCACCTCCTCGTTGAACGGGACCACCATGACCAACCGAACCACTCTGGCGCAGCTGCGCGAGATGGACGCCGCGCAGGCCGCCCGCCTGCCCGTCGATCATCTGGCGCTGCTGCTGGAAGAGGTCGGGGCGCTGAAGGCCGACGCCAAGCACCTCGCCGACCTGCTGCATGACGCGCTGCATGCCCGCTATGGCGGTCCCGCCGCCGTGGCGCGTCGCGCCGAGGGCAAGGACACCGGCCGCGTCCGCATCGCGGATGATGCCTTCGCGGTCATCGCCGACCTCCCGAAGAAGGCGGCGTGGGACCAACCCAAGCTGGCCGCGGCCGTCGCGACCATCGTGTCGTGGGGCGAGGACCCCGCGGACTACGTCACCACCGAGATCCGCGTGCCGGAAAGCCGCTTCACGGCCTGGCCGCCGCGCATCCGCGCCGTGTTCGAGCCGGCGCGCACCGTCGCCACCGGCCGCCCCTCCTACACCCTCGAACCGAAGGATGCCGCGTGATGGCGCATGAACTCCGTATCCACGTGACCATCCCGCTCGATGGCGATGCCATGGCGCGCGCCAAGGATGTCGCAGCCTTTGAGCCCACGCTGGACGCCTTTGCCGAGGCGGTGGCGCGCGCCGGCGGCGACATCGCGGTGGACGTCGTGAAGGCCAAGCCCCGCGCCGCCAAGGCGGTGGTGTGATGGCCGTTTCCCTCGAATCCCTGCGGCGCGGTGGCGATCCGCGTCCGCCCCGGCTGCTCACCTATGGCGTGGCGGGCGTCGGCAAGACGCTCTTCGCGACATCCGCCCCGCGTGCGGTTGTTGTCCAGACCGAGGACGGCCTGGGCATCATAAGCGCGTCCACCTTC
>JBBRWI010000275.1:0-4668 GCA_038249305.1 Acetobacterales bacterium
CGGTGCCACGCGCGGCGCGCGCCAGGTCAGATAGGCGTGCAACGCATCGGCGCAGGTTTCCGGACTGCGAAAGGCGGCAACGCCGGCGTCGTCGCTGATCCGCAGCGCCTCGTCAGCCTGCGGCGCGCAGAACACCGCAATGGGCTTGCTGCCATCATAGACCGACAGGATATTCTCGTTCACCTGCCCCGGACGCAGGCGCGACGTGGAACCCAGCACACCCACCACCACATCGCAGTGGTCGGACGCCACCAGGTCACGAAACACCCGTGCATATTCACCCGGGGCGCCGCCCATCGGCAGGTCGATCAGCGGTGAGTCCGATAGCGCATGGGCTTGCCTGAGGGCGGGCGTTGGCGGCACCACCTCGATGCCGAGGCTGCCCAGCCGGTCCACCACCATCGCAGCCCCGCCACCGGTGCCGGTCAGCACCGCGACGCGGCGCCCGCGCGGCGGGCCGCGGCCCAGGACCAAGCGGGGCAGTTCGACCAGCCCATCCAGCGTGTCCACGCGCAGGATGCCATGTTCGCGGAAGAAGGCTTCGGCCAGCGCGTCGCCGCCGACCAGCGCGCCGGTATGGGATACGGCGATCTGCCGCCCGAGTTCGGACCGGCCAAGCTTGTAGGCGATCACCGGCTTGCCCAGCACATGCGCGCGCCGTGCGGCCCGCGCCAAGGCGGGCGCGTCGCGGAAGGTTTCCAGGAACAGCAGGAGCAGTCTGGTCGCGTCGTCCTCGACGATCAATTCGGCCAACTCGCCCACGCCGAGGTCGCATTCATTGCCGACCGAGACGATTTTTGCGAAGGCCAGGCCACGCGCGCCAGCGCGTGACAGCAACGCGCCCATCATGCTGCCGCTTTGCGACACCAGCCCGAGCGGGCCGGGGTGCAGGGTTTCGGCCTCCACCGCCGCGTTGTTGGTGATGGGCACGCCATCGGTGACGTTCACGAGGCCGAGGCAATTCGGTCCGATCAGCCGCAGGCCCCCGGCACGTGCGGCCGCGACCACGCGATGCTGCAGGTCGCGCCCGGCATCGCCCATTTCGGCGAAACCGGCGCTGTAGATGGTCGCGACACGCAGGCCCTTCTCCACGCAGCCCTCGATCGCGGACAACACGGCCGTTGCGGGCACCATGATCAACGCATGGTCGATCGGGCCGGGGGCGTCGCGGATATCCGCATAGGCGGTGTCACTAAAAACCTCGGCGCGGCCGGGATTGATGGGGATGATGAGCCCGGCGAAACCCGCCTTGTGCAGCAGGCGCTGCGCGCGGGAAGTGTTCTTTCCGGGATCGGCCGAGGCGCCGATCAGGGCAATGGCGCGCGGATTGAACAGTGCCTGGCGCAGGGTAACCTCCGCCACGCCTCAGCGCCCCTTGAAGTCGGGCAGGCGACGTTCGGCCATCGCGCGGCGGCCTTCTTCGAAATCGCCCATGTTGCGTTGCCAGCACTGCTGCTCGAACTCGCGGGAGGTCGCGAGGAGGAAGGCGTCGGCCATGCCATGTCGCAGCGTTTCACGCACCGATTGCACGGCGGCGGGTGAGGATTGGGCGATCTCGGCGGCCAGCGCCTGGGCGGTTGCCAGCACGGCATCCTGGGCCACCACTTCGTCCAGAAGGCCCATGCGCCAGGCGTCCGCGCCGCCGATCCGGCGTGCCGTGTAGAACAGCAACGCCGCCTTCTGCTGCCCGATCAGGCGCGGGAGCGTGAAGGACAGGCCGAAGCCCGGATGGAATCCGAGCCTGGTGAAATTGGCGGAAAACCGGGCCTCGGCGCAGCCGATGCGGAAATCGGCGACGACCGCGAGGCCCAGGCCCGCGCCGATCGCTGCCCCCTGGATGGAAGCCACGATCGGTTTCCTGGTCGCCATCAGCCGCGCGGCCTCACGATACAGCGTCCGGCCGGGCTGATCGGCGGGCGACAGCAGCCCCCCCGATTCACCGCGCGAAAAATCCGCGCCGGCACAGAAATGCTTGCCCGCGCCAGCCAGCACCACGGCGCGGCAGGTGGGGTCGGTGTCCAAGGCTTCCAGCGCCTCGGCCAGGGCGACCACCAGGGGCCGATCGATGTGGTTGTGCGGCGGGCGGTCGATGGTCAGGGTGGCGACGAAGCCGTCGCGCTCGATATGAAGCCCCGATGATGTCGCGTCCACCTGTGCCGCCTCCTGCTTTTTGTCGGCTTGCGCGGGCCGATGCACCTTCTTAGTGTTGTCCGTACAAGGCGACAACTGGCTTGGGAGAAGACCGATGGATATGCCGATGCGCGATGCCGCTGGGGCAGAGGCGGCCCGGGGCCCCGGCCCGACCCGGCAGTTGGCGGCATTCACCGCCGCATTGACCCTGGCCCAGGTCGATGACTTCGCCCGCAATGCCGCGCGCCGGCACAGCATCGACACCATCGCCGCCATGATCGCCGGCGCGACCCAGGACGCCACCCTGTCGGTCGAGCGCGCTTTGGCAGCGGCAGGCACCAGCCCGGGCACGACCGCCTCACCCGGCGTGTCGCGCCGATACGACGTGCTCTCGGCTGCCTATATCGGCGGCACCTGCGGGCATGGGCTGGAATTGGACGATGGCTATCGCGCCGGGTCGGTGCATCCGGGCGGCGTGGTGCTGCCGGCGGCGCTGGCGCTGGGCGCACAGCGCCATGTGAGTGGTGCGGCCTTCCTGACGGCGGTGGTCGCGGGGTATGAGGCCGCCTGCCGCATCGCTGCCGCCGCCCATCCGCGCGCCCGCTGGCGCGGCTTTCACAACACCGGCACGGTCGGCCCCTTTGCCGCCGCCGCGGCGGGTGCCGTGCTGCTGGGCTTGGATGCGGATGCCACGGAAAATGCCTTTGGCATCGCGGCATCTTCCTCGGCCGGGCTGTTCAGTTTCCTGGCGGGCGGCGATGTGAAGCGCACGCATCCGGGCCATGCGGCGCGCGAAGGTGTCTGGGCCGCGCTGATGACCGAAGCCGGACTGCCGGCGCCGCGCGGCGTGCTGGAATTCCGCGAAGGCTTCTTCAACGCCTATGCCGGCGGCGATGTGGATTACGCGGCGCTGGACCTGCTTGCCGCGGGCGACAACCATCCGTCGTCGCGCTTCGCCGTGGCCAATTGCTACATGAAGCCGCATGCCTGCTGCCGCCACATCCATTCGTCGATCGACGCGGTGCTGGACATGGCCGCCACGGCAGCGCTCCGGCCGGATGATATCGCCCGGATCGACATCGGCAGCTACGCCATCGCCACGACCCATGGCAGCGTCGGCTGGACCGAGATGACAACCGCGCAGATGAGCGTGCCCTTCGTCATCGCCACCGCGCTGCTGCGCGGCCGCGTCGGCCTGGCCGACTTCGGCACGGCACAGCGCGCCGATGGCGCGGTGCATGCGCTGGCGGCGCGGGTGCATGCCCATACCGATCCCGAATGCGACGCCGATTACCCGCGCATCCGTGCGGCCAAGGTGAAGGTGACGTTGCGCGACGGCCGCACCATCGACCGCTACGTGCCCGAACCCTATGGCGCTGCGTCCAAGCCGCTGTCCGATGCGGCGCTGGACACGAAGTTCCTCGACCTCGCCGCGCCGCGTCTGGGCGATGCGCGGGCAAAGACGGCGCTGGCGATGCTGTGGCAGGTGGACAGCCTGCCCGATATCGCGCCGCTGGCCGAGGCGCTGGCGGGGCCCTAGCCCTCCGGCGCGCCGAGGCGCAGCGAATAGGCGAAACGGTCTGCCGAAGCATGGGTATTGATGGTCGATTCCAGCAATCGGCCATCCGCCGCATGGAAGCGCCGCCGGATCAGCAGCCCCGGCGATCCTGCCGCCAGGCCCAGTGCCGCCGCCTGAAGTGGCGGCAGGGCGATGGCGGTGATTTCCTGCATCACCTCGGCCACGGGAATGCCCAACCTGCTTGCGATCATCCGATAGGCGGGGGTGGTCACCAGCGCCGGATCCTCGGCGATCGCGGCGAATTCCGCGTCGATGTAGAGTTCCACCCAGGAAATCGGCGGCACGGCGGGGTCCGTCGGCCGGCGCAGGCCGGTGACATGCACCCATTCGCGCCCGGCCTCGCCGCCGACCAGTTCGGCCATCGCCGCATCTGCCACCACGCGCGCGCGGCTGCGGATGTCGAGCCTGGTGCGGGTCGCGTAGCCCATGACCTCGGCGACTGAGCGCACGGCCAGGACGTAATTGCCGCGCGGCCGGTCGGCGATCACGCGCGTGCCAACCCCTTGCGCGCCGGCGACCAGCCCAAGTTCCCGAAGGCGGCGAAGCGCCTCGCGCACGGTGGAACGGCTGACGGCGAAGGTGGCGCACAGATCCTGCTCGGTGGGCAACATGTCGCCCACTGCGCGGCGCCCGTCGAGGATTTCAGCGGCGAGCGCCGTCGCCACGCTGGCATAGCGCGGCTGCGCTGCTGGGGATCGGCCAGTCGGCCGCCAGAAAGAAGTTTGGACATGAGCAGTTGACTCGACCGATCAGCTTTAGATAGGCTTGTCCGAACAAGAAAACAATGCGATCAAGTCCCGCTTTCGGCCAGCAGCGCCAGGCCGGGCCATGACGGTGACCTGTCGGAGGATTCATATGCCCCAGGTATTTCGCCGCCGCACGGCGATAGGCGCTGGACTGGCCGCGCCTTTTGTCGTCAGCGGAACCGCGCGCGCCCAATCCGGGCCACAACCTTGGCC
>JBBRWI010000276.1:0-4642 GCA_038249305.1 Acetobacterales bacterium
GGTGGCCCGGGCCGCGGCGGTTGCGGCTGCCACGCCCGGATTGGTGTCGCGGCCTGGCTTGAGGTCGTTGTCGGCCAGGATCACCAGGGTGGCTTCCGGGAAGCGCGCCTGGATCAGTGGCGCGACGCGCACCAGGTTGCCCGCATCCATCGCCGCGACCACCGGCAGGTCGGTGGCGGCGTGGGCGGTGGCGCCGGTGGCCCAGCCCTCGCAGAGCAGGATGGCGGGCGCCGACTCAAGCGGCCCGCCGATCAGCGCGAAGTGGTCCGCCTTGGCGCCGCCAGACAGAAAGCGCTTGGTGCCATCCTCGTAGATGCGCTGGATGCTGTGGATGGTGCCGTCCAAGTCGACCAGCGGGATGATGAGCGTGGCGCCCATGTCCATCCGGATGCCGAAGGGCTGCACGCCCTTGCGGCGGAGATAGGCCTGGTCCGGATCGGCGGAGCCTGCATGCTCCCATTGTGCCTGCGCGGCACGGCGCGCGATGCGGTGCTGGTCAGCGGGATCCACATCGTTTGCTGGCGGCGCCAGCACGATCTCCAGGACAGGTGCCGGTGCGCGTTCCGTGGGTGCCCAGGCCGGCAGGCCCAGCCAGGCCCGAGCCCAATCGGCGGCATCCCGCCAGTCGCCGCCGCGCTCGCGGGCGATGAGCTCGAAGGGGCCTCCACCGCTGCCTGCGGCATGATCGAACCATGTGCCGATCTTGGCACCGCTCATCACCGCGGAGAGGCTGCCTCGGCGGTTCCAGCGACATTGGCGTGCGGTACGCCGCGATGGCTTGCCGAGCAGTTCCTCCAGCAGCGAGGGCCAGCTTGCGATCAGCGCGCGGCGCAGTTCCTCGAGGTCGTGGCCCATGCGGTCTCCTCGTGCTGGCCACAGATGGCGGACCGACTTCCCAGCGATGGGAATTCGATGCGCGCCGGCGTGGCGGATTGCGATCGGTGGGGAGCGCGAGGCCCCCCGCTTTTTACTTACGGAATCGCCCGGGGAAGATTCTCAGCGGGTCTGCAGGTCGAGATGCGGGAGGGGGGCTGGGGCGGGTGGCGTCCGCAGATTTCCCCCTACCCATAGAACCACGAGATTGATTTCCGATCCAGTCTTTCTAAGCATAGACTAGCTACGAATGCCTACGCTCTGCTGCGCAGGAGCACGTTGCGTAAATCAAAACTCCTTCAAGCGGCCCTCGTGACTAGTGGAGAGAATTGGTAATTGCGTTTGGTAGGCGGTCGATACTGCAAACCACGCGTTGAAACCCCCAAGCTTGGGTTTGTGCATGAGAGCGGCCTGGTTCCCGGCGGCGGGAAGCAGGTACGTCGGAAGCCGGCCGCGCGGGCTGGTCTCCGACCTCGTGGGCTTCATCAAGCAAATCCAAACGACCTGGTTTCCGTCGCCTCGCTTCGGTCATCGCTGATCAGCGATGTGGCAGACAGCGCACGCGTGCTGTCCGAGGGGATGACGAGACCGGCTGGGTTCAGGGGTGCGCAGGTCGAACGCATAGCGGAACTGCCTCGATTTGGAGATGGTCAGCCCGGCGAGGAACAGATATAGAACTGCGTCGTGGACATGACCGATCAGATCGTCATCACCGAGAAGACGAGCCAGGCAAAAGATATCCGGATGGCGGTGGGCAGCCGCTACGGTTCCATCCTTCCTGCCGAGGGCCATCTGTTTGATTTGCTGGAACCCGGGGATGTCGTGCCTGATTGGAAGCGGTGGAGTTCCGTTCTCCTACGGCCAGACGGCCTCTATGGCACCAAGCCAGCCGTTGGCGGCAACAAGGCCAGTAAGCTTCAAGCCATCCATGTAGCCTTGAAAAAAGCCAGGCGCGTTTGGCTGGCCACGGACTGCGACCGCGAGGGCCAGTTGATCGGCCAGGAGATCCTGGAGCACTACAATTACCGTGGTGCCGTGATGCGGGTGATCTTCACCGCGCAAGACCCACAGACCATCCGCGACGCCTTTGCCAGGGCGCAGCCAAATGCCGACTTTGCCCGGCTCTACGCTGCGGCCGTCGCGCGGCGACAGGCCGATCAGATCTACAATTTGTCGCTTACCCGCACCGCCACTGTCACCCTGGCCGGCGGGTCGCGCACCGTGATCGGCGTCGGTCGGGTGAAAACTCCGACGATGGCCATTGTCTGCAAACGCGAGTTGGAGATCCGCGACTTTGTGCCGCAGACGTACTTTGAGGTGGTGGCCACCGCCGATGTCGCAGCCGGACAACTGCGCCTGCGCCACGCACCAAAAGAGCGGATCCTCAAACAGGCGGACGCCGAGGCCATCGCTGCTGCAGCCGAGGGGTTTGAAGCGCCGCTGGCGGTCAGGGTCGAAAATAAGCGCCAGGGACCACCCCGCCTGCACGACCTGCCGTCGCTACAGAAGTTGTGTGGCTCGCGCTTCGGCTGGTCGGCCGCCCGGACCTTGGAGGTGGCCCAGGAACTCTATGACGGCCAAGGCAAGAAGATCATTACCTATCCGCGGGCTGAGACCCGCTATCTGCCAGAAAGCCTGCTCGGGGATGTCCCTCGTATCATTGCCGGATTGCAGGTCGGGCGGGCCTTCAGCGCGATTCCAGTCCCGCAGCCTCCCATAATCCGCAGAGACGCCAGCGGCAGTTTCCATGACAAGGGACTTGCGGGAGCAAGTCACCACGCAGTCATCCCCAACGTGAACACGGTGGAGATGCTGCGCGAGGTCTGGCCGCGGCTGTCGAACGACGAGCGGCGATTATTCGATGTCATCGCCCGTGCCTACCTGGCGGCCATGATGGCGGACTTTCGCTATCAGCAAACCACCGTGACAATGGACGTCCAAGGCAGTGAATTTCGCGCCGTTGGCCGACAGCCTATTGAGCTTGGCTGGCGAGCGGCTTTCCCCGAGTGGCAACCGGCCGACGAAAAGGGGGAAGACGCGCAGATGTTGCCCCTTCTAACGCATGCCGAAGCCGCACGACTGCATGACGCGCTGGTGGAGGGCAAGGAGACCCGGCCGCCGCCGCGATACAATGAAGGCACGCTGATCGATGCCATGCAGAACGCTTGGCGTTTCGTGGTCGATGAGGTGCTCCGGGAACGATTGAAAGAAGCGAAGGGCATCGGGACGCCTGCCACCCGCGCCGAGATTATTGGTGGCCTCAAGCACCAGGAATTTCTGCGGGCGGATGGCAAGCACATCGTACCCACTGAGCGGGGCCTGACCTTGTTTAGGGTTTTGGAACGGGCCGACCCGGCGCTGGTCGATCCTGGAGTGACGGCGCAGATGGAGCGCCTGCTCGATGATGTGCTTGTCGGCCAGCAGGAGATGATGGGCGCGATCGATGCCGTCTGCGCCCAGGCCAGCCGGATCATTGGCCGGCTGCAGGCGGGCGCGGGCTCCACCGAGGCAGCGCTGCTGGGTGGTTTAGCGCCGGGGCAAGGTGCGGACCGGCCACCGACGCCGGCGATGAAGCGCTATGTGGACAGTCTGGCGCGGCAGAAGGGGCTCCAGCCGCCACGCGGCTACACGACATCGGGCAGCGCCTGCCGCACGTTTCTTGACCAGCACGAGCCACGAAAGGACGGCGAACCAGCCGCGACCGTCTCCCCTGCCAGCGGCGGTGGCGAAGACGCAGTGCCAGCGCGGCGGGCAGTGCACCGCAACGATGCCGGTGTCCCGCCGGCCACGCCCGGGGGCATTCCGAGCGCCAGGCTCGCCAAGCCGCGCAACAAGGCGGTTGCGCGGCAAGCGAGACCTGACCGCGCGGGTGTTGGCCGCAAGCGGCCGGGCAAGGCCGCGGAAGGCTCGGCCGTCACAGGAGGCGACACGCCGTTGCGCATTCCGTTTGGCAATAAGGAGGCGGCGCTTAGACTCGGAGCCTTCTATCGCGCTGGCGGATGGTTCGCGCCGCCTGGCGCTGATCTCGCCGGTTTCCGCGAACGCGGGTGGTTGTGATGGACTGGGAGCAATTGGCAATATCGTAGGCGGACCTCGATGGTGTTGGGTGCAGCGAGATCCGTGTGGAATGAGGGGGGATGGGATGGCCAAAGCTCCAGCGGCTTCCTTAGGCGCCAGCGATGATGCGGTGAGGCTGATGCTCGATCGCTACAAGTGTCCTGTGCCCTTCCACACCGTCCGGACGCGTTTCCTTGGCAACATCGCGTCGCCTTCCATGGCTGCCTCACCGATAGCGATGGTGAAGGCGCTTTGGGGCGGGGAGCTCCCGGTTTTTGATCATCCCGATGAGGTCAATACGCTATTTGGCGCCCTGGTCTTGGGCCTGTGGAACCGGCTGACACGTCACCAGGACCGTAGCGCTCCGTTCCGGCTGGCGCGACCTGACCTGCCTTCGGATCGAGAGGGGCTCGAGGCGCTCGCGCGGATCCGCCGGGAGGAAGTGGAAGGATTCGTCGAGGGGTTATTTGGCACAAGCCAGGAACTCGATCTGCCGGAGAGAGCGCACCGGGCATTGCAGACGCTGACTGAGATTCGATCCATGTTTGCCGGGGTGGAAGAATTGATAGCCGATGCATCCAAGCCTGCCCCTGCCGCGGACATTTCAGTCACGGCTCGGCACTTGCGCGAGATGACCAGGATCACTGAGCACGAGATGCATGAGGCGGTGCTGTCGTGCACCCGTGCACGCCGTCAGGTGCTCGATGCGCGA
>JBBRWI010000277.1:0-4633 GCA_038249305.1 Acetobacterales bacterium
CCTCCGGCGCGGGGCTCGCGATCGCGGGGTTCGGGCTGGGGTCGCTGGTTTATACGCGGATCGCCGGCCGGATGCTGGCGCGGCTGGGTGAGGGAGGCATGTTCGCCGCTGGCGGGGGGGTCCTGGCGCTGGGGCTTCTGTTGATGGCGGTGGCGCCCGGCTGGTGGGCGGTGGCGGCGGTGCAGCCGGTCATGGGCCTCGCCTTCTTCACCCTGCACGGCACCTTGCAGGCGCGGGCGACCGAGGCCCTGCCGGAAGCGCGGGCGACTGCTGTTTCCGCCTTTGCCCTGTCGCTGTTCCTGGGGCAGAGCGTCGGCAGCCTGTTCTTTGGCCAGGTGATCGAGGCCGCGGGGTATCGCGCGGCCTTTGCCTTGGCCGGGGTGGTCGTCCTGGTCCTGGGGCTCTGGGCGCGGGCGGTGCTGGTCAGGCCGGCGGGGGCGTAGCGGGCGGCCGGCGCAGCGCGATGGTCAGCGCGTCCTGCGTTGAAACCTGATCACGTGAATGGAAAAAGATGCCCGGAAAAAGCAAACACTGGACCCGGTGCCGCCAACCCTCGCGAGCCTTATGGACGGACGAACAGTTTCTTCCCCTGGTCCCATCTTCAATCGATACCATGGTCCGGCGGTAGAAAAAGGAGAAGAACATGCGAAACACGGCCCTCTGCTTCGGAGCATTATTGATGTCCATTGCTGCTCTCCCGGCCGAGGCCCAGCCGCCCCCCCGCCGTGACCCCTTCTTCTGGCTGGGTGAAATCAACAAGGCCAGCGCCGTCATCAATACCGATGAGGGCCTGCTCGACCGCGCGATGGTGCCGCGCATCGCCGCCGGATTGCGGATGGTGCTGCAGGCGGGCGACCGCCCCGGCGGCAATCGGCCCGCGCTGGTGATCACCTTCGAACCGCTGCTGGTCGCGGCCGCAGGGGTGGAGGCGACGCTTTTGCATGCCGGCCGCTCCAGCCAGGACATGCTGACCACCGTCCGCGCCGCGATCATCCGCGACGAACTGCTGCGCCTGGCCGAGCAGCTGCGCGTGACCACCGAGACCATGGTGCGCCTGGCGGAAACCCATGCCGGCACAATCGTGCCGAACTACACCAATGGCGTCGCTGCCCAGCCCAATAGCTACGGCCATTACCTGCTGGGCCATGTCGCGGGCCTGGAGCGCGATGCGGAACGGCTGCGGCAGATCTTTGCCCGGCTGGACCGCTCGCCCATGGGCACCACCGTGCTGAACGGTACCAGCTGGCCGCTCAACCGCGACCGCATGGCCGCCTACCTCGGCTTTCCCACCACCGTGGACAACGCCTATGACGCAGCCCAGATCGCCGCGACCGAACTACCGGTCGAGCTTGGCGCCCTGGCCACCGCCATCGCCTTGCATGCCGGCGCCTTCATCCAGGATATCATGGTGCAGTATGCCCAGCCGCGTCCCTGGATTCTGCTCCGGGAAGGCGGCGGCAATACCTATGCCTCCAGTGCCATGCCGCAAAAGCGCAATCCCGGGTTGCTGAACGACGTGCGCGGCGAAGCCTCGCGTGTCCTGACACTGGGCATCGGCCGCGCCATCCAGGCGCACAACATCCCCCCCGGCATGAACGACGCGAAGAACATCGGCGACAATGTCGCGGTCGTCAGCGGCGCCACCCGGCTGCTGGCCGGCTGGGAGCGTATCCTGACCGCGCTGGCCATCAGCCCCGAGCGTGCGCTGGAGGAGCTGAATCTCGACTGGACAGCCTCGCAGGAAATCGCGGATGTGCTGATGCGGCAGTACCGGCTGCCCTTCCGCGTCGGGCATCATTTCGCCTCGGAAGTGGTCAGCCACGCGCGCGCGCATGATATCCGCCCGAGCGACTTCCCCTACGCCGAAGCGCGTCGGATCTATGCCGAGACGCTGACGGAGATGCAGGTGCCCGGCGGCGACCTACCGATGAGCGAGGCGGAGTTCCGCGCCACGCTCGACCCCGTGGCCATCATCCGCAACCGCGCCACCGCCGGCGGGCCGCAGCCGGCCGAAATGACGCGCATGCTGGCGGCGGCGAAACAGACGCTGGTCGAGCAGGCGGGCTGGATCCAGGCGCGCCGCAACCGCATCGATGGCGCGCTGGCAGCGCTGGATGCGGATTTCTCCGGATTGGCGGGGCCGTGAAAACGCGCCGCTGGCCTGCCGGCGCGATGGCGGGCGCCACGCGGTGGCTGGCCTCGCCTGCGGCAGACGACACCACGGCTTGCCGGGTCAGCCCCGCGGAGGCATACGCGCGACGTTGGACCCTGGGGATTTCGGCATCATGCGCGTAAAAGATGTGAAGAAAGTCGTGCTCGCCTATTCCGGCGGGCTCGACACCAGCGTGATCCTGAAGTGGCTCCAGACCACCTATGCCTGCGAGGTGGTGACCTTCACCGCCGACCTCGGCCAGGGCGAGGAGTTGGGGCCGGCCCGCGACAAGGCGCTGCTGCTCGGGATCAAGCCCGAGAATATTTTTATCGACGACCTGCGGGAAGAATTCGTCGCCGACTTCGTGTTTCCGATGTTCCGCGCGAATGCGCTGTATGAGGGCTGCTACCTGCTCGGCACCTCGATCGCGCGCCCGCTGATTTCCAAGCGCCAGATCGAGATCGCCGAGATGGTGGGTGCGGACGCCGTCGCCCATGGCGCCACCGGCAAGGGAAATGACCAGGTGCGGTTCGAAGTCGGCTACTACGCGCTCAAGCCCGACGTGAAAGTCATCGCCCCCTGGCGCGAATGGGAATTTTCCAGCCGCACCGCGCTGATCGCCTTCGCCGAGCAGCACCAGATCCCCGTCGCCAAGGACAAGCGCGGCGAGGCCCCCTTCAGCGTCGATGCCAACCTTTTGCACAGCAGCAGCGAAGGCAAGGTCCTGGAAGACCCCTGGGACGCGCCCGACGAGATGGTCTGGCAGCGCACCATCCGCCCCGAGGATGCGCCCGATGTGGCGACAGAAATCGTTGTGGAATTCGAACGCGGCGACGCGATCGGCATCAATGGCGAACGCCTGTCGCCCGCGACGCTGCTGACGCGGCTGAATACGCTCGGAAAGGCGAACGGTATCGGCCGGCTTGATCTGGTGGAAAACCGCTTCGTCGGCATGAAGTCGCGCGGCTGCTACGAAACCCCGGGCGGCACCATCCTGCACACCGCCCATCGCGCCATCGAAAGCATCACGCTGGACCGCGAGGCCGCGCACCTCAAAGACAGCCTGATGCCGCGCTATGCGGAGATCATCTACAACGGCTTCTGGTTCAGCCCGGAACGGCGGATGATCCAGACGCTTGTGGACCACAGCCAGGCCAGCGTATCGGGCGAGGTGCGGCTGAAGCTTTACAAGGGCAATACGATCGTGACGGGGCGGCGGTCGCCGCACAGCCTGTATTCGATGAAGCATGTGACGTTCGAGGATGATCAGGGGGCCTATGACCAGTTCGATGCGCAGGGGTTCATCAAGCTGAACGCGTTGCGGCTGCGGTTGGGGGCGATGGCAGGGCGGAAGGGCGGGGCGCTGTAGCGGCCAGGCCATGCCATCTTCGGCGTGGCGGTCGGATGACCTGGCCCTCGCCCTTCTCGGCCTGGTGCTGTGGCCATGCGGTGACCGAGGGCGAGAGCGCTGCGCTTTCCCTACGCCGCATCGCTGCTGCGGCATGGCGGCTTCACGATGCCGGTAGCCGAATGGTCACCGTTGCATGCCGTGGCGAACCGCATGGATGCGGCGCCGGCCTTCCGTCTTCGGCCCTATGCGTCGACGTCTGTCCTCGAACGCTGGGCGGCGCGCCAGGGGATCGGCTGCGGCTAGAGCAATATCGGATCAGATGGAATCATCTGATCCGATTTCTTGCTCTAGATTCAACGGCTTCTAGAGCACGAGATCGATCCACTTGGATCGATCGTGCTCTAACCACCCGGCCGCTTGCAAGCATACGGCGGCAGCCAGCAGAACCAGCCGAGCCGCGTCCGCGCCGCCAACGCCCGGGCGGGACCACGGTCCATGCCCAGCCAATCGGCCAGCGGCAGCACAAAATCCCGCCGCAGCCCGATCGCGCGAATACCCGCACCAACAGGCACCAACCGCATCTCGTAGATATTGCGCATCGGTCCCACGGCATCATTGATCGTCACCGGCGCGAAGTAGATCTCCGCAAAGCCCGGCGACGGCCCCGGCAGGTCCAGCGCCCGCACCGCCTGGTCTGGACCGGCCGGCACCGCATCGATTCGCACGGCCAGGATCAGCAACCCCGCCACGACCGCGCCCCCGGCCCAGGCGCGCGGCGCGGCCCGCAGCCCGCGCAGCCCGACCACGGCGATCAGCGCCAGCCCGGGCATGAACCACTTCCAGTAATGCACGTTGCCGTAGCGCCACAGGCCGGTCGGCAACAGGTCCACATAGGCGACATACAGCCCCAACTGCCCGACCACGACCAGGACCAGCAGCCGCATCGCCGGGCCGGCCATCAGGGCGAAGGGCAGCCCGATCACGCTCAGCGCGATCCAAGGATGGCGCGCGATCAGGCCGGTGCCGTCGCCATACCAGCCCCGCGGTTCCACCAGCAGCACAAAGGCCTTCCAGCCATAGGCATGCCAGTCGAATCCCAGATTCGCGGAGTGCAGCATGTAGGGTGAGGC
>JBBRWI010000278.1:0-4605 GCA_038249305.1 Acetobacterales bacterium
CCCCGGCGGGGGTTGCGTTGGCCAGCCACCAATCCGCATCCAGCAGGGCGGGCAGCAGAGGCGCCTGCCCGGGGCGGAACGCCAGCAACGCGCGGCGGGCAGCAAGCACGGTATCCGGCACCGCCTGATCGTCCCGTTGGCGCATCGATGGCGGGATCGGCAGCACCGACCTGTCTGGCAGCAGGGCGAAGGCGGCGCTGAACGTGTCGGCGTGGGTGCTCGTGGAGGTCAACATGTGAGGTGACGAGTCGAGCATGACGCCGACTGGCGCCGGACCTGCCGGCAGGAAGCGTGTCAGGCTGTCATCGGCCGTCATCGTGCGTTCGGGGTAGCCGGCGAGTGACGGAAACCAGTCGAGCCCGCGCCGCATCATCGACAAATGCGTGACATGGTCGCGCATGCTGCCACGCAGGCCGCTGAGCGCGGCCGCGATGCGAAAGGTCGCCTCGCGTTCGACGCCCGACGGTAGCGAGAAATTGTGGATCTCGGGCGTGGCGCCGGCGGCCGACGCCGCGGCAAAAGTCGTCATCAGTGGCGTTACATGAGCGGGCCAGCCGATCGGGCCGGTCAGCACCACGCGCGACGGCCGGCGTGGAGACGCTTCATCCGGCCCGATGCAGATCACATCCGGCACGCAGCGCGCGGTGAAGCCCGGCGACGCCGTGGCGACGATCGCATCGGGGTCGCCGATGGCGCGCAGCGCCTCGACCAAGGCTGTTTCGGCCGCCATCAGCCCGACACCGAAATCGCCGATGAACAGGGTTGTCACGGCGAGCGCAGCCCGATGCAGGTGCTGCCGATTGGCATGTTCGCCGCGACCGCGACCATGGTGCGCGGCACGCTGTTGTCGTCCATCGGATGCAGCCCGATCGTCCGCACGCCGGCGCCGATACCGTGGATCACATTGTGCTTGCGCTGGCTGATCAGCGTATCCAGCCGGCCGATGACGCCGCGCAGCCGCGCCGGAGTCATGTTCACTTCCCACCAGTCCACGTCGAGCATCTCCGGCAGGGCAATGTCCCAGCCGTCGAGGAAGGCTTCGGCGAAGTGGCGGAAGCCGGTGGCATCATCCTCGTCGCTGGCGTAGCGATGGATCGTGCTGACGATTGGCACCACCACATGGCCGGTGAAGGGTTCCAGCAGCGCCCGCACGCGGGCAGCGTCCCGCCGCAGGCAGCGGTCCATCAGCGGATAGGGAATGATGGAAATGCCCAACAGCGGCCTGCCGCGCGGCAGCAGGGCATCGGCGATCGTCCGGTCGGGAATCAGCGCGCGTTCGGGAAACAGACTCAATCCCGGCCGCAGCGGCAGGCCCCAGGATGCGACGGCGACCGCTGAATCGGGATCGCGCACGGTGAAGCTCGTCAAGCGTCGCAGCGCGCTGAATCCCGCCCCGTCGATCCGGTCATCCAGCGCCGATGTGGAGACGCCGATGTTGTGGATGTGCAGCGTGGCCCCCGCATCGGCCGCCCGCGCCATCCAGGGCAGGAAGGCGGCAAAGGCCTCCACCGTGCCGACATGGCCGCCGCCGAGCACCACGCGTTCCGGCGCGAACTCCATCATCGCATCGCCGTCTCGGAAACAGGCCGCGAGGCCGGGAGCGCAGCGGATAGTCCAGGCGGGCCCGGTGCTGAAGGCATGTGCCTCGGTCGAGGGGAAGCTTTGCATCGCCTCGATCAGGCACAATTCGTCGCCGAGGTTGCCGAATCCGTAGGAGCCGAGGAAGGCCGTGCGCATGCGATCAGCCTGCCCCGAAGCGCCGGCTCAACGCAACAGGACTGGCAGCAGCGCATCGAGGCGCAACAGCCCCTCCGTCGTCGTGGCCAAGTGCCCCGCCGCGGTCCAGTGCAGGTAGCCTTCGTCGAGGCAGGCGACCAGCATGGTGGGGTCGGTCGCTTCCGCCAGGGTCAAGCCGCTGCGGGCGGCGAGGCGGGATGGATCGACGCCCTCCGCGAGGCGCAGCCCCATCAGCAGCACTTCGCGGGCGAGATCGGTCGGCGACAGCGCTTCTTCCTCGGTTCGGGCGTGGTCGTCGCGTTCGACACGGGCGAGCCATTCCTCGGGGCCACGGTGGCGCCGCGCGGCGGTGATTGTGCTGCCGAGGGTCAGACGCTGGTGCGCGCCGGCGCCGATGCCGAGGTAATCGCCATGGCGCCAATAGGCAAGGTTGTGGCGGCTCTGCGCGCCGGGTTTCGCGTAGTTGGAAACCTCGTAGGCCTCAAGCCCGAAGCGGGCGGCTTCCTCGGCTGTTGCCAGGTAGAGGGCGGCCGCGTCATCGCCCTCTGGCAGGGCGAAGGCGCCGCGGCCAAACAGGGTGGCGAATTGCGTGCCCGGTTCGATGGTCAGTTGGTAGAGGCTCAGATGATCGGCTGCCAATGCCAGGGCGCGGCGCAGCTCGGCGCGCCAGGCATCGAGCGATTGGCCCGGGCGCGCGTAGATGAGGTCGAAGGATACGCGCGCGAAAATCCTGCGCGCCATTCCAAGGGCCGCAATCGCCTCCGCGACATCGTGCTTGCGGCCCAAAAAGGCCAAGGCGTCGGCTTCCAGCGATTGCACGCCCAGGCTGATGCGGTTGACGCCGGCGTCGCGGAAGGCTGCGAGACGCCCAGCCTCGACGCTGGTCGGGTTGGCTTCCAGCGTGATTTCAATGTCGGGCAATGGGTCGAACAGGGCCCGGGCATCGGCGATCAGCGCGCCGGCCCCGTCGGGCGGCATCAGGCTGGGTGTGCCGCCGCCGAAGAAGATGCTGGCCAGCGGCCGGCGCCCGGCGCGCGCGGCCTCATGCGCCAGTTCCCGTCGCAGGCCCGCGACGAAGCGGGGCGTGTCGACACGGTCCCGCACATGGCTGTTGAAGTCGCAGTAGGGGCATTTGGCCGCGCAGAAGGGCCAATGGATGTAGAGCGCGAGGGGGTCGGTCACACTGCGATGATATAGGCGCCTTCGGTCTTGGCCGCGACCTCCTCCAGCGACACACCTGGGGCGAGTTCCGTCAGGCGCATGCTGCCGGCGTGCCGGTCGATCGCAAAGACGCCGAGCTCGGAGATGACGGTGTCCACCACGCCTTGCCCGGTCAGCGGCAGTGTGCAGGTTTTCAGCAGTTTCGGCTTGCCGCCGGCGGTGTGCTCCATCAGCACAACGACCCGCTTCACGCCGGCGACGAGGTCCATGGCACCGCCCATGCCCTTGACCATCTTGCCTGGAATCATCCAGTTCGCGAGATCGCCGTTTTCCGCGACCTGCAACGCACCCAGGATCGACAGGTCGATGTGCCCCCCACGGATCATGCCGAAAGAGGTTGCGCTGTCGAAGTAGGCGGAGTTGGGCAGCGCGGTCACGGTCTGCTTGCCGGCGTTGATGAGGTCGGCGTCTTCTTCGCCCTCAAACGGGAAGGGGCCGATACCGAGCATGCCGTTTTCCGACTGGAGCTGCACCGTCATGCCCGCCGGCACGTGGTTGGCTACCAGCGTCGGGATGCCGATGCCGAGATTGACATAAAACCCGTCTTCCAATTCGCGGGCGGCGCGGGCCGCCATCTCGTCGCGCGTCCAGGCCATGGTCGTTGGTCCCTTATGCCGCGACGCGCGGGCGTGTGGTGCGCTGTTCGATGCGCTTCTGGTAGTCGGGCGGCAGCACGACGATGCGTTTGACGAAGACACCGGGCGTGTGGATGTGGTCGGGGTCGATGTCGCCGACCTCGACCAGGTTTTCCACCTGCACAACCGTGAGCTTCGCTGCTGTCGCCATCATCGGATTGAAATTGCGCGCAGTGCGACGGAACACGAGATTGCCCTCGGTGTCCGCCTTCCAGGCATGGATGATGGCGAGGTCAGCAAAAATGCCGCGTTCCTGGATGTAGGTCTGGCCGTCGAAGATGGCGGTGGGTTTGCCGGTTGCAACGGCGGTGCCGACGCCTGTCTTGGTGTAGAAGGCGGGGATGCCGGCACCGCCGGCGCGGATGCGTTCGGCCAGTGTCCCTTGCGGGTTGAATTCGATCTCCAGTTCGCCGGCCAGGAATTGGCGCGCAAATTCAGCGTTTTCGCCGACGTAGGAGGACATCATTTTCCTGATCTGGCGGGTCTTGAGAAGCAGGCCGAGCCCGCCGTCGTCCACGCCCGCATTGTTGGAGACGAAGGTCAGGTTTTTGGTGCCGGCGTCGCGGATCGCCTCGATCAGCGCCATAGGCACGCCGCAAAGGCCGAAGCCACCTGAATGGATAAGCATGCCGTCGTGCAGGACGCCAGCGAGGGCCGCGGCGGCATCTGGGTAGATCTTGCGTCGGCTGCTGCTCATGGGCCTGGTGTCCTGTTCGCGAAGTGCAACCTAGGGGGGGGCGCGCTTCTGCTCAAGCCGGGTGGGGGAGCGCGCGGGGCAATCGCTTGAACGTTCGCGGGAATCCGGCCCTGGCCGAGGCCTGCTTTATGGGGGCGCCCGGTGGCTGCTTCATCGTCTGGGTCGCATGCCGGGTCGAGCGTCGTACACCTACTTCTGAGCTGCACCCGGTTTTTCTGGACACCCATTTGTCTAAGGAAACCGGAATGATGAAGCCGAACATGAACGAGATCGATCGTCCTGATGCTGTTGATGGGCCGGTGGTCAGCGAGGGCG
>JBBRWI010000279.1:0-4526 GCA_038249305.1 Acetobacterales bacterium
CGGGCGGCGTCGAGGAAGGCCGTGGCCGTCTCATCGATCAGGGCAAAAGCCCGCGGACCTTCGGGGGCGGCGATCTGGATGCCGTCTTCGGTCGCCGCGCGCAGCCGCAGCATGGCCGATGCCGGCGCCTTGCCGCGCGCCGGCACGGCGGGCGCTGGCGGAGGGGTTTGAGGCGGTGTGGCGTAGGGCAGGGGCGGCGGTGCCGGGTCGGGATAACCCGGCGGCAGGTAGCCATGGGGCGGATAGCCGGGTGCGGGGTAGCCGGGGTGGAAGGGGGGCGCCTGGCTCGGCCCCGGGTATGGCGCGGCGAATACGGGCGGCATCCAGAACCCGGGCGAGGGCGGCGGCGCGACAAGGGAGCAGTGTGCCGCGCCCCAGCCCGGTGGGGTTGGCGCCAGCCGAACCGGCACGCGCTCTGCGGGCGCCGCGACAACCGCGGGCAGCGGGGGTCCAGCCGCCGCGAAAGGCCCGGCCGGGCGCGCGGCGGGCGTGGGCTGCTGGCTGTCTGGCGGCGGATCAGGACCGGGCGGCGTTGAAAAGGCGGTCTCGGCGGCCGCCGGTCCATCCACCACCTCTACCGCTGGCAGTGCCGCCTCAGGCACGTCGGCGGCCATAACCCCGCCAGCTGACTCTGGCGTCGGCACCAGCGGAGCGTCAGCAAAAACCACCGCAGGATAGATAATATAGCGCAGCTCCGGGAGCCTGCACGCATGGGCGAGGTTTGCAATCTCCTTCTCCACCCAAGCGCATCCCCTTTCCACCTACCACTACCATAGCGATAGTGACGTCCGATCTGGCAACCTATCGAAGCAAAACGATCGCGGCACAAGTGCCATCAGGGCACACGGGTAAACAATCGCCTTACCCGCCGATCAGCGCCTGCACCCGCCCAGGCCTCCCAGGCCGCATCGGCGGCGGCACCGGCGCGTTCGACCGCCAGGCTCGCCTCGTTCAGCCGGCGCCGGGCGCCTTCCCGTTCCGACCCGCTGCGGTCCTCGACCGCCTGCCGCGCGCGGGCCAGGGCGGCATCGGCGGCGGCCAGATCCTTCAGCCTCTCGCGCAGCGTATCGAGCAGGCCGCGGGCTTCGGCCAGGCGCGTCACCGTCTCGGTCAGCACCGCCCGGCCCGGCGCATCGGCGGGCAGGCGTTCGAGCAGGGTGCGCAACGCCTCCAGCGTGCCGGGGCCGCGCGGCAGGCGGCGCAGGTTCTGCTCCAGGTCCAACTGCCGCCAGGCGATGCGCGGCGGGTCACCGAGCCCTGTGTCCCACAGCCGGATCTCGCTGCCGGCCTCGCGCTCGAACGCGAGGGTAAGCGTCACCGACGGGCCGGCCAGTTGCACCTCGTGGCGCAGGCCGAAATCGCCCTCGGCGGCGATGCTGAAGCGTGGCGTCAGCCCCGGCCGGCGGGGCAGGTCGATCAGCAGGGTGCCGGCGACGCCGCGCGGGTCGATCGCCAGGGACGCTTCCTGCCGCTGCTGGGAGGTGACGAAAATCCCGCCGCGCCCTGGCATTGGTCAGCCGCACCGCCGCCAGCGGATGGCGGGCCGCCAGATCCTGCACCCACCACACCCGTTCCGCCGGGATGCGGGCGTCGAGGAAGGGCAGGTTCGCCGCCTGCCCGGCGCGCAGCCCGACCGGCTGCGGCAGGCGGAAGGCGACCCTGCCGGCCGAAGCCGCGGCGCTGGCGGGGGCTGCGATGGCGCTGGCCTCGGCCATCGCAGGGGCACCACCCTGGGCGCTGCGCGCCAGCGGCGCCGGGGCCATCATCGCCATCGCGGCGGCGGCCGGCGGCGGCGGACGCGCGCCGGTATCGGCCTGCACCCGCACCGCATCGGCCACACGCACGGGCATCTGCGGCCGCTCCGGCCGGATCGGGGTATGGAGCGCCTGCTGGAAGGCCGCGGCCTCACCGGAAACCAGGGTCAGGGTAACGCCGTCCCAGTCGCTGCCGGTTGCGTTCTCGACCACGGCCCAGGCCTGGATACGGGCCTCCCCCAGCATGCCGATGCCCAGCGCGCCGATGCCCAGCATGCCGATGCCCAGCGCGCCGATGCCCGGCACGAACAGCCGGTAGGAAGGTTTCCAGACCGGCGCCCCGGCGACATAGGCGACCGCGACATCACGCAAGCGGTCGCCGGTCAGGGCAATTTCGACCTGGCGTTCATCGGCGCTGCGGGCGGCGGCCATGGCCTCACCGGCGCGGGCGATGCGGGCGCCGAGGGCGGTGTCGGCAAAGCGCACCGCATCGCCATCGCGCAGCAACACGCTGCGAAGCCCCTCGGGGGTGACGAGCGTCAGCCGCAGCGCGCCATCGGCGGCCTCGGCCGCGTCGGCGATGCGGCCCTCGGCGCCGCCGGCCATTACCGCTTGGCCGCGCAGCGCGCCCAGAATCGCCACGCGGCTGGCGAAATCATCCGGGCGCACTGGCAGGCCACGAAACGCCTCGGCCTCCAGGTCCTGCGCCGGCAGCCGCACGCCGATGACGGCCCCGGCCGGATCGGCGACCGACAGCGACCGCAGCAGGTCATCCACATCGATCAGCGGCAGGCGGAGGGTCGCAACCGCCCCGGCCGCAACCGGTCCGGCGCGTTCGATCTGCGCGACGCCGGCCGAGGACAGGGTGACGCTGCGCACCGGCAGGTCGGCAGCGACGGCCGGAAGGGCGAGGCTGGCGAGCAGCAGGGCACCGAGGTTCTGGCGCATAAGGTGAGCCTTGGGCACGATGCCCGCCCGCGGTCACGCGCGGTTGCGTGTCACGAGGCGCCCGGGCTTCGCCCCCGTCGCGGCGCCGCCGGCAAAGGTCGCGGCGCCATTGGCCCAGACCTCCTCGATCCCCTCGCTGATCAGCGTCGGTTCGGCAAAGGTCGCGCGGTCGATCACCGATCCGGGGTCGAACAGCACAAGATCGGCATAGCCGCCGGCGCGGATCGTACCGCGATCGACGATGCCGAAGGTTTCGGCGACCCGGCCGGTCATCTTGTGGACGGCGGTCTCCATGCTGAACAGCCCAAGTCCGCGGGCGTAATGCCCGAGCACGCGCGGGAACGTCCCCCACAGGCGCGGATGCGGGAAGGCATCGTGCGGGATGCCGTCCGAGCCGATCATCGACAGCGGATGGGCCATGATGCGGCGGACATCCTCCTCATCCATCTGGAAGGTGATCTGGCCGGCGGGCAGCAGTTGCTCCGCGGCCGAGCGGATGTCGGTGTTCCAGCCGCGCGCGATATCCTTGAGGTCCCGCCCCGCCATTTCCGGGTGCGGCACCGACCAGGTGACGATCACGCGCAATTCGTCGCGCAGCCGATCCGGCATCAGCACGGTCGATCCGGCGGGATAGGGGTACATGTCGAAGGCCATGGGCTGTGAGGCGGCGATCGCCTCGATCAGCGGCAGGGTCTGGGTGCTGCGGCCCCAGTTTTCCGGCAGTGAGCATTTGTGGTGGCTGATGTGGACCTGCACGCCGACGCGCTTGCCGATCTTGGCGGTCTCCTCGATCGAGGCGCAGACTTGATCGGCTTCGTCACGCATATGGGTCGCATAAAGGCCGCCCGTGGGGCGCAGGGCCTCGGCGACGGCGATCACCTCCTCGGTCGTCGCATGCATGTTGGGGGCGTAGTAGAGCCCGGTCGAAAAGCCGGAGGCGCCTTCGGCCAGGGCCTGCTTGAGGCGGCGGTGCATGTGTTCGATCTCGCCGTCGGTCGCGCGGCGCAGGACGTCGCCCTCCATCGCTTCCACCCGCATGGTCTGGTGGCCGACCAGGGCATAGGTATTGACCTCCGAGCCCTGGCGGCGAAGGGCGTCGGCGTAGTCGCCGAATTCGCCAAACCGCCACCAGCCCTCGGCGCCGATCAGGTCGAGCGGCGGCGGCGGCATGGCCTTGAAGCGCGCCGGGGACAGGCTGACGCCGCAATTGCCGACGACGACGGTGGTGACGCCCTGGCTGATCTTGCAGGTCATGCAGGACGGGCCGCAGAGGACAGCGCGGTCGTCGTGGGTATGCGAATCGATGAAGCCGGGGGCCACGGCGCGGCCGGTGCCGATCACCTCGCGTTCGGCGGTCGCGGCCCCCAGGTCGCCGACCGCTGTGATGCGGTCGCCGGTCACGCCGACATCGGCGATGAAGCGCGGCCCCCCGGTGCCATCGAAGACGGTGACATCCCGCAGGATCAGATCGCAGCGCAGGGCCATGGGGCAAACTCCTTTGATTGCCACTCTGGCCGCGACGGCGCGCGGGGGGAAGGCTTGCCGGCGCCGGCACAAGCCATAGGCTGGGCCAGATGACCGCCCGCTTCGCCCTGCTCGGCTTCGGCCGCATCGGCCGCCGCATCGCGCGCTTGCGCCCCGATGTCTCGGCGGTGCTGGTGCGCCCAGGGCAGGAGCAGGCGGCGCGCGCGCTGCTGCCTGACGCGCTGGTGACCACGTCGCTGGAGCAGGTGCTGGCGACGAGACCGCGCATGGTGGTGGAGGTCGCGGGCGCCGGCCTGCTGCGCGATGTCGCGGTGCCGGTGCTGTCGGCGGGCGTGGATC
>JBBRWI010000280.1:0-4525 GCA_038249305.1 Acetobacterales bacterium
CACCATCTCCTACGGGCTGTCCTCCTATGGCTATGACGCCCGCGTGGCCGATGAATTCAAGGTTTTCACCAACGTGGACAATGCGTTGGTGGACCCCAAGCGGTTCGACGACACGGGCTTTGTCAACCGCAAGGGCGACACCTGCATCATCCCGCCCAATTCCTTCGTGCTGGGCCACACCATCGAATATTTCCGCGTTCCGCGCGACGTGCTGGTGATCTGCCTGGGCAAATCCACCTATGCCCGCTGCGGGCTGATCGTGAACGTGACGCCGCTGGAACCCGAATGGGAAGGCCAGGTCACCATCGAGATCAGCAACACCACCCCGCTGCCCGCCCGCATCTATGCCAATGAGGGGATCTGCCAGTTCCTGTTCCTGCGCGGCGAAGCCCCGCCCGAAATCTCCTACGCCGACCGCAAGGGCAAATACATGGGCCAGCGCGGCGTGGCGCTGCCGAGGCTTTAGGCATGGACCGCATCCACATCCAGGGCGGCCGGCCGCTGTCCGGCACCATTCCGATCTCCGGCGCCAAGAATGCGGCCCTGCCGCTGATGGCGGCCGCCCTGCTGACGGACGGGCCGCTGGTGCTGACCAATACGCCCGACCTCGCCGATATCGCGACCATGGCAGCCCTTCTGCGCCAGCATGGGCTGGTCGTGGAACACGACATGGTGGCGCGGACCCTCAGCCTGTCGGGGGCGGCGGACAATCTGGTCGCGCCCTATGATCTGGTGCGGAAGATGCGCGCCTCGGTGCTGGTGCTGGGGCCGCTGGTCGCGCGGTATGGCCAGGCGCGGGTGTCGCTGCCGGGCGGCTGCGCCATCGGCACGCGGCCGGTCGATCTGCATCTGAAGGGGTTGGAGGCGCTGGGCGCCACCATCGCGCTGGACGGCGGCTACATCACCGCCACCGCCCCACAAGGCCTGCGCGGGGCCAAGATCATCTTCCCCCAGGTCAGCGTGGGCGCGACGGAAAACCTGCTGATGGCGGCCTGCCTGGCGCAGGGCGAGACGGTTCTGGTGAATGCGGCGCGGGAGCCTGAGATCGCCGATCTCTGTGCCTGCCTGACCGCCATGGGCGCGGGCATCGCCGGCGCCGGCACCGACCGCATCATCATCCAGGGCGGCGCCCCCCTCCATGCCGCGACCCACCCCATCGTGCCCGATCGGATCGAGGCCGGGACCTACGCCTGTGCTGCCGCCATCACCGGCGGCACGGTGCTTCTGGCAGGGGCGCGGCTCGAACACCTCGGCGCCGTCGCCCGCATCCTGCGCGAGGCCGGGGTGGAGGTGACCGAGGAAGCCTGTGGCCTGCGCGTGTCCCGCCTGAACGGGCTGCATGGCGCCGATGTGATGACCGAGCCCTTCCCCGGTTTCGCCACCGACATGCAGGCCCAGTTCATGTCGCTGATGGCGGTGGCCGAAGGCGCCTCAATGGTCACCGAGACGATCTTCGAAAACCGCTTCATGCACGTGCCCGAGCTGACCCGGATGGGCGCGCGGATCACCATCCACGGCGCCTCGGCCATCGTGCGCGGGGTGCCGATGCTGTCGGGTGCGCCGGTGATGGCGACCGACCTGCGCGCCTCGGTGTCGCTGATCCTGGCGGGGCTGGCGGCGCGGGGGGAGACGGTGGTGGCGCGGGTCTATCACCTGGACCGGGGCTACGAGCATGTGGAGCGCAAGCTGGCGGCGGTGGGTGCGGCGATCGAGCGGCAACGTGGCTGACGCCGTTCTGCCATCGGCGCCGTGGTAACCTCCGCCATGGACCTTCCCCTCCCCGATGTTGCGGTCGGCAGCGGCGTGGCGCCGGCGCTGGTGCTGGCCCTGCCCAAGGGCCGCATCCTGACGGAACTCGGCCCGCTGCTGGCCCGCGCCGGGATCGTGCTGGCCGAGGATTTCGCCGATGAGGACAGCCGCCGGCTGCGGTTCGAAACCAACGACCCGGCGCTGGACGTGGTCCGCGTGCGGCCCTTCGATGTCGCGACCTTCGTCGCGCATGGCGGGGCGCAGATCGGCGTCGCGGGGGCCGATGTGCTGATGGAAAGCGACCAGGCCGAGATCTATGCGCCGCTCGACCTCGGGATCGGACGGTGCCGGGTCTCCGTCGCCGAACCCGAGGCGACGGCGGGGCGGGACGATCCCTCGCGCTGGTCGCGCGTCACGGTCGCGACCAAATATCCCAACATCGCGCAACGCCATTTTGCCGCGCGCGGCGTGCAGGCGGAGATCGTGCATCTGAACGGGGCGATGGAACTGGCGCCGGGGCTGGGGCTGGCGCGGCTGATCGTGGATCTGGTGCAGACGGGGTCCACCCTGGCCGCGAATGGGCTGGTGGAAACGGAGGTGATCGCGCAGGTCACCTCGCGGCTGATCGTGAACCGCACGGCGTTGAAGACGCGGCCGGAGGCGATCGGGGCGTTGATCGCCAGGTTCCGGGCGGCGCTGGCGGGATGAAGCGGCTCGACACGCGCGCCGAAGATTTTGCGGGGGCTTTCGCGGCCCTGCTGGACGAGGCGCGGGAGACGACGGCGCGCGTCGATGGCGCGGTCGCCGGGATCATCGCCGAGGTGCGGTCGGGCGGGGATGCGGCGCTGATCGACCTGACCGTGCGCTTCGACCGCTGGCGCCCGGCGGATGCGGCGGGCCTGCGGGTCACGGCGGCCGAGATCGACGCCGCCTTGTCCGCCTGCGACGCGGCCGACCTCGCGGCCCTCGATCTGGCCGCGACCCGGATCGAGGCCTTCCACGCCGCCCAGAAGCCGGCCGACCTGGAAATCCCGGACCCGGCCGGGCTTACCCTGGGCCTGCGCTGGAATGCGCTGGATGCGGTCGGGCTGTATGTGCCGGGGGGGAAGGCGGCCTATCCGTCGTCGGTGCTGATGAACGCGCTGCCGGCGCGGGTGGCCGGGGTGGCGCGGATCGCGATGTGCGTGCCCACGCCCGACGGGGTGTTGAACCCGCTGGTGCTGGCCGCCGCACGGCGGGCCGGCGTGTCGGAGGTGTTTCGCGTCGGCGGCGCGCAGGCCGTCGCCGCCATGGCCTTCGGCACCGCGACCATCGCCCCGGTGGATCGCATCGTCGGGCCGGGCAATGCCTATGTCGCCGAGGCCAAGCGCCAGGTGTTTGGCCGCGTCGGCATCGACAGCATCGCCGGCCCGTCGGAGGTCGTGATCCTGGCCGATGCCGCCAACGATCCCACCCATGTCGCGATCGACCTGCTGGCCCAGGCCGAGCATGACGAGGCGGCGCAGGCCATCCTGCTGACCGACGACGCGGGCTTCGCCGATGCGGTCGCGGCGGCGGTGGCGGACATCCTGCCGGGACTGCCGCGCCGAAAAATTGCCGCGGCGTCCTGGGCGGCGCATGGCGCCATCATCCTGGTGCGCGACTGGGCCGAGGCCGCGGCGCTGACCGATCGCCTGGCGCCCGAGCATTTGCAGATCATGGTGCCCGATCCGCGCGCGCTGTTCGCCCGCATCCGCCACGCCGGTGCAGCGTTCCTGGGGCCGCATTGCCCGGAGGCCTTGGGCGATTACGTCGCCGGCCCGAACCATGTGCTGCCGACCGGGCGGACGTCCCGCTTCGCCTCGGGGTTGTCGGTCTATGAGTTCATGAAGCGCACCACCTGGGTCGAGGCGACGCCCGCGGGGCTGGCGGCGATCGGGCCGGCGGCGGTGCGCCTGGCGGCGGCCGAGGGGCTGGGCGCGCATGCCCGCTCCGTGGCGGCACGGCTGCCCGGCGGCGAAGTCGCTTGACCGCGCCGCCCCCCGCGCACATGTTCCGCCCGCAACAACAGCCCCCGCGCGGGGCTGAGCCCACGCGCGACCGGTCCTCGGCCACGTTCCGGCGGAGACAAGAAGGATTGGCATGTCAAAGGAAGACATGATCGAGTTCAGCGGCCACGTGATGGAACTGCTACCGAACGCGATGTTTCGCGTGAAACTCGACAACGAGCACATGGTTTTGGCCCATACCAGCGGCAAGATGCGAAAGAACCGTATTCGTGTATTGGCCGGCGACAGGGTCAACGTGGAAATGACGCCGTATGACTTGACCAAGGGACGCATCACGTTCCGATTCAAGTAACCCGCCCGCCGTTGCTGCTGGCTTCGGCCAGTCCGCGGCGGCTTGATCTGCTGGCGCGGCTTGGTATCACGCCCGACCGCATCGTCCCCGCCGAGATCGACGAGACCCCGCTGAAGGCGGAACTGCCGCGCCTGCTGGCCGCCCGACTTTCGCGGCAGAAAGCCGAGGTCGTGGCGGCGCTGCACCTCGATGCCCTGGTCCTGGCCGCCGATACGGTGGTCGGCGTCGGCCGCCGCATCCTGCCCAAGGCCGAGACCGAGGCCCAGGCGGCTGCCTGCCTCGACCTGCTCTCGGGCAGGCGGCACCGGGTGTATACTGGGGTCGAGGCGATCCACCCCGGCGGGCGGCGGTCGCGGCGGCTGGTGTGCAGCGTGGTCGGCTTCCAGCGGCTGACCGCCCAGCAACGCGACGCCTACCTCGCGGGCGGGGAGTGGCG
>JBBRWI010000281.1:0-4512 GCA_038249305.1 Acetobacterales bacterium
GTGATCGGCAAGCGGGTTCGCATGCCGACGACACCGACCGCGCGGTCCACCGTGATCCCGTGTGCCTCCACCACGACCGCGTTGCCGAGCCCGTCCAGCCCATCGATCACGGAAAACGCGAGCGTGCCGCCCGTCTGGGTACCGCCCAGGTCGGGCTTCCAGCCGAACGGCAGCGTGGCGGGGTCGCTGGTCGCGGCAGACGGCCCCAGGAGCATCAGCCCGTTCTTGAGCAGCGTGCCATGGGGGTTGGTCGCCGGATCGAAGCGATCGCCGGCGTCGTTCAACAGCCCGTCGCGGCGCGGCAGGTAGGGGCGCATCGCCTGGGCCAGCAGCGTGCCAACCTTCCACGCCCCCCAGGGGGACGGGTGGCTGCCGTCGAAGTGGACTTTTGCCAAAGGCTCACTGGGGTCCGCGCCCATGATGGCCACCAGCGGGTCGATCACATGGACCCGGTCATGCGCCGCGGCATAGGCCGCGACGAAGCGGCGCATGCCGGCCTGGCGCGCGTGCAACGCGACCAGGCCCGGGCCCTCGAAACCAAATTTCCGCCAGCCCTCGGCCGTGCGCGGCAGGTCTTGCACGATGAACAGGGTCAGTCCGGCAGCCCGCAGCAGATCCCAGGTTTCGCGCATCGCCGCCATCGACGCCTGGATCGGCACCGGTCCGTTCTCGGGCTTCGGATCATTCGCACCGGCAGAATAGATGCAGGCCCAGTAGCGCCCGGTCGCCAGTACATCGGGCACCCGCGACAATACGCCGCCCGTGGTGCCGTTGTGAAATCCGTAGTTATCCGAATGCTGAAAGCCAAGCGCGCCATCGAGCAGTGCATCCGCCCAGGTCACGAAACCGTAGCTCGAATGATGCACCTGCTTGCCGGATGTGCGGACGTCCTGGTCGAAATTGCCGTAACCGAGCCTTTGGCCGCTTATGCGGGTCGTGCCGCCCAGCCGGCTGTCACCCAGCAAGGCCACACGCCGGCGGGCCGAATAGACGAAATCATGACCCGAAGGCGGCGGTTGAGTAACGGACATGATCTGAGCAACCGCCTAAGTTCGGATCAGGTGAACTGATTTTCGTGAGCAGCGATCCCCCCACCCTGGACTTCGACGGACGGCCATCCTGGCTGACACGTGGTGGGCGGGATGGCTGGACCGCGCGCCGCTTCGGGCGCGGCGGCGGGGTCAGTCGATGACGCGCAGCGACGCCCGCTCGAAGCTGACCCTGAACGAGGCACCCCCCGGATGCGCGCCATCGAAGGTGACGAGGAGCAGGATCTCCGCAATGCCGGCGGCGCCCTCGGGCGCCTCCATCGCCGGCGTGCGCAGAACGAGGCGGTGGTCCGTCTCGCCGGGCCAGAAATGCGCCGGGCCCTCCTCGAAGGCATTGCCGGTGCGCGGCAGTGCGCCTGCGGCATCGAACAGGACCAGGCGGCAGGTGACGCCGCGCAGCCCGGCCGGGGCGGCATCGACGCCCACGACCACCGTTGCCTGCAACCGCCGGCCAGCGGAGGCGGGCGGCAACCGCAGGCGGGTCCGTATCCCCACGACCGCATGCGCGCGGTCCACATTGCCGCCGCGCGCCGTCACGATGGCGGCGTTGCCCTGCCCATGGCACCCGGCCTCGGCCGACAGGTCCAGGCTGCCGCCCAGCAGCGTCCCGCCCAGCACGGCCTGCCAGCCCAGCGGCGGGCGGCCGGCCACGGCGACCGTTGCGGCTTCGGCCGACTGGCCCTGCATGCGGCCGTTCTGCAGCAGGGTGCCGGCCGGCGTGCGGACCGCATCGAATGGATCGTCGGCCGCGGCCAGCGGCGACCCGCCGGGCGGCAGGTGGGGCCTGATCGCCTCGGCCAAGGCGGCGCCGACCTTCCAGGCGCCCCAGGGCGAGGGGTTGGTGCCGTCGTTCAGGGCCAGCGGGCGCGGTTCGTTGGAAACCTCGTCCAGGATCAACGACAGCGCGTCGATCACATGCACGTCCTCATGCCGGGCGGCGTAGTCGGTGGTGAAGGCCCGGATGGTCGCGGCGCGGGCCTGCAACGCCGCCAGGCTGGCGCCTTCGATCCCGAAACGGCGCCAGGCATCCGCGGTGCGCGGCAGGTCCTGCACGATGAACAGTCGCAGCCCGGCCATGCGCAGCCGGTCCCAGGTCTGCCGCATCGCGGCCATCGTGGCCTCGGCCGAAAGCGACCCGTGTTCCGGCTTGGCGTCGTTGGTGCCGGCCGAATAGATGCAGGCCCAGTAGCGTTCGGCCGCCAGGATGGCGGGCACCTGGTCCAGCAATCGCGGCGCGGTTGCATTGCTGACGCCAAAGTTGTCGGCATGCTCGAAGCGCAGCGCGCCACCGAGCAGCGCATCCGCCCAGACGGGGAAGCCGAAGCTGGAATGATTGACCTGCGCGCCGCTGACACGCGTGCTGATGCCGACGCGGCTGTCGCCCAGCAAGGCGACGCGCCGGGACGACGCGACCTGCGCCGGATCGGTCGGGGCCCGCATGGTCGCGGCGGGGGCCGGGACCAGGATCGGCGGGGCAGGCGCCGCCGCGGGCGCGTCGGCGGCGGCGCCGAGCAGCCTCGCGAACGGCCGCAGGTCCAATTCCCGCCCGCCGGAGAGCGCACGCGCCAGGGCCAGGGCCTCCGGCTGGCTGGCGGCCGGGGTGCGGCCCAGCATCTGTGCCATCAGCAGGAAGGGCGGCGCACCGCTGTCGGGAAAGACGTAGCTGAGGTAGCGTTCCGCCTGCTGCGTCACCACGATGTCGGGGCGCACCATGCCCACCAGTTCCTCATGGAACCAGCGCGTCCGGCAGAACAACACACGACGGAAGAAGAATGACAGGACCGGCAGTGTCTGGTGCAGGTAACTGTCGCCGAAAATCAGCAATGTCCCGCGCGCGGTATCGGCGTCACTTTCGGTCAACACCATGCGGCCATCGTTGACCGGGCGCACGTAGTCGTGCGGCATGCCGTTTTCAAACGTCTGGACGCGATGCGGTATCTTGAAAGTAAACGTGGGCTCGGCCTGCTTGGGGTCGAGTTTGCGGCCAAGGTCGCCGCAGAAGTATTCGGGGGCGCGGACCAGTGCCGCGCGGGTGGCGGCCTCCACCGCTGCCACCTCGGCCGGGGCGCGGCCGGAGGCCAGGGCCAGCAGGCGGGCGGCGACGATCTTGCCGTGCGGCGCCCAATGCGTATCGGTGCGGTAGTAGGTGCAGCCTTCGGTCTCGGCGCGCAATTCGCGCACGGGATCGATCATCCCCTCGCACCCGCCATTCGCGTATTGTTGCGCGAGGCCGCTGGTTTGCTTCAGCGGGAAGTGTTGGGGGACGACGCGGTATTTTTCGGGCGCGATCATATGCGCGAAGGCGAAGCCCATGCGGGCGGCCGCTTCCCGGCGGATGGCCAGGTTGTCCCGCATGTTGACGATGGAATCCGCACGGATCACCGTCTCCCCGGTCGCGAACCGGACCACGCCGTGATTGCCCCCGGCAAGGTACAGTTCATCGCCCGAGCCAATCAGCACGTCGTTTTCGATACGCAGAGCGTTCAGGTTGATCGGCATCATGGGCGGTGCTCTGTCACCGCGTATCTTTACCTAGAGATTCCCCGAGATGCAAGCCGCCTGGAGGGTCTTTTTATTCATTTTTCGTCCATTAAATGATATGTCTTGTCCTGGCTGCACGGGCCGATCCGATCCTGTCAGGGCGGCGGCGGCGGGACAGATGCCGCGACATGCCGGGCCGCATCCTCCGGCATCAGCGTCAACAGATCCGGCGCGGTCGCGAAGGGCCGACGAATGGGGTGCGGGGCGGCGGCGTGCTCGAACAGCAAGCCCGCGAGGCAGAGGCTGGCTGGCTCCGCAGCCGCGCCGTTCAACGGCCCCCAGGCCTCGTTCGGCGGCAGCGCCTTGTCGTCGGCCTGCACGGAAATCCTCAGAAAGCCGTCCGCGCCCGCACCGATGCCGCCCATGACCGGCAGGACGCTGAAGACCATCGCGCGTTCGACGCCAAGCCACTGGCGATGATACATGTTGGTCCAGGACTTGTGCCAGGCGTTGTCACCCGTGACCGCCATGGTGCCGTTGCTCTTGGCCAGGTCCAAGGCGACGCCGACCAGGCGCTCGCCCGCTGCGGCCGGGCAGGCCAGGGTGTCGCCGTCGCGCATCATGACGAACCGGCGCTTCACCAGCGAGGTCGCACGCTCGACATGCAGGGCCTCGGGCACCCACTCGGTGACGTCGCGCATTCGGAATGCCAGCGGGCCTGTCGCGGTATCGTCCGCCCCGGCGGCCGGGCTGGCCATGCGGCCGATCGCCGCCGCCAACATCGCACCCAGCGTGCGAGAGATGGCCGGGTGCAGATGCGCCGGGTCGCGGAACAGGTGTTCGACCTGCAGCGCGGGGTCGCTGGCGAGCACGCGTTCCATCAACGCGAAGCCATCCAGGAACGGCACGCCATGGTCGGCGGCCAGGGCGAGCGCCACCGGGCGCAGCGGGTTGGTGCTGCGCATCGTCTGGAGGCTGGGCA
>JBBRWI010000282.1:0-4502 GCA_038249305.1 Acetobacterales bacterium
CTGGTCGGCGATCCGCCGCGCAAGGCGGTGACGCGGTACCTCTACATGCTTACCGGGGCCCAGGCCTCGGTGGACTATATCGCGCTGTACGACATGAACCGCGCCGACCTGCGGCGCCGCGCGGCGTTCCTGGAAAGCGTTAGGGGACGAATGGCGGCCTTTTAACGTTCCGCCCCCAGGCGCTGGTCCGCCCCCATGCGCCGTTCCAGCGCGCGCACCGCAAATGAGATCGCCAGGATCAGCACCAGGTATTCCAGGATCAGGATGCTGTAGAGTTCCAGCGGCCGGAACACCGTCACCACCAGTTCGTTCGCCTTCCTGGTCAGTTCCGGAAAGCCGATGACGCTCGCCAGGGACGACATCTTCACGACATAGATGAATTGGTTCGCGATCGGCGGCAGCACGCGGCGGATCGCCTGCGGCAGCACGATGAAGCGCATGACATGCCAGCGCGACAGGCCAAGCGCCATCGCGGCCTCCCGCTGCCCCAGTTCGACCGACTGGATGCCAGCGCGCAGAATCTCCGCCTCGAACGCCGAATCGCAGACCGCGATGGCGATCACCGCGGCGGCGAACACCGACAGTCGCACATCCAACACGACCGGCAGCCCGTAGTACGCCCAAAGCAGCATCACCAGGATCGGCACCGCCCGGAACAGTTCCACCCAGGCGCGGTTCACCCAGCGCAGGGGCCGCAGGCTGGAAAACCCTGCCATGCAGATGAAGAACCCCATGACCAGCGATGCGCCCATCGCCGCCAGCGACAGCGGAATCGTCGCGGTGAAGCCGGACAGCAGAAACCACAGGTTGGCCGCCCCCCTCGGGTCGGTCGGGTCCACGATGTGCCAGGCCCAGGTGCCGCCACAGCCCATCAGCGGCAGCGCCAGCAGCACTGGCCACAGCAGCTTCATCATCCAGCCCTTCCAAAACCCGAGTGTTGATCGTATCTCGCGCTATCGCACCCGGATGCAACCGGCGCGCCATCAAAGGGTCCTTGCCATGAACCGTCGCGACCTGTCTGCCGCCGCCCTGCTTGGCGCGCCCCTGGCCCTGGCGGCAAGCCCGGTCCAGGCGCAGGCTGCGGGACGTGGGCGGCTCGAAGTCATCCAGGCGGCCGGGCGCATCCGCTTCGGCACAACCGGCGACTTCAACCCGATGTCGTTCCGCGACCCCACCACCCGCGCCTATGCCGGGCATCAGATCGAAGCGGGTGAACAACTGGCGCGCGACATGAACGTCCGCGCCGAATTCGTCGCGACCGACTGGCGCACGCTGATCAACGGGTTGCAGGCCGACCAGTATGACGCGGTGTTCACCGGTACCTCGATGAGCGTCGCCCGCGCCATGGCCGCGTCGTTCACCGCGCCCTGGGGCCGCAACGCCTTCGTGCCGCTGGTGCGGCGCCAGGATGCCGCAAAGTATGCCGATTGGAATGCGTTGAACGTCCGCGGTGTCACCATCGGCACCAACCTTGGCACCACGATGGAGCAGTTCGTGCAGCAGGCGCTTCCGGCAGCGACCCTGCGCCGCGTCGAAAGCCCGGCGCGCGACTGGCAGGAACTCATCAGCGGCCGCGTCGATGCGACCATGAGCAGCCTGATCGAGGCCGCTTTCCTCACGCGCGAATACCCGCAACTGGTGTCGCTGTTCGCCGGCCAGCCGCGCAACCCGATCCCGATGGCCTTCCTGACCATCAACGACCCGGTCTTCGTGAATTTCCTGAACGCCTGGATCGTGATCCGCGAGGCCAGCGGCTTCTTCGCCGAGATCGGCCGCAAGTGGGGCGTCACGGTCTGAGTTTCTTCATCGCGGCCAGGATCGCGGCGCCATGGGGCGTCGTGGCCAGCCCATCGACCGGCACCGCCAGCCGGCGACGCCAATTCGGGCGCTCGCGATCCGTGCCGGGCAGGTTCACCGCCATGGTTTCCGGCACCAGGTCATCGGCCTGGACGAAGGCCAGCGCCGCATCGCTGCCCGCGATCGCGGCATGGATGGCCGCCGCCAGGGCGGGGGTCATCGGCGGCGCCACATCCTCCGCCCATAGCCCCGCCGCGACCAGCATCGCCAGCAGTGCCGCCTTCTCGGCGGCGCGGCTGTCGGCGTCGGTGTCCATCCCGAGGCCCGCGCGTTCGACGAGGTCGGCCCCCGCCCACCAGCCGGCCAGGGTCGGCAGGTCGTGGGTCATGACATGCACGGCGGCATTGGCCGGCAGCGCGGCGGGCGGGCGGAAGACGGTGCCCGCACGCTCGAACAGCAGCACGCGGGTCGAGAGCACGCCAACGCCGGCCAGTGCCCCGGCCATGCCCTCGGGGATGGTGCCCAGGTCCTCGCCGACCACCAGGCAGCGCGCGGCCTGGCTTTCGAGCGCGACATGGCCCAGCAGGTCGTCGAGCGGCCGGTCGAGGTAGGCGCCCTCCGCCCCGCGTGCCCCGTCGGGGATCAGGAACAGCCGCCGCAGCCCCAGCACATGGTCGATCCTGAGCGCGCCCGCATGACGCATGTTGGCGGCCAGAAGGGCGGCGAAACCGCCATGGCCGTCCTCTGCCTCGGCCAGCGGGTTCGGTGGCGGCAGCGCCCAGACCTGGCCGTTGGTGGCAAAGGCATCGGGTGGCGCACCGATGGAAAGCCCCGGCAGCAGCCCGGCCTGGTGCGCCCAGGCTTCCGCCCCATCCGGCGCGCAGCCGACCGCGAGATCGCGATACAGGCCGATCTCCAGCCCGGATGATGCAGCGGCCGCCAGCCCGGCATCGGCGCGAAACTGCAACCAGGCGTGGAAGGCGACCCGGGTTGGCGGTGCGGTGGCGGTTTCGGGGTCGCGCAGGGCGGCCGGCCATCGACGCCAATCCGCGCCGAGCGGGCTTTCGGCGATGGCCTGGAAGATCGCGAACCGTTCAAGCGCCGCACCGCCTTCGGCGCGGAAGCCGGCAAAGCCTTGATCATCCGGGGCGAAGGCGGCCTCCAGCGCCGCGCGCCGGGCCTGCCAGACGGCGGGATAATCCACCAGTGTGCCACCCCCCTGGGCCGGGCCGATGGCGATCAGCATCGGGTCCAGGAATCGGCGGTCGGAAGGGTGATAGGGGCTGGCCCGGTCGCGGTCCTGCGGGAAAAGCATGTGCAGCGGGTTGATGCCCAGCACCGACGCCCCCATCGCCGCCGCGGCCCGCGCCATGGCGCCCAGCGTGCCGAGGTCGCCCATCCCGCGGTCCTGCCCATCCCGCAGCGTGTAGAGCTGGGCCGCGATGCCGAAGCGCCGGCCGCCATTGGCCAGCGCGGGGGGCACGAACCCGCGCGCCGGCGCCAGGGTCAGCCGGCAGGGCGCATCGGGCGCGCTGTCCAGCCGCAGCACATGCCGGCCGACCGGTAGCGACGGCAGCGGCCAGAGGTGCAGGCGCAGGCGTTGGCCATCGGCAGCGATGCGCTCGGCGGCCTTCAGGTCCCAGGGGTGCAGCGGATGGTGCTCGGTGCCGCCATCCGCGCGTCGGATGGTGAGGCCGTCGCGCAGGCCCTCGGGCAGCACCAGTGCCAAATGACCGCCGGCGCGCAGCACGGCGCTGGCCGGCAGGGGGCGGCGGTCGCGGTCCTGCGCGAGCCTGGCCAGGCTGTCGCGCGCCTCGTCGTCCGTGCCGGCCGGCAGGTGCATCGCCGCCAGAATGGCGCGGCGGGTGTCGTCGGGGACGACGTGCCGGATGCCGTCGAACCCCCACCAGTCGGGGGCGATGCCGGCGGCGGTGGCGAGCCGCGCGAGGCTTGCGTCACCGTGGCGGCGCGCGAGGGGCGGCGCTCCGGCTTGCTCGGCCAGCAGCAGCAGGCTGCGCGGCGGCAGGGTCAGCCGGTCGATCGCACCTTGCCGCGCCGGGTCGGCGCTGTCGGCGATCAGGTGCCAGCGGTGGCCGGGCCGGGCGGGCGGCAGGTCGGCTTCTGCCGCGGTCGTGGCGCCCTGGATGGCCAGCAGCACGCGGTCATCGGCCGCGGCATCGAACAGGACGACCAGCAGGCTGCGGCTGTCCTGCCAGTCTTCCGCGCGCATCGGGCGGCCATCGGCGCGCAGCCAGGTGACCTGCGGCGTGCCCTGCCCGGTCAGCCAGCCCGCGCCATGCAGCGCCGGATGCGCGCGCCGTGCGGCGATCAGCCGCGCCGCGAAAGCCACAAGGCCATGGTCCATCCCCTGCCAGTCGAACCAGGATGTCGCATTGTCCTGCGCATAGGCGTTGTTGTTGCCGCCCTGGCTGCGTCCGGCTTCATCGCCCATCGACAGCATCGGCGTGCCGCGCGCCACCAGCAGCGTCGCGAGCATGGCCCGCATATCGGCGCGGCGGCGGGCCA
The DNA here is from genome assembly GCA_038249305.1 of Acetobacterales bacterium. GTDB lineage: Bacteria > Pseudomonadota > Alphaproteobacteria > Acetobacterales > Acetobacteraceae > Humitalea. Next base: position 4,324 of record JBBRWI010000282.1, read on the forward strand.
GGATGGCGGGGTCGTCGGTCGGGCCCTCGCTGCCGCCATTCCACGACGCATTGTCGTCGGTGCCATCGCTGTTGTCCTCGCCGTTCGCGGCGTTGCGCTTGGTGGTGAAGGCCACGAGGTCGGCCAGCGAAAACCCGTCATGCGCGGTGACGAAGTTCAGGCTGTCGGTCGCCGGGCGA
>JBBRWI010000283.1:0-4492 GCA_038249305.1 Acetobacterales bacterium
CCCTGGCGGGCGGCCTGCACCGTCATCATCTCGGCAATCGGCAACACCGGGGCCTGCACCATGCTGTGCACCGCCTGCACCAGCAGCAGGCCGATCAGCCCCGCGGCCAGGCCAAAACCGCCCACCGTCAGCCCGGCCAGCAGCGCCGCGATGACCAGCACCCGGCGCGGATCGCCAAGGCCATCGGCGATCCGCCCGCCCAGCGGCCCCGCGACCATGCGCGTGGCGCTGCCCGCGGCCAGCACGATTGCGACCTCGGTCGGATCCAGCCCCCCCGCCGCCAGCAGCGCCGGCAGGAAGGGCAGGAACACGCCGACCGCGCCCAGCAGCGCCATCAACAGCAAGCCATGGGCGATACCGGGGGACAGCACGGGTGGCACCGTGGACACACCGGCGCCCGCCCGCAAGCCATGGCGGTTGCCAACCCGCGCGCCACGTTCCACACGTCCGGCATGAGCGATTTCCACCCGCGCGTAAAAGCCGTCCTCGGCCCCACCAACACCGGCAAGACGCATCTCGCGATCACCCGGATGCTGGGCCACGCGTCGGGGATCATCGGCTTCCCGCTGCGCCTGCTGGCGCGCGAGAACTACGACCGCATGGTCGCGGCCAAGGGCGCCCGCTACGTCGCGCTGATCACAGGTGAGGAAAAGATCGTCCCGCCCGAGGCCAAATGGTTCGCCTGCACGGTGGAGGCCATGCCGCTCGACCGCCGGGTGGAATTCCTGGCGGTAGACGAAATCCAGCTCTGCGCCGACCCCGACCGGGGGCACATTTTTACGGATCGTATGCTGCATGCCCGCGGCCTGGTCGAGACCATGTTTCTGGGCGCGGAGACGATGCGGCCGCTGCTGCATCGCCTGGTCCCTTATATCGAGATCGAGACCCGGCCGCGTCTGTCGGAACTGACCTATGCGGGCCCGGCGAAACTGACGCGCCTGCCGCCACGTTCGGCCGTGGTCGCGTTTTCCGCCGGCGAGGTCTATGCGATAGCCGAGGCCATCCGCCGCCGCCGCGGCGGCTGTGCCGTGGTCATGGGCCGGCTGTCGCCGCGCACCCGCAATGCCCAGGTGGCGCTTTACCAGAACCGCGAGGTCGATTTCCTGGTCGCGACCGATGCGATCGGCATGGGGCTGAACATGGACGTGGACCATGTAGCCTTTGCCGCCCTGCAAAAATTCGACGGCCACCGGCCGCGCCCGCTGACCACGCAGGAAGCCGCCCAGATCGCCGGCCGCGCCGGCCGCGGCATGCGCAACGGCACGTTCGGCACCACCGCCGATTGCCCTTCACTGGACGAGGATCTGGTGCAGGGGATCGAGGCGCATCGCTTCGAACCGCTGGCGGCCATCGCCTGGCGCAATTCGGCGCTGGACTTTACCGGTATCGACGCGCTGCTGGACAGCCTGGCCACCCCCGCCACCGTGCCGGGCCTGGCCAAGGGCAATGACGCGATTGACCACATTACTTTGAACGCCCTGGCGCGGGACGAGGCGGTGCGCCGCCATGCCTCGGGCAAGGCGCGCGTCAAACTGCTGTGGGAAGCCTGCCAGATCCCCGATTTCCGCAAGCTGGCGGACGACAGCCACACCCGCTTCTGCCAGCGCGTCTTCACCCATCTGATCGAGGATGGCGCCCTGCCGGAAGACTGGATCGCCGGCGGGATCGCCATTACCCACCGCGCCGATGGCGACATCGATACGCTGATGGCGCGGCTGTCGGCGATTCGCGTCTGGGCTTATGTCGCGGCCCGCGCGGATTGGCTGAAGGATGCCGAGCGCTTCCAGACCGAGGCTCGCGCCGCCGAGGATGCGGTCAGCGACGCGCTGCACGAAAAGCTCACCGCCCGCTTCGTCGATCGCCGCGCCGCCCATTTGATCCGGGCGCTGGACGATACGGAGGAGGAATTGCTCTCCGCCGTCACACGCGACGGCGCGGTGGTGGTCGAGGGCCACCCGGTCGGCAAGGTCGAGGGCTTTGCCTTCACCCCCGACCCATCGGCGACCGAGGCCGATGACAAGAAACTGGTGCTGCGCGCCGCGCGCCGCGCGCTGCGGGAGGAGATGCCCCGCCGCGTCGCCCAGTTGGAGGCGGCCGAGGACCAGAAATTCACCCTGACCGACCTGCACCGCATCCTGTGGGAGGGGGCCGAGGTTGCCCGCCTCAAGCCCGGCCCGGAGCCGATCAAGCCGCAGGTCGAACCGCTGCCGTCGGAATTCCTGGATGGCCCGGCGCGCGAGCGCGTGCGGATCCGGCTGCAAGCCTGGCTGGACGCGGTGATCGCGCGCGATTTCGCCATGCTCTTCGCGGTCGAGGCCAAGGCAACCGAGGATGCCGACCTGCGCGGCCCGGTCTTCACGCTGCGCGAGCACCTGGGCCTGCTGCCCGGCGGTACCGATCCGCGCATGACCCAGGAACTGCGGGAGAAACTGAAGACGATCGGCGTCCGCGCCGGGCGCTTCGCCCTGTACATCCCGGAAATGCTCAAGCCGCGCGCGATGGCGCTGCGGGCGCAGATCTGGGCGCTGCGAGCGCAGCAGAAGGTGCCGTCGCTGCCGGGCGGCGGCCTGGTTTCGACCACGCCGATGCTGGACTGGCCGCGCGGCTTCGGCGCCGCGATGGGCTGGATGCCGATGGGGGCGGCGGTGCTGCGGCTGGATGTCGCCGAACGCATCGCTGGCGAGTTGGGCCATATCACTCGCCGCGCGCCAGCGGTGCTGCCGACCGAAATCGTCAGCCGCATGGGGGTCAAGGCCGATGCCCTGGCCGGCGTGCTGGCCGGGTTGGGCTTCGTGGCCGTGCCGCCGGAGCCGCTGGCCGAGGATGCCTATGGCCCGCCAGCACCGGGGATGGTGGCGCATCGGCCGCGGGCCGCGCATCCGGCGCGGCGGGGAGGCCAGGAACGGGGGGCCCAAGGTCGCGGTGAGCAAAGCCGCGGGGACCGGGCGCCGCGCGCTGACGGGGCTGCCTCCGCCGAGGGCGCCGAGGCTGGCGCCGCCCGGCCGTCGCGCCGCGAACGCCAGCGCCACGGGCAGCAACGCCCGCCGGTCGAGGGCGCCGTGCCGGGCACCGAGGCCGCGGCACTGCCAGCCGAGGGCGCCGAGGCGCCGCGCGACCAGCGCCCGCCACGCCGCGACAATCGGCCGCAGCGGCCGAGGCCGGACCAGCGCCAAGGTGAGGCGAACCGGCCTGGGGCGAACCAAGTGGAGCCGCGCCAGGCTCAGGGTGACCAACGCCCGGGTGAACAGCGACCCGGTGAACAGCGACCCGGTGAACAGCGACCCGGTGAACAGCGACCCCGTGACCAACGCCCCGGCGAACAGCGGCCGGCCGACCAGCGCGGTTTTCAAGAACGCGGCAAGCCCCCCGGCGGCCCGGGCGGCCGCGACAGCCCGCGCGAAGGCGCCCGGCAGGGCGGCGGCTTCCGCGACCGCGGCCCACCGCGCAGCCAGGTGCTGTTCGAACCCAAGTCCTCCGGGCGGGGCCCGGACCCGGACAGCCCGTTCTCGGTGCTGGCCAACCTGCTACGCAAGCCCTGAGGCGGGGTCGGGGCGCGCATGCAGCAGGCCGAGCAGCGACAGCGGCTCGATCTCTGGTTGTGGCATGCGCGGCTGGCCCGCACCCGGGCGGATTGCGCGCGGCTGGTGGAAAGGGGCGCAGTGCGGCTGAACCGCCAGCCGACCGACAAGCCGCATGCGCGGGTCGGCCCCGGGGATCTGCTGACCATCGCCCTCGGCCGCGGGGAACACGGCATCATCAAGGTCTGGCGCGTGCTGGCGCTGGCCGAGCGACGGGGCCCCGCAGCCGAAGCGCGCAGCCTTTATGAGGACCTGTCAGCCCCGCCCGAAGCGGTTTCGGCCGGGCAGCGCCGCATCTGACGGGATGCTGCTTCGCATCGCCGCATCTGGACTTGTGACAGGACGCGGGCCATCTAACGAGCGCCTTATGGGAGAGCGTGATAGTGACCTACGTCGTCACCGAGAGCTGCATCAAGTGCAAGTACATGGACTGCGTGGAAGTCTGCCCGGTGGACTGTTTCTACGTCGGCGAGAATATGCTGGTCATCCACCCGGATGAATGCATCGATTGCGGTGTCTGCGAGCCGGAATGCCCGGCCGAAGCGATCCTGCCCGACAGCGACGACAAGGCCGCGGCCTATGCCGAGTTGAACCGGACCTATGCGGCTGAATGGCCGAACATCACGCGCAAGGGCGAAGCACCTTCTGACGCAGATGAGTGGAAGGACAAGCCCGACAAAATGGCGCTGTTCAGCCCGAACCCCGGCAAGGGCTGATCCGCCGCGGAAATCGCCCCATCCGGTGATTCGGCAGACCCTGACACGCGTTTTTTTTTCTGTTATGAACTAAGATGAAGTGGCCAGTGGGTGACCGCCTTCTGGACCGGCTTCAGAAGGCGCGCGACCAGGGCGAGAGGCACGTTTCGACACGCGACACGTTTCAGGGACAGCGAGAATGCCGACAGCAGCCAAGGG
>JBBRWI010000284.1:0-4405 GCA_038249305.1 Acetobacterales bacterium
GGCGCCATAATCCACCTGCGCCACCTGGCGCAGCGCGATCGGCTGGCCTTCGCGAAAGCCGACCGTGGCGTTGCGCAGGTCGTCGAGGGCGATGGTCCGGCCGATATTGCGGATCAGGAATTCGCGCCCCGCCTGATCGATATAGCCGCCGCCGGCATTGGCACCGAACTGCCGCAATGCCGTGGTCAATTGTTCATGGGTCAGGTCGAGCGCGTGCAGCAGATCCAGGTCGGGCAGGATGTGGAACTGCCGAACCTCACCGCCGATCGGGATCACCTGCGACACGCCGGGGATGGTCAGCAGCCGCGGCCGCATCACCCAATCGGCGATGGTGCGAAGATCCATCGGCGTGACGGAGCCATCGGCCGGCGGCGTCACCGCGACCAGCATGATCTCGCCCATGATGGAGGAGACCGGGGCCATGGCCGGCAGCACCCGCGGCGGCAACTGCGCCGCGATCTGACCCAGGCGTTCGTTGACCTGCTGCCGGGCGCGCCAGATGTCCGCGCCCCAGTCGAACTCCACGAAGACGATGGACAGGCCGACCGCGGACACCGAGCGCACGCGGGTGACGCCGGGCAGGCCGTTCACCGCTGTCTCGATCGGGAAGGAAACGAGCTGCTCCACCTCCTCTGGCGCATAGCCTTCGGCCTCGGTCATCAGGGTGACGGTGGGCTTGTTGAGATCGGGGAAGACATCCACCGGCATGCGGGACAGGGTCCATGCGCCATAGCCCGTGATGAGCGCAGCGGCGACCAGCACAAACAGTCGGTTGCGGAGCGAGAAGCCGACGATGGCGTTGAAGAACATGGCTCAGCGCACCTGGGCGATCAGCCCGGCCCCCTGCACCACGACGCGACCACCCGGCTCCAGCCCCGCGGTGACGACGACACGCGTGCCGTCCAGCGGCTGCACGCGGACCGGCCGCGGCACGAAGCGCTCGGCCGAGGCATGCTCGAAGACCACCGGCGGTCCTTCGGCGGAGCGCACCACCGCATCGGCCGGCAGGACGATCCCCTGCACCGCACGGGCGGTCTGCAGCGTCACCAGCACCGAGCCGCCGATCGGCACGTCGGGCGGAGGGGTCCGCACGCGGAAATTCACCGGCACCGCCTGCTGGCGCACGGTCAAGCCGCGGCCGACGAATTCCAGTTCCACCACCCGGCCATCGCTCAAGGTCGCATTGGCTGCCGTGATGCGTTCCACAGCCGCACGGTCAAAGGCCAGCGCCTCCACCCACAGGCGCAAGGGATCGACGATGTCGAACACCGAAGCGGCGCTGTCCACGATCTGCCCGACCGCGCCACGCACCACCGACACCACGCCCGCGACCGGCGCGACCAGCGGCTCGCGCCCCGATAACGCCGGCTGGATGGCCGTGCGCCGCTGCCGCACCCCGCTCAGCTCGGCCTCGGCCTCGGAGGTTTCCCGCTCGGACACGCTGCCGCGCAGCGCCCGCAGCCGGTTCACCCGTGCCGTCAGGATGGTGATCTGCGCATCCAACTCGGCGGCGTTCTGGATCAGCCCGCCGCGTTCGGCGGCGCTGTAGCTGGGCGTGACATAAGCCAGCACCTGGCCGCGCTCGACCCGCTGGCCCAGGATGGGGAACCCGCCCTCCGCCGGCTCCAGCCGGCCGGGTTGGCTGGACTGAACGCGACCGGAGGCATTGGGGTCGGGTACCAGCGTGCCGATCATGCGGACCGAGGCCGAAGCCTCGCCCGTCGCAGTGACCTGCGTGCGGATCGTGAGCAGCCGCTGCGACGCCTTGGGCAGGAAAATCGCGCCATCATCCAGGCGCCGCGGGGCCTCGGCCGTGGCCATCGAGCCCGGTGCGGCCGGTTGCGCCAGGGCTGGCAGAACGGCGATGCAGCCCAGCAGTCCAAGGGCTACGGCGCGGCGGGCCAGGACGGGCTTGGCTGGGGCGCTGGCCGGCACCTGGGGGACGATGGCAAGGGGGGCCTCCTCCACCATCGGCGGCAAGGGCCGGCGCACCGAGCCGCGGCCCAACAAGACGCCGACAACAAGCAGCAGGACGCCAAGGGCCGCCTGGGTCGCCGTGTCGCGCAGGAAGGCCAGGGCACTGGCACCGGCCGTCGGGGCCACCGCCACCACCGGCACCTCCAGCGATGCGGTGAGGAGATCCATCTCCTCACCTGCGCTGACCGTGAAGACGATATCCCGCGCGCCAGGCTGTGCCAGGAGTGGGCTGCGCGCGACGAAAAGGCCGATGCCCTGGCGCTCCGCCGCGACCTCCTGGCCATCGAGCGTGAGGGTCACGGCACCTTCGACAGGCGCATTGTCCGCCCAGCGATCCAGGTAGATGGTGAGCACGCCGCCTGGCTGCAGCACCGCGACGATTTCGAACAGATCGCTGTGGGTCTCGGTGCGCGGCAGCGCGCTGGCAACGGCCGGCGCTTCATCGCCATGGCCCTCATGGGCGGCCGCCGGCGGGGCGAAGGCCAGGACTGCCAGCATCATGCACAGGACACGTCGCATCATTGAGGCTCCAGACCGAGGGTTTGGTTGATCTGCGAGGCGGCGCGGCCCTGCTCGACGCGGGCACGGCGTCGCTGCGCGTCGGCCTGCGCGATCTGGGCGCGGACACGCACAAGCTCGGCGAAAGGCAGATTACCCGCCCGGTAGGAGGCTTCCGCAAGCCCTGCCTGCTCGGCCAAGGCCCGATGCCGCTGGTCTGCCAGGCCGGCAATGGCCGCAGCATCCTCCGCCTGCGCGCGAGCCCGGGCGTCGGCCCCGGCCAGCGTGCGTGCCAGGGTCGCGAAGGTGGTCTCGGCCAGGATGGCGTCGGCGCGGGCGGTAGCGAGCCGCTCATTCACCTGCGGTCCGTAGGAGAAGGGAATGCGGATGCCGACCTGCACGCGGTTGGCGTAGGCGGCGCCGGTTTCGTCCCGCTCACGCTGCAAGCCACCAAAAAGCACCGGGCTATCCCGGTCGCGCACCCGGGCCAGTCGTTCCTCCGAACGCGCAAGGTTCTGCGCGGTTTGGGCCGCCACGGCGGCCGGAAGGGTGCGCAGAGCGGCCTCGCCCGTTGGTGGCGGGGCGGGGCGCTCAGGCTGGCCGAGGCTGGGGTCGCTCCCAGTTAAAGCCCGAAAGGCGATGGCCGCATCGCGGGTCGCGCCCGCAGCCAACCTGATCGCGGCATCTGCATCGCGTAGATCCGCGGTCGCCAGCAACAGATCCGCCCTTGGCACCTGGCCGGCGGCAACCTGGCGGGCAAGGTCTCGCTCCACCGCGCGAGCGGCGGACACGCGCGCGGTTGCCGCGTCGCGCTCCGCGGATGCCGTGTTCCAAAGCCAGTAGGCATCGCGAACGTCTGCGGCGATCTGCAAACGAACTTGCGCGATGCGGGCGTCCAGTTGCGCGTTCTGTGCCTCAACGCTGCCCCGGAGCGCGCGCGCTTCGCCAGGCAGCCAGAGCGGCAGTTCGCCGCCGAGTTCGAACTCCTGAAACCCCGTTCGTGGCGTGAAGGTGGTTGCGCGCCAGGATGAGCTGACGGAAGGCGCGCTTGGCAGAAGAGTCTGTGCGCCCTGGCGCCGCGCATCGATCACGCCGCGCTGGGCGACAAGGCCGCGCAGATCGGCATTGAGCTCGACGGCCTCACGAAAACCGGTTTGCAAATCACCTGAGAGCGCGGATCCCGACCAGGCAAGGCAGCAGGCAGCAAAGACGAACAAGCGCATCGGCGAACTCCGGTGATGTCTCTGTATGCCCCAGGTTTTGATACGTTTCCGCTCGGCTGGATGACAAAGTGTGTCGGCCCTGACCAACATGGCATTGGATTTACCCAACGATCGGCCCACAGGCGGGCTCTGTCGGTGGCCGAACAAGCGTCAGCGCCCTTGGTGTCGTCGCGGAACATTCGAACGCCCGTTTCCATCGCTCCTGCGGCATATGGGCACGCTTGGCTCGGCGCCACTCGCCGCGCACGGGCGGGTTCCACCGACCTGCCATTCCGGAGGGCGGAGGTGCCGCAGACCCGACTTCATCTTGTGGCACGAGCCATGCAACTTCTCGATATTCACAGCAGGACCTGCGGCCTCTGCGTCAGGACGATCACGCAGGCCGTGCAGGCCATGCAACCCATCACCAAGGTCAAGGCTGACCTTTCGGCCCGCAGGCTGCGCGTCGCCAGCATTGCCGATGCGCCGCGGGCCTGAGGCAGGAGCACCGCCATTGGCCCCCGACACCATCACCGCCAACTGGATGCATCCTGTGCCAGCATCCACCGCGGATCCCTAGTCGTCCACGCTCTCGCTTTCGGTCGAAGGCATGACCTGCGCCTCTGGCGTCGAGCGCGCGTTCAAGGATGTGCCCGGCGTGACCGGCGCCGCTATGCAATTCGCCGCCAACCGCGCCCGCGTGGGGCCACCTGGCGACGATGAGCGCC
>JBBRWI010000285.1:0-4388 GCA_038249305.1 Acetobacterales bacterium
GCTACGGCCTGACCGGCAGCGCGAAGCGCGGCGAACGCCGCCTGATCCTGGTGGTGAACGGCTTGCCGTCGATGCGGGCGCGCGCCGAGGAAAGCGAGCGGCTGATGGAATGGGGCTTTCGCGAATTCGACAACGTGGTGCTGTTCAGCGCCGCCGACACGGTCGAACAGGCGCCAGTCTACCTCGGTGAGCGCGCGACCGTGCCGCTGGTCGGCGGGCAGCCTCTGGTCATCACCCTGCCGCGCGCCTGGCGCGACCGGTTGGAGGTCAAGGTCCGCTTCGACGCGCCGATCCCCGCCCCGGTGCTGCGCGGGCAGGAGGTCGGGCGGCTGGAAGTCCGCGGCCAGGGCGTGCCGCCGATGACCGTGCCGCTCTACGCGGGCGCCGATGTTGCGCGCCTGGGGTTGCTGCCGCGGATCCCCGCGGTGATCGGGCGCTGGCTCGGCGCCTGACCGGGCGGCCACGATGTTCATCACCTTCGAGGGCGGCGAAGGCGCCGGCAAGACCACGCAGATACGCAGGCTGGCCGGGACCCTGGCCGCGCGCGGCCTGCCCGTGCTGCGGACGCGCGAACCGGGCGGCACCCCGCATGCCGAGGCTGTGCGCGGGTTGTTGCTCGGTCGCGGGGGCTGGGACCCGATGTCGGAGACCCTGTTGCTCTTCGCCGCCCGGCGCGAACACGTCGTCCGCCTGGTCGGGCCGGCGCTGGAGGCTGGGGTCTGGGTGCTGTCCGACCGCTTCGCCGATTCGACCATGGCCTACCAGGGCCATGTGCAGGGCGGTGACCGGGCGCTGATCGCGGCCCTGGCGCGTGCCACCCTGGGGGCCATCTGGCCGCGCCTGACGCTGATCCTGGATATCGACCCGGCGGCCGGCGTCGCGCGGGCGGTCGGCCGCGGCGATGCCAACCGCTATGAGGCTGAGAGCCTGGGCTTTCACCGCCGCATCCGCGCCGCGTTCCTGGACATCGCCGCGGTCGATCCCGGGCGCTGTGTCGTCATCGATGCGGCGCGCGATGCCGATGCCGTGGCGGCGGCGATCCTGGCAGCGGTGGATGCCGCTGCGTGAGCCTGCCGCCGGAACCGCGCGCCAACCCTGACCTGCTGGGGCATGACGCCCCCGCCGCCGTGCTCGCGGCTGCGGCGCGATCCGGCCGGCTGCATCACGCCTGGCTGCTGGCCGGCCCGCCCGGCATCGGCAAAGCCACCCTGGCTTTTCGCTTCGCGCGTTGGCTGCTGGCCGGGCAGCCGGCCAATGCGCCGGGGCAACCGCCGCTGCACCTGGCGGCCACCGACCCGGTGTTTCGCCGGGTCGCGTCGGCAGCACACGCCGACCTGATGACCCTGGCGCCGGAGGTCGCGGCGGGGAAGGTCAAGCGCCAGATCCCCGTGGACCAGGCGCGCGACGTGCCGCGCTTCCTGTCGCTGACCCCGGCGGAGGGCGGCTTTCGCGTCGTGGTGCTGGACGAGGCCGAGGCGATGCACCCCGGGGCCGCCAATGCGCTGCTGAAGACGATCGAGGAACCGGCGCGCAACACCGTGCTGCTGATCGTGTCCGGCACCGCCTCGGCGCTGTTGCCGACGATCCGCAGCCGGGTGCGCCGGCTGGACCTGGCGCCGCTGGCCGCGGCGCCCATGGGGCGCCTGCTGGGGCGATGGCTGCCCGACATGGCCCCGACCGATCGGGACCGGCTGGCCCTGGCGGCCGCCGGATCGCCCGGCCAGGCGCTGCTGCTGGCCGAAGGGGAGGGGTTGGCCCTCGCCCAGGAAGCCGACCGGGTGCTGGCCGCCTTGGCGCGCCCGGACGAGCGGATGTGGTTCCTGCTGGCGGACCGCCTGGCCGCGGTCCGCGACGGCAGCGCCTTCGTGCTGTTCTGGTCGCTGTTGCGGGCGGGGGTCGCGGCTGGGCTTGCCCGCGCCGCGACCGGCGACCGCCCGGACTGGGTCGGCCAGCGGTCGCTGGCGGAGGTGTCGGAGGCCTGGTCGCGGATCGGTGCGCAGGCGAAGCGCACGGAAATGCTGAACCTCGACCGTAAGCAGTCCACCCTGGCGATGCTGGGGTGGCTGGCGGGGCGATAAGGGGGCGCTGACCGGGTTCGATCCGGGCCAGGATTGCCGGCTCACTGCGGGCCATAGACCCAGCCGCCCGCCGATATCGCCGCTGTCAGGATCGCCGTTGTCACCCGGGACGTGGCCGGAGGGACAGAGCCCCGAGGGGTTGGCGGCCCGGCGCAAGACTTGGGCTGCCGAAGGCGTGGTGCCCCGTGCGGGATTCGAACCCGCGTACCCAACGTGAAAGGCTGGTGTCCTAGGCCTCTAGACGAACGGGACGCACAGCGGCGGGGTAATGCCAGCCATCGCGGCGGTCAAGCCATGCGGCGGATGAAGCGACAGCGCCCGGTAGTTTGACCGCCAGCCTGAGGAGCATGCGTGTCGAGGCCGCCGCCGGCGATGATCCGCTCGACGGTGCGTGGGAGGGCGCTGATGGTCGCCACCCGTGCGCCCCCGCGTGATCCGGATCAATGACGCGGGACATCGCCGCAGACTAGAGCAATATCGGATCAGATGGAATCATCTGATCCAATTTCTTGCTCTAGATTCAACGGCTTCTGGAGCACGAGATCGATCCACTTGGATCGATCGTGCTCTAAAGGGAACGCGATGCTCGCGTCCTGTCTTCATGCCCTCGACGCGCTGGGCGCCGATGGACTGCCCGCGCTGATGCTGGCGCTGTTCCTGGCAGGTCTGGTCGGTGGGACCAGCCATTGCGCGGCGATGTGCGGGCCCTTTGTGCTGGCGCAGGTCGCGCGGGGCGATAGCCTGACGGGCGGCGGGGTGCGGCGGCTCTCAGGGGCGCTGCTGATGCCGTATGATTTTGGGCGCATGGTCGGCCATGCGGTGCTGGGTGCGGTGGCCGGTGGCATCACCGCCGGCTTGTCCCTGGTGCCGGCCCTTGGCTGGCGGCGCTGATCGGGCTGCCGGCCATCGCCATCGCCGGGATGCCGTTCTACCGGTCGGCCTGGGGCGCCCTTGCCGCCCGGCGGGTGAACATGGATGTCGCGGTCAGCCTGGCGGTGCTGGCGACGGCGGCGATGTCACTGTCCGAAACCATACGCAACGGCCCCTTCACCTGGTTCGACTGGGCGACGGCCTTGCTCGCGCTGCTATTGGCCGGGCGCTTGCTCGATCGGCTTGCGCGCGCGGGCAGGGCGGGCGATCGCGGAACTGCTGGCCTTGCAGGACGGGTTGGTGCGGCGCCTGGTCCCTGACGGCACGGTGCGGGAGGTGCCGGTCGCTGCGATCCGCGCCGGCGAAAGCATCCTGTTGGGCAGCGGCGAGCGGCTGCGCCTGGAGACGGGGCGAGGCAAGACGGGGCGAGGCAAGACGGGGCGAGGCAGGACCGGGCGGGGCAGGACGGGGCGAGGCAGGACGGGGCGGGGGCGGCATGGACTCGCTGATCATCCTGGTGCCTATCGCACTGCTCCTGGGGCTGGTCGGCCTGCTTGGTTTTCTTTGGGCGCTGCGGTCCGGCCAATACGACGACCTGGATGGCGCCGCGAGCCGCATCCTGTTCGACGATCCTCCCCGCACCCCATCCCCCAACCGGGGCAGACCCCGCCATGAACCCGAGCCGCGTCTTCTTCCTGATTTTGTCCCTGATCACCGCATTGGTTGGCCTGGCCGCCGCCGCGGCAGCGCATGACTACCTGCAGATATTCGGGCTTGGCCTGTTCGGCTTCGGCGTGCTCTTCGCCTTCGGCTGCGTGAAGCGACATTTCGACGAACAGGATGCAGCGCAATGAATGACACGCCAGGGCGGATGCGCCAGAGCACACACGTCTGGCGCGGGATCAGGCCGCAGCGCCGTCCGCCTCGGCCAGGGCCTCCAGCGCCGGCAGGTTGGTCAGGATGAGGTGGCGGCGGCTCGGTTCCTCCACCAGTCCTGCCCGGCGCAGCGACGCGAAGACGCGGCTGACGCTTTCGATCGTCAGCCCCAGGTAGTCGCCGATATCCGTCCGCGTCATCGGCAAAGACAGGATGCTGCCTGCGCTGCCACTACGGCGCGCGGCGGCGTGCAGCGTCAGCAGGAAGGTCGCGACCCGGCCCTCGGCGCTGCGGTGCGCCATTGCGCCAAGCTGGTCCTGCGCCGAGGCCAGGTCCTCGGCACACATCTCCAGCAGGCGGTGGGACATTGCGGCGCAATTTCGGATCATGACCTCCAACCGCCCGCGATCAACCCGGCAGACCGTGGAGTCGGCCACAAGTTCGGCATCGAAGGGGTAGCGATCCCGCGCAGTGTAGCCGATCAGGTCGCCGGGGAAGCGGAAGCCGATGATCTGCTGCCGCCCATCGGGCATGGAGCGCAGCAGCTTGGCCGCGCCATCGACC
>JBBRWI010000286.1:0-4369 GCA_038249305.1 Acetobacterales bacterium
ATAGACACCGATCGTCTGTCCGGCTCGGTCATCCGCCGCCCAGCCGGCATCCTCGAAGGCGTGCTGCGTCACTTCCAGCAGCAGGCGCTGCTGCGGGTCCATCTCGGCGGCTTCGCGGGGGGACAGGCCAAAGGCTGCGGCATCGAAGGCCGCGGCATCGCCGATGTGGCCCGCCGCGAAGGAGTAGCTGCGGCCCGGTTCGCCGCGGCGCGGGTGGAAGAAGCGCGCCTGGGAAAACCGCTCCGGCGGCAATAGGGCGATCGCATCGACGCCGTCCAGCATCAGCCGCCAATAGGCATCGAGTCCGTCCGCCCCGGGGAAACGGCAGGCGGCGCCGACGATGGCAACCGGCTGTGGCCGGGATGCGGGGGGCGTCGAGCCCCGCCCGTGCATGGCGGCTGGGGAGGCTCTGCGTGGAAGTCGGCCCGGCCCGGCCGGACCGGGTCTGCGCGTCATAGGGCGGTTTCGTCCGACCGGGAGCGACCAACATGCGCCCCGACCGGCGCGCCCAACGGCACCCCGCCATGTGTGACAGTGCGCCGCACCCGCTCCGCCACCAGGGCGGTGCGTCGTGCTTGCGGCACGACTCGCGCGAGCAGGGTGTCCACCTTGGCGAAGTGATCCGTCCAGGTCGGCACGACCCAGTTGGACAGGCGTCCGATCTGCGCCGCGCGCGCCGGGGAATTCAGACGCGTGTAGTCAAGGATCGCGCGCCGCCAGCCCATACCGTCCAGCGGATCGAGGAAATCGGGCGCGGCGCCGCCGACCTCACGCAGCGCTGGCAGGTCGGAACAGATCGCCGGCACGCGCAGCGCGAGGGCTTCCGCGAGCGGCAGACCGTAGCCTTCGGCGAAGGAAGGAAACAGCAGGGCGCGGGCGCCACGCAGCAATTCCGCCACGGTCCGATCCGGCACCTGGCCGACTTCCTGCACCAGGCCCCGCAGCCCGGCGCAACGTTCCAGCATGTCGAGGACGTTTTCATTCTCCCACCCGCGCTTGCCGATGACCAGCAAGCGCGGCGCCCGTGGGCCGAGGTTGATCGCCATCTCCCGCCAGATGTTGAGCAGCAGCAGGTGGTTCTTGCGCGGTTCGATCGTGCCGAGCGAGACGAAATAGGGTTCGAGCGCGATCGGCGGCACCGGCACGTCCGGCAGTTCGATCCCGAGCGGGGCGACCAGGACCGGCGGCGGGGCGCCGCGCATGGTCAGGTGCGGCACCAGCGAGGCCGCGGTGGCGGCGGAATTGACGATCACCGCATCGGCCAGCGCGGCGGTGGTGCCGATCCGAAGCATATGCCGCGCCGGTTGCTTGGGGCGGGCGTATTCGGGATGCGTCGCTGGGATCAGGTCATGGATCAGCGGCACGAACGCGCAACCTGCGCGGCGCATCGCCTCGATCGGCGCGGCGCGCTCCAGCGACTGGTGCGACACCAGGAGGAATGCCTTGCGCCCGGGCGCGTTGATCATCCGCCGCAGCGACGCGCGGCCAAGGCCGCTGCCGGCGCGCGCCCGCAGCACGATCGACAGGATCCGGGCGCGACGCGCGGCCGAGGCTGAAGGATCACTGGTCCAGAGGCGTGTCAGGGCATCGACCAACCCCGCGACATCCTCGGCCGGCAACATGCCGAAGTGGCCCATCAGGTCCTGCGCGACGAACACCGTGGTCTGGCGGGCCGGCCCCGTGTAATTTCTTGCATAGGCGAGTTCGACCCGGTCGATCCCCGAGGGGGCCCGCTTGTTGCCGCAGGACAGCAAGCGCGACACGTCCAGAATGACCCGCACCGGCTCGGTCGAACCGTCGAACGCGTTCAACTCGCGCCCTCGATCGCGGCCTGCACCTTCGGGGTGGGCATGGGACGCACGTGAGAGACACTCCTGATCGCATGCCACCAATATGGCAAAATCATCCCGCGGCAAGAGGTACCAACAGTGGTTCGAACACGCAACCGTGAACGCAATGCTGTAAAAACAATAGATTTTGCGCACAACCCCACATAGCAAATTACATTACAAATCGTTCATTTATACAACGACAGGTTGTGGGCACCCTGTGGCCTTGTGTTTTCAGACAGCGCTGCCCCAAGGTTCAGTCGCTGTCTGGGGCGATGAGGTTCGTCCGCAACCCGTCGATCAAAACGTCGCGCATGGTTTCCGCACTCTTACGGCGAATGTCGGCCCAGGCCTCGGGCGTGTGGAACGCGCTGTGGGGCGTGATCACCAGGCGGCCTTCAAGCCAGGGGGCGCGGTCGCGATAGGCCACCATCAAGCGGGGCAGCGGGTCGATCGGCGGTTCCACCGGCACCACGTCCAGCCCGGCACCGGCAAGACGGCCGTCCCTCATCGCGTCGTGCAGAGCCTCGATATCCATCACCGGCCCACGCGACGTATTGATCACCAGCGCTCCTGGCGGCAGCAGCGCCAGTTCGGCGGCCCCGATCATGCCGATGGTGCCGGGTGTCAGCGGGGTGTGCAGAGAAAGGGTATCGGCCTGGCGCAACAGGTCCGCCAGGCTGCGCGCCCGTTCGATGCCAAGCGCGCGGTCCACCCCGTTCGCCAGGTGGGGGTCAAAGAATACGACGCGCCAGCCGAAGGCTTTGGCCCGCAGCGCTACCGCCGTGCCGATTCGCCCCAGGCCGACAATGCCGAATGTGCGGGTTTGCGGCCGCTGGATCATCGGGCTGTCGATGTAGCGCCAGGGCGCCCCGCGGCGCTGGGCGTCGTGATGCAGGATGATGCCGCGTCGCAGGGCCAGCGCGAGCGAGATCGCATGGTCGGCGACCTCCATGGTGCCATAGTCGGGCACGTTGCAGACGCGGACCTGGCGCTCGGCCAGGATCTTGCGGTCCAGCCGGTCGTAGCCGACACCCATTCGGACGACGACCTTCAGTTTCGGGAAGCGGGCGATATCGGCAGCGCGCAGCCAGTGGCGGAAGATGAACAGCCCATCGACCTCGGCGCAGACCTCGTCGCCCAGCAGAGAAAGGTCCCGGTCATGTGGCGCGCCGCCATGGAGCACCCGCACGGTCGGGCCGAGGATCTCATGCTCCAGCACTGTATCGGGATACATCGCTTCAGGTTCGAGCACCGTGAGCATGGTTTTTTCTGTCTCCGATTTGAGTATCGTGTCGCCCGGCAGCCTAGTGTAACGAGATCGAGGCGAAATTATGCCGGCCGCCAGGCGCGGTGATAGGGGTGCCCGGCGCGGATGCACTGGGCGCGATACAGTTGCTCCGCAAGCATCGGGCGAACCCAAAAATGCGGCCAGGTCAGCGGGCCGAGCGACAGGCGGTGGTCGGCCCGCCCCAACACGGCCGGATCCAGCCCCTCCGCGCCACCGATGACGAAGGCGATGGCGCGCCCGGTCTGCTCCCATCGTTCGGTCAGGGCAGCCAGCGCCTCGGTGTCCGGGGCAGCGCCGCCCAGGTCCATGGCGACGACCAGCGCGCAATCAGGCAAGGCGGCCAGCAGGCCGGCGCCTTCGCGCTTGCGGATTTCGGCTGGGCTGCCGCGGGCCTCGGCGATTTCCTGCACGCGCAGGGCCGGGCGCAGCCGCGCCGCCATCGTGTCGAACAGGGCTGCCTCCGGCCCCGCCCGCAAGCGGCCGACCGCGAGCAGAAGCCTAGGTTTCGTCGGACGCCCCCGGTCCGGGCGCCGGGCCGGCATCGCCGCCAGGCGGGCTGTCGGGGCCCCACATCCGCTCCAGAGCATAGGTCGCGCGGGCTTCAGGCTTGAACAGGTGCAGCACGATATCGCCGGCATCCAGCAGCACCCAATCGGGCGAGGCCTCGGTGCGGATGCGCCGGACGCCCAGGCCCTCCAACGCATCGACCACATGGGTCGCCATCGCGCTGATCTGGCGGTCGGCGAGGCCGGTCGCGACGATCATGCGATCGGCGAAGGAGGACCGGGTCGCGATGTCCAGCACCACGACATTCTCCGCCTTATCGCTTTCCAGGCTTTCGACCGCGGCAGCGACCAGGCGTTCCAACAGAGGTGCCGCAACTTTCTGGCGCTTCGCGCGACGGGCGGGGGTAGTGACGGGGCCGGCGGTGGGGTCGGCCTTGGGGGCGCGCTTTGGGGCAGCGGCCATCTTGATGGGGGGTTTGGCCGTAGCCGTCACCACGGGTGCGCCCGTGGTACGCTTCGCGGTCCTGGGGGTGGCGGCCTTCGCGGTCGGCTTGGGGGCGGCCTTCGCCGCGGTCGGCTTGAGGGCGCCCTTCGCCGCGGGCGTCCTCGGGGCGGCCTTCGCCGCGGGCGTCTTCGGGGCGGCCTTCGCCGCGGGCATCTTCGGGGCGGCCTTCGCCGCGGGCGTCTTCGGGGCGCCCTTCGCCGCGGGCATCTTCGGGGCGACCTTCGCCGCGGGCGTCCTC
>JBBRWI010000287.1:0-4368 GCA_038249305.1 Acetobacterales bacterium
AACCGAGCCGGTGAAAACGCCGCGGCCGGGGCATCGCGCCCCAACGCCACATCCGCCGCAATCCGCGCGACGATCGGCCCAAGGGTGTAGCCATTCCCGGTCACCGCATGGAACAGCCCCGGGGCGGCTGGGTGTTCCCCGACTAGCGGCGCGCGGTCGATGGCGACATTCATGCCCGTCCAGGCGCGCAACACATGCAACCCCGCCAGCGTCGGCACCACGCGGCCCGCGACCCACAGATTGCCTTCGATCCCACGGCGGCGGTTGCGCGTTGCACCTGTCGCCGCATCCTGATCGCCCGGCCAGGCGCCACCGATCACCAGGTGCCCCCCATCGCCTTGCTTCAGTGACAAGTGCCGCCCGGCATGGGCGACCAGGTGGCGCAGGATGGGGGGGGCCGCTTCGGTCACCACCACCTGTTGCACCGCACCCTTGACCGGCAATGACAGGCCCGCGAGGGACGCGATGCGTCCGCTCCAAGGGCCGGCGGCGTTGACCACCCGGCCGGCGCGGATCGTGCCGGAGCCGGTGGTGACCGACCAGCCGCTGCCGCCGGGGGTCAGCCCCTGTACCTCGACCCCCGACACGATTCGCACGCCGGCGCCAAGCGCCTGGGCCGCGAGCGCCATGGTGCCGCGCAGCGGGTCGATCTGGCCTTCGGTCGGGCAGAAGGCCGCACCGCAAAAGCCGGCGCCGAGGTACGGCGCCAGGGCGTATAGTTCATTGGCGCCCAGCACCTCCGTCTCGATCCCGCGCGCGCGCTCCAACGCGACCTTGCCGCGTATCCAGGCGAATTCCGCCGCGGTTTCGGCCAGCATCAGCCCGCCTTCCTGGCGGATGCCCAGGCTTTCGCCGGCCTGGTCCGCGATCTCGTGCCAAAGCGCGATCGAGGCCGGGCCCAGGCGCAGCGTCTCGCTGGCCGGGCCTGCGGTGCCGGCGGCGTCGGCGACCTCGCCAAAATCGTAGGACAGCAGTTGCACATGCAGGCTGCCTGCATTGGCAGTGCTGGCCGCGAGCCCCGGTTCGTCGCGTTCGAGCAGCACGACCTCCCGCCCCTCGCGCGCCAGATAGAGGGCTGTCGCGAGGCCCACCACGCCGCCGCCGATCACGACAAACGCGGCTTCGGTCGGCAACACCACGCCGGACCGGGCCTGGCGACAAACGATCGGTGTTGGGGCCGCGACGATGGGCGACGCTGGCCATTCCGGCATTTCGTGGCGTAGCGCCGCGGCGGCGACCGGCTTGATCGGCGCGCGTGGCGCCGCAAAACCCCGCTCGGCCGAGGTCCCTGTCATCCGCGCGATGGTCGCGCCGCACATCCGCCCCTGGCAGCGGCCCATGCCGGCGCGAGTCGCCTTTTTCAGCGCGGGCAGGGAGGACAGGCGCTGGGCACGCAATGCGCCAGCCGTGACCTCTTCGCAGCGGCAAATGATGGTGCTGTCGGCGATCGCCGCGACGTCAAAGGATGGCGCCGCGAAGGCCGTCCACAGCGCGGACTGGAAAGTCTCCGCACGCGCCAGTGCGCGGCGGGTGCTGCGTTCCTCGGGCACCGCCAGCCCCAGGTCGCGTGCCGCCGCCAACCCGGCAAGGCGCCCGCGCGCGAGCGCCACCCGCGCGCCGCCCAAGGCCGCGCCGTCGCCGACGGCGAAGACGCGGGTGACATCCGTGCGGCCCTCGGCATCCGTCACGGTTTCCAGCCGCCCCAGCCCCTGGTCGACGAAACGATGGTTGCAGCCGAGCGCGCGGGCGAGGCCCGTCTCGGGCTGGAAGCCCATGTTCAGGGCGCAGGCACCGGCTTCGATCCGCTGTTCGCCTTTTGGCCCGCGCACGCGCAGCGCGACGAAACGGTCGCGGCCCTCGCAGGCCAGGACCTGCGTCCCCCACAGCACCGGCACGCCGGCGCGGCGCAACTGCGCCAGGTACCGCGCCCCGGCCCAGGCGAGGTCAGGCGCGCTGGTCGCCATCCGCAGCATCGGCGCCAGGGTAGAGGCGGTGGTCGGGGCCAGGGTCGGGGCCGGTGCGGCCTCGACCACCGCCGCCACCTCGACGCCACCGGCCAGCAGTTCGCAGGCGAGTTGCAAGTTCAGCGGGCCGTTGCCCGCGATGACCACGCGCGATGCGGGGCTTACGCGCTGGGCGCGGGCCAGGGTTTGCATCGCACCCGTGGTCATCACCCCGGGCAGGGTCCAGCCCGGTACCGGCACGGGCCTTTCATGCGCGCCAGCAGCGATCACCAGTGCCCGAGGGACAAAGGTGCGGGCGACGCCGCGCACGACGGCGGCAATCTCGAACCCCGGCGTCGCGGCCGTATCGTTCTGCGCCCAGTCCGCCGGCGGCCGCGGAAAACCGCCCCAGACGGTGGTGCCATGCAGGATCTCGACGCCGGCCTTCGCCGCGCGGGCGAACAGCGCAGCACCGTGGCGGAATTGTGCATCAGGGGCCGCGTGGCTGTGGCTGGGGGCGAGGGGCTTCATGTACTGGCCGCCCGGCGAATCCCGTTCGTCCAGCACCAGCACGTGCAACCCGGCCTCGGCCGCCGCCACCGCCGCCGACAGGCCGGCCGGGCCCGCGCCGACCACCAGCAGGTCGACCGCGGCTTCGGGGATCGCATCGGGCGATTCGGCCAGCGGCGCGAGGATCTGGGGCACCGCCGATTCGACGCGCATACGGTCCGCCACCTTGACCAGGCATGCGCGCTGGTTGGCCCGGCCATCGACCGTCACCAGGCAATCGAAGCAGGCCCCCATGCCACACCACAGCCCGCGCGGCGCGCCGGTCGCGGTGTCGCGCAGGCGCAAGTGGCCTGCGGCGGAGAGGGCGGCAGCGATCGTCTCGCCGGGGATCGCCTCGATCTGCACGCCGTCGAAGCGGATGCCCACCCGTTCGGCAATCGGGCGGATGGCTGGATGTGTCAGTCGCATGCGGTATCCTGTGCAGCCCTTGCCGCGCCGGCGGCTTTAGGGTCCGTTATCATCATCGGGTCGGGGGACGGTTGGGCAAGATGACTGGCGATGCCTTTTCGGGATGCTACACTGTGCTGGTGACGCCGTTCACCCAAGGCGGTGCGGCGGTGGACCTGCCGGCGTTGACGCGCCTGGTGGACTACCAGATCGAAAACGGCGTGCGCGGCCTTATCCCGCTGGGATCGACCGGCGAGTTCCTCTCCGTATCGCGCGACGAACGCGCAGCGATCGTGCAGACCGTCGTCAGCGCTGCAGCCGGCCGGGTGCCGGTGCTGATCGGCACCGGCGAGGAAGACACGAGGCTGGTGGTCACCCTGTCCCGGGAAGCGGAGGCGATGGGCGCCGATGGGGTGATGATCATCCCACCCTACTATTCGGTCCCGACCGAGGACGAGTTGTTCCACCACTACAGCATCGTCGCGGAGGCGATCGGCATTCCGATCATGGTCTACAACAACCCCGCAACCGCCAACGTGGACATGGGGCCGGACCTGCTGGCGCGGCTGTCGAAGATCCCCAATTGCCGCTACGTCAAGGAAAGCACGCTGGAGGTGACGCGCGTGCGGGACATCCTGGCGCGCTGCGACATGACGGTGTTTGCCGGTGTGCTCGGGTATGAATCGGCCTGGCTGGGTGCGACCGGCTGGGTCGCGGTATGCAGCAATGTCGCCCCGAAACTCAGCGCCGCGATGTTCCACACCGCGATGGCGGGCGACCGCGAGGCGGCGCTGCCTCTGTACCGCAGGCTCGCCCCCTTGCTGCCTTGGGTCGGTGGGCCGCGCTACGTCAGCGGCACCAAGGCCGCCTTTCGTCTGATGGGCATGGACATGGGCGATCCCCGCCCGCCGCGCCTGCCTTTGCCCGAAGCCGATAGTCCCACGCTCGCCGCCGTATTGCGCGGCATCGACCTGATCTGAAGGAGAACAGCATGACCGTTTCCCGCCGAGGCCTCCTGGCCGCCCCCGCCCTGCTGCTGGCCGTTCCGGCCGTCGCGCAGCAGCGTGTGCCGAACAGTGAGTTGGTCAAGCCGGGCACGTTGACCATGAGCACCAACCCGACCCTGCCGCCGGTACAGTTCGTGGACAGCACGGGCCAACTGCGCGGCATGCGGATCGAGATGGGCACCGAGCTCGCCCGCCGCCTCGGCCTGACGCCCGAATATGTGCGGGTCGAGTTCAGTGCCATGATCACGGGCCTGGCGGCGCGGCGCTGGGATTTGATCAACACCGGCATGTTCTACACCGAGGAACGCTCACGCCTCATGCAACTTGTGCGCTACGAACAGCAGACGATCGGCATCAGCGTGCCACGCGGCAACCCGAAGAACATCAGCAAGATCGAGGATCTGGCAGGGCTCAATGTCGGTGTCGAGCAGGGCGGCTTCGAGTTCCGACGCAGCCAGGAC
>JBBRWI010000288.1:0-4358 GCA_038249305.1 Acetobacterales bacterium
ATCAAGGAGGAGGAGATGCACCCCTCCCACGCGATGCAGGCGCTGGCGGATGCGCTGCCGGCACTCGGGATCGTTGCGGCGGTGCTGGGCGTGATCAAGACCATGGCATCGATTGACCAGCCGCCCGCAGTTCTGGGCGGCATGATCGGCGGCGCGCTGGTCGGGACCTTCCTTGGCGTGCTGCTGGCCTATGGGCTGATGGGGCCGATGGCCTTGCGCCTGAAGGGCATCGTCGATGAGGAATGCAAATACTACGAGGTGATCCGCGCCGTGCTGGTCGCCCACCTGCACGGCAACGCGCCGCAGGTCGCCGTCGAGACCGGCCGCAAGGTCGCGCCCACCCACAGCATGCCGAGTTTCCAAGACCTGGAGGCCGTGTTGCAGGATCTGCAGATCGGTTGACGCCGGCGCCGCCCGCGCTTGACGCATGGCCCGGCGCCGGGCACCCGCGCGGCATGACCCAGGATGACCCGCGCCCCACCCGCCACGACGACCCCGCCCATTCCCCCTACCATGACTTGCTCGGCTTGGAGTTGGTCGACTGGCAGGACGGCTTTGCCCGCATGGCCTGCGATATCGGGCCGAAACACCACAACCGCAGCGGCATCGCACATGGCGGCGTGGTGCTGTCGTTGATCGACCAGGCCGCGGCATTCGCCGGGCTTTACTGCACCGTACCGGGCAACGTCCGGCGCGCGGTGACGGTCGATCTTGATTGCCGCTTCACGGGCCAGGTCACGACCGGGCGATTGATCGCCGAAGGGCGGATCGTGACCCAGGGGCGCAGCCTGTTCTTCTGCCGGACCGAGGTGCTGGACGCTGACGGCAAGGTCATCGCCTTCGGCGCCAGCACCCACAAATGGCGACGTGGCAGTGAGGTCGTGACAGGGGTTGCGCCTTAGCCCGCGTCCAGCAGCGCCAACCCCGTCTCGGGTTTGTCGAGGATTTCGGTCAGCCGCGCCGCGGTCATCAGCGGCAGCCTGGCGGGGCGTCGTGCGATGGTGCCCATCAGCGTGCCCAGGCTCTTGGTGTAGGGCGCGCCGTCACCGATCGCGCTGCCGGCGCGCGCCATGCGCCGCAGGCCACGGGCCGCATCTTCCAGCACAGCTGCCTCCGCGCCATCCAGCAGGGGCTGGAGGAAGCTCGTCTCCACCACCTCGGCGAAGCGCGCCAGGCAGTCGGCCGCGGCCCGCTGACGCAGGCGGTGCAGATGTGCCCGCCGGCGGGCGCGGTCGGCGGCCGGTGCTTCCTCCATATCCGCCAACAGCCGGGCGAAGCCGAGGGCCGCCGCTGCCGCCCCGGACGGTGTTTCGATCGCGAAGGCGTGGGTCGCGCAGCCTTCCAGGAAGCCATCCAGCGCCTGTTCCGTCAGCGCCTGGGCGCGCGGGTCGAGCCGCGATGCCAGGCTCGCGACCGTTCCTGGCATGGGCGATCGTTCGACCAGCAGCTTCAGGCCGGCGGTGAATGGCCCCGGCCCCTCCGCTAGCAGCGGCAGCAGGGCGACGCGCAGCAGGTTCGGTTCGGGCTCGGGTGTGCAGGCCGCGCGCCACAAGGCCGCGCCCTGGCGCAGCACTGCGGCGGAAAGTTTCAGCAGCGGTGCGGCATCTTCCGGCTTCAGGCCCGTATCGGACCAGCCCGGCGGCAACCCGGCTGCGTCGAAGGCGGCAGCAGCGGCGGGCCATAGCCGGCCGCCGAGTTCGCCGACCAGCGCCCAGTCATCGGTCCGCCGGCCCTCGGCGGCGGCCGCAACCTCGCGCCACAGCGCCGGGGCGGCCCGCTCCACCACCTCGCTGAACGGGCCAAGGACGCTGCGCGGCAGGACCGGCAGCCCGCGCCGCCAGGCCGAGGGCTGCACGATGGCGCCGTTCAGGGGTTCGAAGAGCAGCCGCATCGGCTTCAGCGGCCGTGCCATCTGCAACCGCCGCAGGCGCGGTCGGATCAGGTGCAGGATGCGGTCCACCTGCTCCCTGTCCTGCAAGGCATCCAGCACCGGCAGCACGCGCCCCAGCACATCATCCGGCGCCCCGACCAGGGTGGATTGCAGCGCCCGCAGGCTGCTATCGGCCGATGGCGGGTTGCCCTGTGGCGGCGTGATCGAGGACAGGCTCATGCCGCCGGCACCCGAAGCGACCAAGCCATCGACGCCTCGGCCAGCATTTGCGGCTCGGGGCCGAGCGGTCGCAGGCTGCACATTGCCTTGCTGCTGCCCCTGCCCAGGGCGGCCAGCGGGCGCCCGGCCCAGGTCGTCGCTTCGACCGGCCAAGCGGGGGCAAGGGCTGACAGCGTGTCGAGCAGGGTGTTGCCAAGCCCCGGGACCAAGGCATGGAGCGCCGCCAGGCGCTGCCAGCCATCGAGGCACCAGCCAGGCCGGGCGGCGAGGTCGGCCAGCCCGCCGGCCCGCTCCGGCCAGGCGGCCAGAAGCCCCGGCAGGCCCTTGATCGCAGCGCCCACCGCGGCGCATTGCTGTTCGACCAGGGCTGCCGCTTCCTCCACCCGTGCCGCCAGATTGGCGGCCACGTTACAGTCCGGATCGGTGGCGAGGCGCCGGCGCAGCGCCGCGGCCAGGTCGTGCAGCATGGTCCGGCCCCGGGCGATCGGGGCTGCTTCAGTGTGCGGCAGCAGCCCAAGCGGGCTGAGCAGGACCGCCAGGTCATTCAGGCGGGCGGCGATGGTCGTGGGCGTCATCCCCCGGGCAGCGCCAAGCGCCGTCAGCGCCGAGGCAGCGCGCCGTTCACGCCCAGCCGGCGTATCGACCCCGAGGGGCGGCCCGGTGCCCGGGGGTTCGATCGCGATGATCAGCCGCGCGACCAGCCCGGCGCGGGAGGCATCCAGCACCATAACCTCGGCGGCCAGCGCCGTGCGCGCGGCGGTCTCGGCGCCCGGCCCCGCGGCCCCACCGGCCGCGACCGCCAGCGCCTGCGACCGCACCAGCGCCGGGGTGGGCGGGCCCGAACGGCCAAGTGCCCGGATCAGCAGCGTGTCGTACAGGCTGGGGGCGGTCAGCCCGGCCAGCGCCTCCCACGGCACCACATAAAGCCCGCGCCCACCGGAAGGGTTGGGTAGGAGGAATTCACGCGACGCGCCCGCCGTGGCCCGAACGCGCACGCCGGCCAGGTCGGGCCCGGTCATCGGCAGCAGGGTGCCACGCTCGGCGAAGATCGTGGCCTGGTCGGTCACCATCGCGAAGGGCGAGAAGGCAGCGGCTGGCGTTTGGGTGGGGCTGGGCTCCATGACGGCCAGACTGGGGCCGAAACATGACTGCAGCGTTAGCGTTCAGACGCCGCGAAACACCGGCTTGCGCTTTTCCTGAAATGCCAGGGTCGCCTCGCGGAAATCCGCCGTGCGGGCAAAGCCCTGGGCGGCGGCCTGCTCCCCGGCCGATACCGGGATCGGCCCGCGCAGCGCCTGCAGCGCCCGCTTGTGGAAGCGGTTGGACAGGGGTGCGCCCTCGCAGATCCGGCGGGCCAGGGCCTCGGCTTCGGCAAAGACAGCCTCGTCGGGGACCACGCGGCTGATCAGCCCCTTGCCGAAGGCCTCCTCGCCAGTGAAGACGCGGCCCTCGATCATCAATTCGCAGGCAATAGCGTAGCCCACAACCGACAGGATCGGGTCTAGTTCCGCATGCGCGTACCAGATGCCGCGCTCGCGCGCCGGAACGCCGAGCCGCATACCAACCCCGCCCACGCGAAAATCGCACATGCTGGCGATCCCGGCACCGCCACCCATGCACCAGCCGCTGATCGCCGCGACCACAGGGTGCGTGCACGTGCGGATCGCCTGCATCGTGTGGTGCAGGTCCTCGTTGTAGCGGGTCGGCTTGTCGGGCGTGCCGCGGTCGCGGTCGAAGGCCGTGATATCGGCACCGGCGGAAAACGCCGCGGTGCCGGCGCCGCGGATCAGGACGCAGCCGATGTCGTTGACGGCACCCAGCGAATCAAAGGCGGCCCCCAGCGCCTGCCACATCGCAAGGTCCAGCGCATTGCGCTTTTCGGCGCGGTCGATGAGCACGGTAGCGACCGGGCCATCGATGGTGACCTTGATCCGGTCGTGGGTCGTCATCGTGTCGGCTGGGGCGGGGTGACGCTGTAGTCGTAGAAACCTTTGCCGGTCTTGCGGCCGAGCCAGCCGGCTTCGACATACTTCACCAGCAGTGGGCAGGGCCGGTATTTGCTGTCGCCCATGCCTTCGTGCAGCACGCCCATGATCGCGACGCAGGTGTCCAGCCCAATGAAATCGGCCAGTTCCAGCGGCCCCATCGGGTGGTTGGCACCAAGCTTCATGGCGGTGTCGATGGAGGTGATGTTGCCCACGCCTTCATACAGGGCATAGCAGGCCTCGTTGATCATCGGCACCAGGAT
>JBBRWI010000289.1:0-4347 GCA_038249305.1 Acetobacterales bacterium
AGGACTCGCAAGTAGGCCTGAGGTCGAGGAACCCCGCATACAATTTGCCCTTGCCGCAGCGCGGACATTTGCAGGCGAGCCCGCGCATCGCGCTCTGCGTCACCGTGGGTAATGTCTGGTCGGGCATGTTCCGTCCTTTCCTCTCCCCTTGTGGGAGAGGGTGGCTTGAATGAGCCAACGGGTCGGCGCAACGCGCCGCCCGATGATAAACTCCGCGAATTCGAGACGGGTGAGGGGTTGTCTCCGCGGATAGAGACCCCTCATCCGGCGCTCCGCGCCACCTTCTCCCACAAGGGGAGAAGGA
Organism: Acetobacterales bacterium; assembly: GCA_038249305.1. Taxonomy (GTDB): domain Bacteria; phylum Pseudomonadota; class Alphaproteobacteria; order Acetobacterales; family Acetobacteraceae; genus Humitalea. The sequence continues at coordinate 305 of JBBRWI010000289.1, forward strand.
AGCAAAAAAGGGCGGCCTTTTCAGGCCGCCCCTTTGTAGCACATTGCTGTCAGATCAGTGCGCGCCGTGGGCCCCGCCCGCGCCACCGAACCAGACATAGATGCAGATGAACAGGAACAACCACACCACGTCGACGAAATGCCAGTACCAGGCGGCGAATTCGAAGCCGAGGTGCTGGGTCGGCGTGAAGTGCCCGGCATAGGCGCGGAACAGGCAGACCAGCAGGAAGATGGTGCCGACCAGCACGTGGAAGCCGTGGAAGCCGGTCGCCATGAAGAAGGTGGCGCCGTAGACGTTGCCGGCGAACGCGAACGCGGCGTGGCCGTATTCATAGGCCTGCACGCAGGTGAAGGCGACGCCGAGTATCACGGTAAGGATCAGGCCCCATTTCAGGCCCTTGCGGTCGTTCTCCAGCAGCGCGTGATGCGCCCAGGTCACCGTGGTGCCCGAGGTCAGCAGGATCAGCGTGTTAAGCAGCGGCAGGTGCCAGGGATCGAAGGTTTCGATGCCCTTGGGCGGCCAGACGCCGCCGAACAGCACCTCGCGGGTGGCGTGAACGGGATCGCCGGGAAACAGCGACGAATTGAAGAAGGCCCAAAACCAGGCGACGAAGAACATCACCTCGGAGGCGATGAACAGGATCATGCCATAGCGGTGGCTGATCTGCACCACGCGGGTGTGATCGCCCTTGTGCTGGGCCTCGCGGATCACGTCGGTCCACCAGGCCGCCATGGTGTAGAGCACGCCGATGGTGCCGGCGCCGAAAATGATCGGCGCGGCGCCGAACATCTTGTGCATCCAGGCGACGGCGCCGACTGCCATGATGAAGGCCGAGATGGAGCCGACGACCGGCCACGGGGAGGGATCGACGAGGTGGTAGTCGTGGTGCTTGACGTGCGCCGTAGCCATTGCGGTCTCTCCGTTAGCGGTGCCGTGCTATTCGGCACGTATTCGTCTCAAAAATCAATTCCAGATACTTCCGGGATATCCCCGAAACTCAGGGAATCCGGCGGTCAGAGGTTACCCTTGCGCTTGTCCGGCTGGCTCGCCGCCAGCGGCTTCGGCGCCGGTTCCCGCACGGGGTAGAAGGTATAGGACAGCGTGATGGTTTTCAGCCCGTCGTTCTCGCTGTCCGCGGCCAGCGCCGGATCGACGTAGAACACCACTGGCATATCGCGCTTTTCGCCGGGCGCCATGGTCTGTTCGGTGAAGCAGAAGCAGTTGATCTTCTGGAAATACGCCCCGACCGTGAGCGGCGCCACGTTGTAGGCGGCAGCCCCGGTAGTCTCGCGCGCCGACTGGTTGGTCACCTTGTAGAACACGGTGAAGACTTCGCCGATCCGGACCTCGATTTCGGTCTGCTCCGGCTCGAACTTCCATGGCAGTCCCGGTCCGACATTGGCATCGAAGCGCACCGCAATCTTGCGCGCCAGCGGCGCACCGGTCGGGCTTGAGGTCGCGACCTGGGTGGTGCCGTTGAAGCCGGTGGTGCGGCAGAACCAGTTGTAGAACGGCACCGCCGCGTAGGACGCGCCGACCATCAGCACCACGACGAAGCCGCAGATCGAAGCCACCGCCGCATCGCGGCCAAGCCCGCGCAGCGATACAAGCCCGCGCAGCGTAAAACGTCCGCGCAGCCCGCGACGTGCGGCGGCCTTCTGGCTTGGGGTCGGCGGTTGCGGCATCGTCGGCGGGTTCTCCATGTCGATCACATCGGCCGCAGCATCACCGCCGGTCCCTTGACCATGGTGACGGCGAAAAACAGCACGACCAGGACACCGAGCGCCAGCGCGATGGCGATCGAACGCTCGCGGCGGCTCTTCTTCTGCGCCTCGGTGAGGACGATTCCGTCTGGCATGGGATTGTCCTTGGGCTTGTCGTCCATTCGCTCATGCGCCCCCTACCAGATCGAAGGTGCGACGGCATGGACGACGACCTCGAGCAGCAAGGTCGCGAACAGCACGAACAGGTAAACGATCGAGAAGGCGAACAGCTTTCGCGTCGCGCGCAGCGCGCGGCTGCCGGTGCGAAGCCGGTAGACGTTGACCGCGAGCGCCAGCATGCCGGCGCCGAGCACCAGCGAGGTCACGCCGTAGACGGCGTCGAAATAGCCGAGCGGCCACGGCGCGACCGCGACCACGACCAGCACGATGGTATAGAGCAGGATCTGCAGCCGGGTCGCATCGGGACCGGCGACCACGGGCAGCATCGGCACGCCGGCGCGGGCGTAGTCGTCGCTGCGGAACAGCGCCAGCGCCCAGAAATGCGGCGGGGTCCAGAAGAAGATGATCAGGAACAGCAGCACGGGCTCCATCGACAGCGAGCCGGTCGCCGCCGCCCAGGCCACGACAGGCGGCAGCGCGCCAGCGGCGCCGCCGATCACGATGTTCTGCGCGGTCCAGCGCTTCAGCATCATGGTGTAGACCACGACATAGAAGAAGATGGTGAAAGCCAGCAGTCCGCCGGCCAGCCAGTTGACGAGGACGCCGAGCGTCATCACCGAGAAGAACGCCAGGATCAGGCCGAAGGCGAGCGCTTCCGGGCGCGTGACGCGGCCGCGCGGGATCGGACGGTTGACGGTGCGCGACATCAGCGCGTCGATATCGCTCTCGTACCACATGTTCAGCGCGCCCGAGGCGCCGGCGCCGACCGCGATGCAGAGGATCGAGGTGAAAGCCAGCACCGGGTGGACGTGGCCGGGCGCAATCACCAGCCCGACCAGTGCGGTGAAGATCACCAGCGACATTACCCGCGGCTTCAGCAGCGCGATGTAGTCGGCAACACTGGCCTCCGAGATGCGAGGCAGTTCGATGGCGTTGTGGTCGATAACCGACAAGACAGGTCTTTCTTCCGTTTAAAGGCGCGGCGCAAACGATGCGCCGCGCATTCTCGATTACTGCACGCGCGGCAGCACTTCGAACTGATGGAACGGCGGCGGCGACGGCAGCGTCCATTCCAGCGTGGTGGCGCCGACGCCCCACGGATTGTCGGCGGCCTTTTCCTTCTTCACGAACGCCAGGATGACGCCATAGATGAAGATCAGCACGCCGAAGCCGGAGAGGTAGGAGCCGAGTGAGGACACCAGGTTCCAGCCGGCGAAGGCGTCGGGATAATCGACGTAGCGGCGCGGCATGCCGGACAGGCCGAGGAAATGCTGCGGGAAGAACACCAGATTGACGCCGACGAAGGTGACCCAGAAGTGCAGCTTGCCGATGAACTCGGAATACATGTAGCCGAACATTTTCGGGAACCAGTAGTACCAGCCGGCGAAGATGCCGAACACGGCGCCGAGCGACAGCACGTAATGGAAGTGCGCGACCACGTAATAGGTATCCTGCAGCACCCGGTCGACGCCGGCATTGGCCAGCACCACGCCGGTGACGCCGCCCAGCGTAAACAGGAAGATGAAGCCGATCGCCCACAGCATCGGGGTCTTGAACTCGATCGAGCCGCCCCACATCGTGGCGATCCAGGAGAAGATCTTCACGCCGGTCGGCACCGCGATCACCATGGTAGCGGCGACGAAATAGGCCTGCGTCGCCGAGGACATGCCGACGGTGTACATGTGGTGGGCCCACACCACGAAGCCGATGCCGCCGATCGCGACCATCGCATAGGCCATGCCGAGATAGCCGAACACCGGCTTCTTCGAGAAGGTCGAGACGATCTGGCTGATCATGCCGAACGCCGGCAGGATCAGGATGTAGACCTCGGGATGGCCGAAGAACCAGAACAGATGCTGGAACAGCACCGGATCGCCGCCGCCGTCGGCGGAGAAGAAGGTGGTGCCGAAATTGCGGTCGGTGAGCAGCATGGTGATAGCGCCGGCCAATACGGGCAGCGACAGCAGGAGCAAGAACACGGTGACCAGAATGGACCAGACGAAGAGCGGCATCTTGTGGAGCGTCATGCCGGGAGCGCGCATGTTGAAAATGGTGGTGATGAAATTGATGGCGCCAAGGATGGACGAGGCACCCGCAAGATGGATGGCCAGAATGGCATAGTCCATGGCGGGGCCGGGCTGGCCTGTGGTGGAAAGCGGC
>JBBRWI010000290.1:0-4343 GCA_038249305.1 Acetobacterales bacterium
CTCGGTGTCGGGCTTCCGCCGCAAGCGCCAACGCGCGGTCGGCACGCGGTTGATCGCGTCGCATGCCGGGCAGAGGAGCCAACGGGTCTCGATGCTTCAGCCTGCGTCTCGGGAATGATGGCGAGGCTATGCTGTGGACGCTTCGCAAAGAGCACGCCGACGCCCAGGATGGCGAGACCGCCGATCATCACATTCAGGCTTGGCATGCCCATGTCAGGTCTCTCCCTCGGGCTTCTTGTCCGATCGGGCGCTTCACCCGTTCCGCCGCACCGGCATGCCTTGTTTCGGGCAACGAGCGCCCGAGATCAGACGCCGCGCTGGCAGGTGTTGACGCCGATCAGGCTATAGGCAGGGCAACTGCCCATCAGGCCCGTCGCCAAGGGCACGATCCCGATCAGCCCCCACCAGCCGATCGGGCCGAAGGCGCCAAGCCCCAGGATCACCACACCGGCGGCGATCCGAAGCCATTTGTCGGTGCTTCCCACATTCTGAATCATGACAATCGCCTTCCCTGGGATGAGCCGCAGCCGGCTCATCTTGAGCACGCTGCACCTTTGCTGGCGGCGCCGCGTTGATCCGGATCAAGCCGGCAAAACTGCCTCGGCCCAGGCGATGATGCGGCCCGCGGGCATCGCACCCGCCTGGCGCGCGACCTCCCTCCCGCCAGCAAACAAGGCCAGCGTCGGGATGCTGCTGATCGCGAGTTCGGCGGCGAGCGTCGGCGCTTCCTCGGTCGAGACCTTGATCAGCCGCATGCGGGGTTCGAGCGAAGACGCCGCCGCCTCGAAAGCGGGGGCCATGGCGCGGCAGGGGCCGCACCAGGCGGCCCAGAAATCCACCAGCAGGGGGATCCCGCTCAGCGAAAGGTGACGGCGGAACCGTGCCTCGGACAGCGCAAGCGGCTTGCCCTCGAACAGTGGCGCCTTGCAGCCGCCGCAGCGCGGCCCGTCGCCGAGGCGTGCGCTGGGCACGCGGTTGATGCCGTCGCAGTGGGGACAGACGACCTGCGTGGTCGCGTTCATCGCAAGCCACCCTTTACCGTCATCGGCACCTTGAGGTAGCGCACCCCATTGGCCTCGGCTTGGGGGAAGCGGCCGGCGCGGATATTCACCTGGATCGCGGGCAAGATCAGCGCAGGCGCCGCGAGCGTGGCATCGCGCGCGGTACGGAAGGCGACGAAACCGGCCTCGGTGGTGCCGTCCTTCACATGCGGGTTGTGCGCGCGCTGTTCGGCGACCGTGCTTTCCCAGGCGAAGTGATCGCGGCCCGGCGCCTTGTAGTCGTGGCACATCCACAGCCGGGTTTCCGGCGGCAAGGCCAGCAGGCGCTGCATCGAAGACCAGAGATGGTGCGCATCACCACCGGGAAAATCAGTCCGTGCCGTGCCGTAGTCATGCATGAACAGCGTATCGCCGACGAAGACATCGTCGCCGATCCGATAGGCGATATCGGCTGGCGTGTGGCCGGGGACGTACATGACCTCCACGCTCAGGCCACCCAGCGCGAACCGCTCGCCATCGCGGAACAGCCGGTCGAAATCGCCGCCTTCTGGCTTCACGTCATCCAGGTCGAAGACCGGTCGGAAGATTTTCTGCACGTCGCGGATATGCTCGCCGATGCCGATCGGGGCGCCGGTGTTCGCCTTGATGTAGGGGGCGGCGGTCAGGTGGTCGGCGTGGGCGTGGGTCTCCAGCACCCAGCGGATGGTGAGGCCGGCCTTCGTCGCGGCCGCGAGCAGCGCGTCGGCCGAGTGCGTATCGGCTTCGCCGGAGCGATTGTCCCAGTCCAGCACCGGGTCGATGACCGCGGCATCCTGAGTGGCCGCATCCCAGACCAGGTAGCTGACGGTGTTGGTCGCCTCGTCGAAGAAGGGGCGAATGACGGGCTTGTCCATGATGTCCTTCCCTGCCCCGACAAAGGGGCTTGAACATCATATAAGCACTCCCTTATTAAGCACAAGCTTATGAAGGGATGCCTTGAATGATGCCGGAACCGCCAGGCGGCGACATGCTGGCGCTGAAACAAAACGCGGCAGAGGCGGCGCGGTTGCTGCGACTGCTCGCGAATGAACGCAGGCTTCTGCTGCTCTGCCACCTGGCGGGTGCGGGGGAACTGTCGGTCAGCGCCATGGCCAGCCTGGTCGGCCTCAGCCAGCCCGCCTTGTCCCAGCACCTCGCCCGGCTGCGCGAGGACGGCTTGGTCGCGACCCGCAAATCCGCGCAGGCGGTGTTCTACCGTTTGGCCGACCCCAAGGCGGCGCGGCTGCTCGAAGTGCTGCGCGAACTCTACTGCCCGCCCGAAACCTGACACCCACGAAGGACACACGACGATGAAAACCATCACGCCTGACGCAGCCGCCGCCCTGCTGCGCGACGGTGCCACCCTGATCGACGTGCGCGAGCCGGACGAACATGCCCGCGAGCGCATCCCTGGTGCCCGGAACCTGCCGCTATCGCGCCTGGAGGAGACCGCGCTTGCCGTGCAGCAGGGGAAGCCTGTGCTGTTCCACTGCCGCAGCGGGGCGCGCACCGCGGACAATGCCGATCGCCTCTCCGCCAAGGCCGGGCTCTGCCAGGCCTTCATCCTGGAGGGAGGCCTCGACGCCTGGCAGCGCGCCGGCCTGCCGGTTGCAAAGGATCGCAGTCAGCCGCTGCCGATGATGCGCCAGGTGCAGCGGCCGGTAGCCTGGTGGTGCTGGGCGTCCTGCTGGGCGCCCTGGCCTCGCCATGGTTCTTCGCGCTGTCGGGCCTTGTCGGCGCGGGCCTCGTTTTCGCGGGCGTGACCGGCACCTGCGGGATGGCAGGCCTGCTGGGGGTGATGCCGTGGAACCGCGGCACCACGGCGGCGTGATGGATCTCTCGCTGGTCCAGTCGCTGCTTGGCGGCGCCTCGGGCTCGCTGGTGGGCTTCACGCTGGGCCTGGTGGGCGGCGGCGGGTCGATCCTCGCGGTGCCGCTGCTCGTCTATCTGGTGGGTGTGCCGAGCACCCATGTGGCGATCGGCACCAGCGCCGTGGCGGTCGCCGTCAATGCGGCGGCCGGCGTCATCGGCCATGCCCGCGCCGGCAATGTGCGCTGGCCCTGTGCTTCGGACTTCGCCTCGGGCCGGCGTCGCCGGTGCCTTTGCGGGATCGGCCATCGGGCGACGTGTGATGATCGTGGTGGCGGTATTGATGCTGCTGCGGCGCGATGATGGGATGGACGCTTGAGGCTGCCAGAGGCGGCGCCAGCCGTGCCCCATACCTGCGCATCGGCGCCAACCGGCACCCGGGAATTCGCGACGGAGTTGTCCGGGGACCTGGCGCAGGCTTTTCTTGGTAGCTCGCCGCGGTTTATCGACCTGACGAACTATGCCTGGACCAACAACAAGATGTGGGTGATGGCGCGGAACATTTCGGGGGCGACCTTCGATCTGGCGTCGACCAAGCTGTCGGTGGAGGTGAACAAGCGAAGGGTGGCATCGGCACCATTGCCATTCTCCCGTCGTTCTCACCACGATGCGCTTCATTCCAGGCCGCCCATCAGCGAGGGCGCGCACCACCCAGATGCGCATGCCCCGGCGGCAGCCGATCGTGGATGTGCTCAACCTCCTCCGCATCATCCCTTGGCCACAGCACCACGGCCGCGGCCAGCCCGACGGCCCCGAGTGCCGCTAGCACCAGGAAGGTGACCCCCATCCCGGCCGCGGCGCCGAACCACCCCGCCACCGGATAGGCGATGAGCCAGCAGGCATGGCTGAGCGCGAATTGCGCGGCAAACAGCGCGGGCCGGTCGCCCGCATGGGCCGAGCGCCGCAGCAACCGTCCGCTCGGTGTCAGCACCAGACCGTTGCCGAGGCCCAGCAGCATCCACAGCGGCAGCAGCATCGACCACCCTGGCACCAGCGGCCCGAGCAGCAGGCCCGCCACCAGCAATCCGGCTCCCGCCATCATGACGGTCCGGTCGGTCAGCGCGCCGTCGAGCATCCGTGGGACCGCGAGGGCCGCTACCATCGACCCGGCGCCATAGGCCGCCAGCGTCCAGCCCAATTCCGCCGCGCCCAGGCCGAAGCCCGAGCGCACCAGCACCACAGAGTTCACAATTACCATCGCGCCAGCCATCGCGACCGTGACGTTCATCGCCAGCAGCCCGCGTAGCCGCGGCGTGGCCAGGTAGATGCGGCTGCCGCGCGTAATGCGGCCCCAGGCGCCCTCCTGCGTCGCCGGCGGCTTGGGCGAGGGCAGCGTCACGGTCAGCACCAGAGCGGCGGAGGCGAGGAAGCCCAGCGCATTGCCGGCGAACAGCCAATGAAAGCCGACCAACCCGAGCAGGGCGGCGGCGATCGCGGGGCTCGCCAGCGCCTCCA
>JBBRWI010000291.1:0-4335 GCA_038249305.1 Acetobacterales bacterium
GAACGCATCATCCGCGGCATCCTGGAAACCGTGCCGGGCCTGGTGCATGGCGTGACCTGCGGCGCCGGCATGCCCTATGGGCTGGCGGCGGTGGCGCGGGAACACCATGTTTTCATGTACCCCATCGTGTCCAGCGCGCGGGCCTTCAACGCGCTGTGGCGCCGGGCCTATTCCAAGGCCTCGGAATGGCTGGGTGGCGTGGTCTATGAAGACCCCTGGCTGGCCGGCGGCCACAACGGCCTGTCCAACAGCGAGGACCCCCGCAAGCCCGAGGACCCCTTTCCCCGCGTGCTGGCGTTGCGCCAGTTGATGAATTCCTTCGGCCTCGACACCGTGCCGATCATCATGGCTGGCGGCGTCTGGTGGCTGGAGGAGTGGGAAGACTGGATCGACAATCCCGAGCTTGGCCCCATCGCCTTCCAGTTCGGCACCCGCCCGCTGCTGACCAAGGAATCCCCGATCCCGGAGGAATGGAAGCAGCGGCTGCTGACCCTGAAGCCGGGCGATGTGTCGTTGCAGGCGTTTTCGCCGACCGGGTTCTATTCCTCGGCCGTACGCACGCGGCTGCTGCGCGACCTTGAAGCCCGCAGCGAACGCCAGGTCGCCTACGTCGGCGCGGCGGAAGGTGACAAGACCGCCGAATACGGCGTCGGCCCGCGCAAGCGCCCGGTGTGGGTGACACCGGAAGATCGCGCGCGCCTGGAAATCTGGACCGGCCAGGGCTTCACCGAAGCCCTGCGCACCCCCGACGACACGCTGGTCTTCGAAACGCCGGAGGCCGCGCGGGAAATCCTGCAGGACCAGACCGATTGCATGGGCTGCCTGTCGCATTGCCGCTTCAGCAACTGGACGCAGATCGCACCCGACTACACCACCGGCAAGCGCGCCGACCCGCGCTCCTTCTGCATCCAAAAGAAGTTGCAGGCGATCGCTCATGGCGGCGGCACCGAGGACAATCTGATGTTCGCGGGCCAGGTGGCGACGCGCTTTGCCCAGGACCCGTTCTATTCGAACGGCTTCATCCCGACCGCCGGGCAGTTGGTCGAACGGATCTTGACCGGGCGCTGAGCGGCGTCTGGCCCTGCTGATCCCCGCTGGCGCAACCGCCAGCCCACCGCGGCGTTAACCAGCGGTGGGCGTGGCAGCGCCACCTGTGCCGCGCCACCTCCCCGCCGATCACGTCACCTGCGCGGAGCGCCCATGACCCATCACGCCAACCCATTGTTCCAGCCCTTCATGCTGGGCGACCTGGCCATGCCCAACCGTATCGCCATGGCGCCGCTGACGCGCAATCGCGCCGCGCGTGGCACCGAGGCGCCGCATCGCCTGAACGCCGATTACTATGCGCAACGCGCCACGGCCGGGCTGCTGATCTCCGAGGCGACGCAGATCTCACGCCAGGGCCAGGGCTACGCCTGGACGCCCGGGCTGTATTCCGCAACCCAGGTGCGCGGCTGGACCCAGGTGACCGAGGCGGTGCACGCCAAGGGCGGACATATCTTCGTCCAGCTCTGGCACGTCGGCCGTGTGTCGCACGTCTCCTTGCAGGATGACGGCGCGGCACCCGTCGCACCCTCCGCCATCGCGGCCAAGACAAAGACCTTCATCGAGACCGGCTTTGTCGAGACATCGATGCCGCAGGCGCTGGACCAGACCGGGATCGACGCGATCATCGGCGACTATGCGCAGGCCGCACAGAATGCGACACGCGCCGGCTTCGACGGGATCGAATTGCACGCAGCCAATGGCTACCTGATCGACCAGTTCCTCAAGGACGGCAGCAACCACCGCACCGACCAGTATGGCGGCTCGGTCGAAAACCGCGTGCGCTTCGGCTTGCAGGTGGTGGACGCCATGCTGAAGGTCTTCCCGAAGCAGCGCTTTGGCGTCCGCATCTCGCCGGTCAGCCCGGCGAATGATGCGTTAACCAGCGACCCTGCCGAGGTGTTTGGCAGTTTCGTCGCCGAACTGTCCAAGCGCGGTATCGCCTTCCTGCATGTGGTGGAGGGCGCGACCGGCGGTCCGCGCGATGTGTCACCCTTCGACTACGGCGCGCTGCGCATGGCGTTCAAGGGCGCCTATATCGCCAACAATGGTTATACGCGCGCCATGGCGATCGGGGCCATTGCCGCCGGCCGCGCCGACATGATCGCCTTCGGCCGCCCCTTCATCGCCAACCCGGACCTCGTGGAGCGTCTGCGCCAGGATGCACCGTTGGCGAGCCTGGACCAGGCCACGCTTTATGGTGGCGGCGCGGAAGGCTACACGGACTATCCGCCGCTGGCGGCGTAGCCTTCGGCGAAGACCAGGCGGGTGTTCGCACAGGACTGCCGCAGCGCGATCAGCGGCGCGTAGTCCGAGCTGTCGTAGAACCCCCGCAGCGCGTCCATGGTCGGGAATTCCAGCACGATCAGGCGATGGAGGAAGGCGTCGCCTTCGTGCAACTCCAGCGCCGGACCGCGGATCAGGTATCGCCCGCCAAAACGCGCGATCATCGGCGCGACCGCGTCGCGGTAGGCGGCAAAGCGGGCGGGGTCGGTCACCTCGACATCGGCGATCAGATAGGCGGGCTTGCTGGGCTCTCCTTCAGGCGGGGTGCATCGCCTCGGCCACCGCGCGATCCATCGCGATGCGCCCCAGCGCGGTCCAGCCCCGCTCATACTGTGGCGGTGCGGTCATCGCATCCATCCTCCCCAACGCCGCCGCCGCGCGCAGCGGCCAATAGGGATCGCGCAGCATCGCCCGCGCCAACAGCACGACGTCGGCATCGCCGTCGGCCAATATGGCCGCGGCCTGCGCCGGTTCGGTGATCAGCCCGACCGCCGCGACCAGCATCTGCGCCCCCTGCCGCACCGCCCGCGCGCCGGGCACCTGATACCCCGGCCCCACCGGGATTTTTGCCGTGGGGTCGATGCCGCCGGAGGAGACGTCGATCGCCTCGATGCCCAGCCCCTTGAGCAGCACAGCCAACCGAATGCTCTCCTCGGTGGTCCAGCCGCCCTCGATCCAGTCGGTGTGGCTGATGCGGACCCAGAGCGAGACATCCGGCGGGATCGCGGCCTTCACCACGCGCGCGACTTCCAGCGTCAGGCGGGCGCGGCCCTCGAACCCACCGCCCCAGGCGTCGTCGCGGCGGTTGGACAGCGGCGAGAGGAACTGATGCAGCAGATACCCATGCGCGCCATGCAGTTCGATCAGGCGGTAGCCGGCCCGCACGGCCCGCGCGGCGGCGGTGGCAAAGGCCTCGATCACGGCCTCGATCTCCCCAACCGTCATCGGTGCGGGCGGGGCAAAATTCCCCATCGGCACCGCGCTGGCCGATCCCGTGGGCCAGGACGGCACGGCCGGGCCGTCGTTCCACGGCGCGCCCCGACTTGCCTTGCGCCCGGCGTGGCCGAGTTGGATGCCAGGCAAGGCGCCGGCATGGGCGATGGCGGCGGCCAGGCGCGCGTGGCCGTCGAACTGCGCGTCCTCCCAAATACCCAGGTCGCCCGGCGTGATGCGGCCGTCGCGGGTGACGGCGGACGCTTCCGCAATGACCAGCCCCGCACCGCCGGCCGCCCGCTGCAACAGGTGCGCGAGGTGCCAGTCGGTGACCCGGCCATCGTCGGCGCAGCAGTACTGGCACATCGGCGAGACGCCGATGCGGTTGCGCAGCGTGCCGCCGGCGATCGGCAAGGGCGCGAAAAGATCGGTCATGAACCAGGCACTCCAAAGGGTGGCAGCAGGCCAAGGCGGTTGCGCATCACCACGATCCAGGGCGGTCGCCCGGCGCCACGCGGCAGCAAGCGGCCCGTCGCATCGGTGGCGTGATGCGTCAACACCACCGCATCGGCGACATTGCCGCCCAGCGCCGCGACGCTGCCCGGCGGGGTGGCCAGCACCAGGTCGCAATGCATGGGCCGGAAGCGCCCAGCCTCTGCCGCGCGCGCCGACCAGTCGGGCAGCGGCACGCGGCCACGGTCGAAACAGACGAGGTCGCCCGGCGCCGGCACCGCCTCACGCGGCGCCAGCGGGACGAAGGGGGCGGCGTCCGGCCAGGCGGCGGCGGTCGCGGTCAGCGCATCCAGGTAGAGCACATGCGACGCATCCGGCGGGAACTCCCGCAGATCCACCCCGGCGCGGATCATCAGGTAGGAGATGAACGCCGCCGACCAGGGCGGGTCGGCCCAGAGCGAGCCCGGGGGGGCCAGCGGGTCGGCCGCGTAGAGGGCGCGGTTGCGCGCGATCGCGCCCTCGTCATCCGGCACGCTGCGCCAATAGGCGATCAGCCGCGGCGTGTTGTCGGCGCGGGATTCGAGCCCGGGCGGGAGGGCGCCATCGGCCTCCCCCTGC
>JBBRWI010000292.1:0-4311 GCA_038249305.1 Acetobacterales bacterium
ACCAAGAACAACCCGCTCTATGTCGGGGATCCCGGCGTCGGCAAGACCGCCATCGCCGAGGGCCTGGCCAAGCGCATTATCGAAGGCGACGTGCCGGAAGTCCTGGCCAAGTCCACGATCTATGCGCTGGACATGGGCAGTCTGCTGGCCGGCACCCGCTATCGCGGCGATTTCGAGGAACGGCTGAAGGCGGTGGTGAACGAATTGGAAGCCCAGCCGGGCTCCATCCTGTTCATCGACGAGATCCATACGGTGATCGGCGCCGGCGCGACCAGCGGCGGGGCGATGGACGCCTCCAACCTGCTCAAGCCCGCGTTGGCCCAGGGCACGATGCGCTGCATCGGCAGCACCACCTACAAGGAATATCGCCAGCACTTCGAGAAGGACCGTGCTTTGGTCCGGCGCTTCCAGAAGATCGATGTGAACGAGCCCTCGGTCGAGGATGCGGTCAAGATCCTGCAGGGGCTGAAGACCAACTACGAGAAGCATCACAAGGTCCGCTACACACCCGAAGCCATTCGGGCGGCGGTGGAACTGTCGGTCAAGTATATTCACGACCGGAAACTGCCGGACAAGGCAATCGACGTGATCGACGAGGTTGGTGCCTCGCGGATGCTGGTGCCCGAGAACAAGCGCCGCAAGACGGTAACCCTCAAGGACGTCGAGGACATCGTCGCCAAGATCGCCCGCATCCCCCCCAAGTCGGTCTCCTCCGATGACAAGGAGACGTTGCGAACGCTCGACCGTGACCTTAAGTCCATGGTTTTCGGCCAGGACCGGGCGATCGAGACCCTGTCCGCCGCGATCAAGCTGTCCCGCGCCGGACTGCGGGACATGGAAAAGCCGATCGGCAATTATCTGTTCAGCGGCCCGACCGGCGTCGGCAAGACCGAGGTCGCCAAGCAATTGGCCAAGGTGCTCGGCATCGAGCTGATCCGCTTCGACATGTCCGAATACATGGAACGCCACAGCATAAGCCGGCTGATCGGGGCACCCCCGGGTTATGTCGGCTTCGACCAGGGCGGGTTGCTGACCGACAGCATCGATCAGCATCCCCATGCGGTGCTGCTGCTGGACGAGATCGAGAAGGCCCACCAGGACCTGTTCAACATCCTGTTGCAGGTGATGGACCACGGCAAATTGACCGACCACAACGGCAAGATGGTCGATTTCCGCAATGTGGTGCTGATCATGACCACCAACGCCGGGGCCGCCGATATGGCCAAGCCGACCATCGGCTTCGGACGGGAAACCCGGGTGGGCGAGGATGAGGATGCGATCAAGCGCATGTTCACTCCCGAGTTCCGCAACCGGCTGGACGCCGTGGTGCCCTTCGGCGCGCTGACGCAGGAAATCGTCGGCCGGGTCGTGGACAAGTTCGTGATGCAGTTGGAAGCCCAGTTGGCCGACCGGAACGTCACGATCGAACTCTCCTCGGCGGCGCGGGAATGGCTGGCCGAGCGCGGCTACGACCCGCTGTATGGGGCCCGTCCGCTGGCCCGTCTGATCCAGGAGACGATCAAGAAGCCGCTCGCTGAGGAACTGCTCTTCGGCCGGTTGGTGAAGGGCGGTAGCGTCAAAGTGCAGTTGAAGGATGGCGCGCTTGCCTTCGACTACACTGAGGCCCCGGCCCCGGCCCTGCCCAAGCCCGAAGTCGGGCCGGATGGGGAGCCGGAGAAGGAAGGCGAAGCGGTCGAGTGATCCCGCAAAGGGCGGCCGGCAGCGGCCGCCCTTCCGCGTTTCAACGCAAGGCCAGTGCCGTAAGGTCGATGGCATTGGCCATGGCGACGTAACCCGCCCGGTTCGGATGCAGCCGGTCGCCCGGCCCGCCGGTCGTCGAATCTGGCACGAAGACCGCCCGCATCCCGCCCGTTGCCGGGTCCAGCGTTGCCGCATCGAAATCCGCCACCGCATCAAATACGCCGCTGGTGCGGATGAAGGCGTTAAGCGCCTGGCGCTTCTGGTCCTGTTCGGCAAAACCATGCGCGGCACTGGTGCTGCCCAAGGCCGAGGTCACAGTGGCGCCGATCACGCGGATGCCGGGCACGGCCGCGCGCAGACGCGCCACGCCCTGGCGCATGCCCGCCTGCACCGCCTCACTGGTGGCGTTGCCGTTGCGGCTGAAGTCGTTGGTGCCCTCCAGCCAGATCAGATGGGTGACCCCGGTCAGGCTGGTCACATCCCGTTCCAGCCGCATCAACGCCGAGGGGCCGCCGGGAAAGGGCGCCTGCGGCGAATAGGCGGCGGGGCCAACCACCTGATTGCCGCCGATGCCGGCATTGACCACGGCAACCCGGTTGGGGGGCAGCCGACGGGCCAGCACATCCGGCCAGCGGTCATCGCCGTTCATCGTACTGGCGGTGCCATCGGTGATCGAATCTCCGAAGGCGACGATGACGGGCGTCCCCGCGGGGGCGGCCATGTCCAGCGCATCGAGGAAGAACCAGGAAGCGGTGGGATGGGGGAAGGCGGCCTCGGCTTCCTCGGCCCCGCGCGCGCCGGCGCCGGGGGCGGTGGCGTAGGAGGTTTGCAATGCCTTGGCATGCCAGGTCATCGGCCCGGAGGCGCCGACGACTGCCAGGCTGACGGCCAGCTTGCGCCCGTTCAGCAGGGGATTGGCCGGATCGGCAGCGAACGGAAGTGCCACGGGATCGGTCCAGACCTGGCCCCCGGGTGGAATGGTGACGCGCGCCTGGCCCGCGAATCGGACCGGCTGGTTGGTGCCGGGCAGCACGCTGGCCCCTCCCTGCTGGAGGCCGATGAAGACGCCATCCAGCGTCAGCGGTTGGGTCCCAAAGGCGTTGGAAAACCGCATGCGTGCGACGGGCCCCCAGATCGATGGGCGCAGGATCAACCGCAGGCTCTGGTCGTTCGCGCCGGCTGCCGGCGTCGGGAAGATCGCGCGCTGGTCAGGCTGGGCCGAAGGGTTGCCGATTGGGTACGGGCCCTGGGCCGAGGCGGCCCAGGCTGTGACGAAATTTTGCGAAGCCTGGGCCCGAACTTGCGTGGCGGTCATGGCACCAAGCGCCATCAGCATGGCCTGTCTGCGTTCCATCGCGTTGTCTCCCCGGGGCGTTGCGTCGCCCCTGGGGCAGCATCGCGCTAATCGCCCGCGCGATCCAGCACATGGAGCGCATAGGTGAACGCCGCCCCGGCGTTCAGTGCCACGGCCACACCCAGCGCCTCGGCCATCTCCGCCTTCGTCGCACCCGCCGCTTGCGCCTGGCGGACATGCGCATCGATGCAGCCGTCGCACTGGGTGGTGACGGCGACCGCCAGGTCGATCAACTCTCGCGTCTTCGCGTCGAGGAACTGTGTCTTGGCAGCCCCCGCGCTCAGGGCGGAAAAGCCCTTCACCAGATCAGGGTGCAGCGTTGACATCGCCTTGCCCTGTGCGCGCAGGGCAATGCTGTACGCGGGCCAGTCCTTGATGTCAGTCATCGGCAATTCCCTTCGGAACGGTTGAGCCTGCGCGAAGGGATGAAGGACGGGAAGGGGCGGCGCGGCCGCGCCGCCCCCCCGGCATCAGGCCTTGTCGACGACGTTTTTCACGGCATCCTTGGCGCGGCCGACGGCCTGCTGGCCCTCACCCTTCTTTTCCTGCACGGCGCCTTCGACCTGCATCTTCTCATTGCCGACCGCCTTGCCGACGCCCTGCTTGACATTGCCGGCCGCCTCGTTGGCGACGCCCTTGATCTTGTCTCCGGTGCTGCCCATCGGAACTCTCCTGTTTTCAACCGCCCGGCGTGAGTGCCGGCGTGCCAGGAAAACGCCGCCGCCGCGACCGGGTTGCACGGTTCAGGGTTGCGCCGCGAGTGCCTCTTCCCGGTAGGCGTCGAGCACCCGCAAACCGCCGCCGGCCGTCTCGACATGCCAGAAGGTCCAGCCGTTGCAGGACGGGGCTTCCTGCACGGCGGCACCGACGGCATGGATCGACCCGGTGGCGCGGCCGCAGCGCAGGGTGCCATCGGCGCCGACCTCGGCGGTCCAGCGGCGCTGGCGGTCGGTCAGCCGTGCCCCCGGTGGCACCAGTCCGCGTTCGACCAGATGCCCGAAAGGCAGGCGCGGTTGTTCGCGCTTGGCGGGGAGGACGTGCGCCGCCGATGCCGCGACCGGCATCACCGCAGCGATGCGGGCGCGGGCAGCCTCGGCATAGGCGGGTTCGCGCTCGATCCCGATGAAGCGCCGGCCCAGCCGCCGGGCCACGGCGGCGGTGGTGCCGGTGCCGAGGAAGGGGTCGAGGATCACGTCGCCGGGCGCGGTGCAGGCCAGGATGACCCGGTGCAGCAGCGCCTCGGGCTTTTGGGTGGG
>JBBRWI010000293.1:0-4306 GCA_038249305.1 Acetobacterales bacterium
CGAGGATTGCCAGCGCCGCCTCACCACCAGCCTGGCCGAGGCCGATCGCCAACGCGCGGTGAGCGACTTCCAGGCCCGCATGTACGACCAGGCCATCGCCATCAAATGCGGTGATGTCGGCATCGTGCAGGCCACGCGCGCCCAGGTGCGCGACTACAAGCCCTATCGCATCCCGCGTATGTGGGGCGTGTCGCTGGCGTAGTGCTCGCATGATGAAATACGCGGCGGGGCGTATCCTCGCCGCGCTGCCGGTGCTGCTGCTGGTCTCGGTATTGTCCTTCGGCATCGTCTGGATCGTACCGGGCGACGTCGCCTCCGAGATGGCGGGGCCGACCGCGACCGCCGAAGAACTCGCGCGGCTGCGGGAGCGGCTTGGCCTGACGCGGCCCTGGCACGAACAGCTGATCGGCTGGTACGGGGCGCTCGCGCGCGGTGATCTCGGCGAGAGCATCCTGCTCCGCCAGGGCGTCGCGGCGGCCATCGTCGAACGGCTGCCGGTGACGCTCGGCCTCACCTTCCTTGCGCTTTTCATCGCCATGGTTGTCGGCACCGCGCTCGGCGTGCTGGCGGCCGTACGGGCCGGCGGCGGTGCCGATCGCGCCGCCATGGGTGCTGCGCTGATCGGTTTTTCGGTACCGGATTTCTGGCTAGGCTTGGTCTTCGTCTACGTCTTCGCGGTGCAACTCGCTTGGCTGCCGACCGGAGGATACGTCGCTTTCGGGCAGGACCCGCTGGGCTGGGCGCGCAGCATGGTGCTGCCCGCCGCCACCCTGGCGCTGTCGCAGATCGGGTTGTTCGCGCGAATGACGCGGGCGGCGATGCTCGAAGTCTTGCGCCAGGACTACGTGCGAACCGCCCGCGCGAAGGGCATGCCCGGCTGGGTCGTGGTGGTGCGGCACGCGCTGCGCAACGCGCTGATCCCGGTCGTGACGGTGGCCGGCATCGCCTGCGGCGTGCTGCTCGGCGGCACGGTGGTGATCGAGAGCGTGTTCAGCCTGCCCGGCGTCGGCCGCCTGATCGTCGGCGCCATCCAGCGACGCGACTACCCGGTGATCCAGGGCGGGTTGCTGCTGACGGCGACGATCTTCGTCGTGGTCAACCTGCTGGTCGATCTGCTGTACGCCTGGCTCGACCCGCGGATCCGCCATGGCCGGGGCTGAAAGCCGCAAGCCGCCTGGGGCTTTCGCCCGCCTGCTGGCGCACCCATCCTTCCGCTGGGGTCTTGTGCTGTTCGGGCTGGTGGTGGCCAGCGCTGTCTTCGCCGCCTGGCTGGCGCCCTATGACCCTATGCGCAACAACTTCCGCACGAGGTTCGTGGCACCTGGGGAGACCTTCTGGTTGGGCACGGATCGCTTCGGGCGGGACGTGCTGTCGCGCACGCTGTATGGCGGCCAGGTCTCGCTGCGCATCGGCCTGGGTGTCGCGGTGCTGACGGCGCTGCTCGGCGGGCTGATCGGTGCGCTGGCCGGCTTCGTGCGGCGGCTGGACGACGTGCTCATGCGCTTCATGGACGCGCTGATGGCCTTCCCCGCCGTGTTGCTGGCGATCGCCCTGGCTGCGGCGCTCGGCCCCTCGGAGTTGAATGTCATCCTGGCATTGTCCATCGCCTATGTGCCGCGCACTGCGCGGGTGATGCGCGCGGGCGTGCTGGTGGTGCGTGAGTTCCCCTTCGTCGAGGGCGCGCGCGCGATCGGCGCTTCGCCGACGCGCGTCCTGCTGCGCCACATCCTGCCCAACGCCATCGCGCCGCTGGTGGTGCAGCAGACCTATGTGTTTGCGCTGGCCATCCTGGCGGAGGCGGTGCTGAGCTTCCTCGGCGTCGGGCCGCCGCCGCCGACACCGACCTTCGGCGGCATCATCGCCGAAGGCCGTGACTACATCCAGGAAGCGCCCTGGATTTCGCTGGTGCCGGGTGTGGCCATCGCCATGACCGTGCTCGGGCTGAACCTGATGGGCGATGGGCTGCGCGATGCGCTGGACCCACGCTTGCGGACGGCTGTCAGATGACGCTCCTGGCGGTGCACGACCTCGCCGTCAGCTTCGGCACGACCCGCGTGCTGGAAGATGTGTCCTTTGGGATCGCCGCCGGCGAAATGCTCGGCGTCGTCGGCGAAAGCGGCAGCGGCAAATCCATGACGGCCCTTGCCGTGATGGGCTTGCTGCCTCTCGGCGGGCGGATCGCCGCGGGGAAGATCCGCTTCGAAGACGCCGACATCACGGCGCTGCCGGAGCGCGACATGGCGAAGTTGCGCGGCGCCCGCATGGCGATGATCTTCCAGGACCCCACCGCCTCGCTGAACCCGGTCCTGACCATCGGCGAGCAGATCGCCGAGGTGCTGCGCCACCACCGCGGGATGCACCGCCGCGCCGCCTGGCGGGAGGCGGTGGCGCTGTTGCGACTGGTGGAAATCGCCGCCGCG
Source organism: Acetobacterales bacterium (assembly GCA_038249305.1). Lineage (GTDB taxonomy): Bacteria > Pseudomonadota > Alphaproteobacteria > Acetobacterales > Acetobacteraceae > Humitalea. Next base: position 2,421 of record JBBRWI010000293.1, read on the forward strand.
GACCGACGGGTGGAGGAGTATCCGCACCAGCTTTCCGGCGGCATGCGCCAGCGCGCGATGATCGCCATCGCGCTCGCCTGCCGGCCGCGCCTGCTGATCGCTGACGAGCCGACGACGGCGCTGGATGCCACGGTCCAGGCCGGCATCCTGGACCTTTTGCGCGGGTTGCAGCGGGAATTGGGCATGGCTGTGCTGTTGATCACCCATGATTTGGGGGTGGTGGCGGATATCTGCGAGCGGGTGGTGGTGCTATACGCTGGCCGTGTCGCCGAGGCAGGCGCCGCGCATGCCATGTTCGCAGCACCCGGCCATCCCTACACCCGGGCGTTGCTGGCCTCGATTCCCAGCCTCACCGGGCCGCTCGGCCCCCTGCCGGCGATCGGTGGCATGGTGCCCTCGCCCCTCGACTTCCCGCCCGGCTGCCGCTTCGCGCCGCGCTGCACGCTCGCACTTCCGGCCTGTGAGGCGGCCCAGCCGGTGATGCGGCACCTGCCAAGCGGCACCTCGGCCGCTTGCATCCTGGCATGACGGCACCGCTGGTGGAGGGCCTTGGCCTGACCAAGACGTTCGCCGGCGGCGTGCGTGCGGTGGCGGGCGTGGACATCGCAATCGGCCAAGGCGAGACGCTAGGCCTGGTCGGCGAGAGCGGATGCGGAAAGTCCACGCTGGCCCGCCTGATGCTGCGACTGGTCGAGCCGGATGGTGGCACACTGCATTTTCGTGGCACCGACATCACCAATCTGGGCGACCGCGCGATGCGCGGCCTGCGGCGCGACATGGGGATCGTTTTCCAGGACCCCTATGGCAGCCTGAACCCGCGCATGAACGTCGCGCAGTTGCTGGCGGAACCGCTGACTGTGCACGGCTTGGGCGATGCGCAGGGCCGCGTGGCGGCGCTGCTGAGCCTGGTCGGGCTGTTGCCGGAACACGCAGACCGTTACCCGCATGAATTCAGCGGTGGCCAGCGCCAGCGGATTGCCATCGCCCGCGCCCTGGCGACGCAGCCGGCTTTCCTGGTTTGCGACGAACCCACCAGCGCGCTCGACGTTTCGATTCAGGCGCAAGTGCTTAACCTGCTGTCGGACCTGCAGGCGCGGCTCGGCCTGGCTTGCCTGTTCGTCAGCCATAACCTGGCCGCCGTGCGGTACATGGCCCCGCGCGTGGCCGTCATGTATCTCGGGCGGATTGTGGAGATTGCGCCGCGGGCAACCATTTTCGGCGATGCGCAGCACCCCTATACTCAGGCGCTGCTTTCCGCGGCCATCGAGCCAGGGACCCCACGGCGCGCACGTATCGTGCTGCGTGGCGAGGTCCCGAATCCCGCCAGTCCGCCCTCGGGATGCCACTTTCGCACACGCTGCCCACGCGCCGCAGCGCAATGTGCGGCGCTTGTGCCGCCCCTTTTTGAACACGCGGCCGGTCACCGCGTTGCGTGTCACTTTCCGGGGGCGTTGACGGAAGCAGAGATCGGCGCCACGGCCCGCATGACCGCCAGGGAAATTGCATTTGACTGAAAAGGGGGCTTTCTTCGACCCCAACTGGTGGGTTCTTGTGTTCCCCGTCGATTGGCGGGGACCGTGGGATGCCCGTCGGGTCAGGTTGGAAAGGCTGTGGCGGCAGACAGAGGTGGCCTGGGAAATTCGGACAGCCCGATAGGTGGAATTTCTCCCTGACGGCGGCAATGTTGCCGCAGATCAGGAGCGAACATGACGAAGCGGACGAGACGGACTCACAGCCCTGCTTTCAAGGCGAAGTTGGCACTGTCGGCGATCAAGGGCGAGAAGACGCTGGCCGAGTTGGCCAAGCTCTTCGACGTGCATCCCCACCAGATCACGGCTTGGAAGGTGCCGCTGCAGGAGGGCGCGGCTGGCATCTTCGGTGCAGGC
>JBBRWI010000294.1:0-4277 GCA_038249305.1 Acetobacterales bacterium
CCCCGAACGCGACCAGGCCGGCCGCACAACCCGCGGCGATGTGTATCTGGCCGGCGATGGCAGTGGGATCGGTGGTGCCGATGTCGCGGAAGTCGGCGGTGCGCGCGCCGCCTTGGCGCTGCTGCAGGACCATGGACCCGCCCCCGATCCACGCGACATCGCCGTGCTGGACCGTCGGCTGCGACGCGAGGCGTGTTTCCGTGCGGCGCTGGAGGCTGCCTTTCCCTTCCCCGCGCAACTCGCCGCGAACATGGCCGACGACACCATCCTGTGCCGCTGCGAGAGCATCACCGCGGGGGCCTTGCGGAGCGCCGCCACCGGAGGCGCGCCGGAGGTGAACCGCGCCAAGGCGTTCAGCCGTATCGGCATGGGCCGATGCCAGGGCCGCGTTTGCGGCCCGCCGGCGGCCGAAGTGCTGGCGGCAGCCCTCGGGTGCAGCGTGGAACAGGTCGGCCGGCTGCGCGGTCAGCCGCCGGTCAAGCCGATCCCGCTGGCCGCCGCATGACGACCGCCGCCGACGTGCTGATCCTGGGCGGTGGCGGCGCCGGTTGTTCGGCGGCGCTGCATCTGGCGCAGCGCGGCGCGCGCGTGATCCTGCTGGAACGCGGCCTGGTCGGCAGCCAGGCCAGCGGCGTGAACCATGGCGGCGTGCGCCAGCAGGGCCGCCACCCCGCCGAACTGCCGATCGCCATCCGGGCGCGCCGCATGTGGGGTCAGATGGCGGCCCTCATCGGCACCGACGCCGAATTCGAGGCGACCGGTCATCTCAAACTCGCGCGCAACGGCGCCGAGGAAGAGGACCTACTGCGCTGGAACGCGATGGCCGCCGACCATGGCCTGTTTCCGCGCATGATCGGCCGCAACGCGATCCGGGCCGACCACCCGTATTTCTCGGACCACGTCATCGCCGGCAGCCTGCTGGAGGAAGACGGTTCGGCCAATCCCCGCCTGTTGACACCGGCGCTGGCGCAGGCGGCCCGCGCGGCGGGGGCCATCCTGCTGGAACGGCACGCGGTGACGGCCATGGCGAGGCAAGGCGATGGCTTCCTCGTCGAAGCGGGTGGCGTGACCTTCGCAGCACCCATCATGCTGAACACGGCCGGCTTCTGGGGCGGTGAGGTCGCGGCGCGCTTCGGGGAACCGGTGCCGGTGTCACCGCTCAGCCCGAACATGATGGTGACGGAACCGCTGCCGTTCTTCTGTGGCCACAACCTCGGCGTGGTCGGCGGCGATGTCTATCTGCGCCAGATCGCGCGGGGCAACGTGATCTTCGGTGGAGGGCGTGGTGAGAGCGATCCGGCCATCCCGGCGGCCCGGCCTTTGCCTGGCCCCACCTTCTCGGCAATGGAACGCGCGATCGAGGTCCTGCCGCAGCTGGCCGGGGCGATGGTGATCCGGACCTGGACCGGCATTGATGGCGGCATGCCCGATGCGCTGCCGGTGCTGGGGCCGTCGCGCACCACGCCCGGACTGTTCCATGCCTTTGGCTTTTCCGGCCACGGCTTCATGCTGGGGCCGGCCGTCGGCGCGGTGCTGAGCGAGTTGGTGCTGGATGGACGCACCGATACCCCGCTGGAAGGCTTCGACATCGGCCGCTTCGCAGGGCAGGATGCGGCGGCCGAGGATATCTGGAAGACGCGGCTCGAATGACGGAGATCACGACAATGGCGATGCGGTTCAGGACGGCCTTGATGGCCGGGGCTTTTGCGTTGGTCGCGGGACTGGCCCAAGCCCAGAGCGGGCCGACCTTGCGCGTCGGCATGGCGGCGCAGGATATCGGGCGCATAGATCCGCATTTCGCCGTCAGCACGCCCGACCGGGTGATCGTCTCCTGGATGTTCAATGGGCTGGTGCGGTTCAAGCCAGGCTCCATCGACCCGGCCGCGATCGAGCCTGACCTGGCGCAGTCCTGGGAAAGCAGCCCGGACGGCAAGGTCTGGACCTTCCGGTTGCGGCCCGGTGTCCGGTTCCACGGCAATTTCGGTGAATTGACCGCGGATGACGTGGTGTTCAGCCTGCGCAAGGCCGCGAACCCGCAGACATCCGCCTCCTCGGCAGACTTCCGGGCCTTCGACGCGATCGAGGCGATCGACCCGCTGACGGTGCGGATCACGTTGCGGGAGAATGTGCCCAGCCTGCTCGGCCTCGTGACCGCCTATGCCGGCGGCTATATCGTCAGCCGTCGCGCAGTCGAGGAGCGTGGCGCCGATTTCACCCGCAACCCGATCGGCACCGGCCCCTTCGCGCTCGATCGCGTAACGCCGAACCAATCGGCGGAACTCGTCGCCCATGCCGCGTATTTCCGCGGCGCCCCGCAGATCGGGCGCATCTCCTACCGCTTCATTCCCTCCGATGCGTCGCGCGACCTGGCATTCCAGGCGCGGGAGCTCGACCTGAACTACGGCCGCGCCGACCAGGCCTGGGTGAATCGCACGCGGCAATTGCCGAACACCGTGGTTGACGTATTCGAACCGGGTGAGTTGACGGTGCTGAACCTGAACACCTCCTTGCCGCCGTTCAACGACATCCGCATCCGCCAGGCCTTCGCCCATGCGATCAATCGCCCCGAAATGGTGCGCTGGCGCGGCGCGGACGTGAGCCGCGAGGGGCAAAGCCTGGTGCCGCGTGGCTATCTTGGCTTTACCGCCGAGAACGGCCTGCTGCCCTTCGACCTCGCGAAGTCGCGCGCACTGCTGGCCGAGGCCGGGCATCCGAACGGCATCACCATCCGCGCCATCCACACGCAACTGCCCGAGATGCTGAGCGGCATGCAGGTCGTCCAGGCACAGCTGCGCCGGGCGGGGATCACGCTCGACCTGCAGGTGGTGGAACATGCGACGTTCCACCAGCAGATCCGGCAGAACCTGTCGCCGCTGGTGTATTACTCGGCGGCACGGTTTCCGGTCGCCGACATCTACCTCACGCAGTTCTTCCACGGTCGCAGCATCGTGCAGACGCCGACGGCGGTGACCAACTTCAGCCATTGCAACAACGCCGATGCGCAGATCGATGCGGCGCGCGTCTCCACCGACCCCGCGGCGCAACTGCGGCTATGGCATGAGGCGCAGCGGCTGCTGGTGACGAATGTCTGTGGCGTGCCGGTGATCGAGACGCTGCTGGTCTTCGCCCGGCGCGACACCCTGGATTACGGCTACGAGCTGCGCGGCAGCATGAGCCTCGGCCCCCTGATCACGGAGACGACCCGGCTGCGCTGATGCTGGGCTTCGTGCTGCGTCGCGTCGCCGCGGCTCTGCCCACGCTGCTGGCCGTGCTGACATTGGTGTTCCTGATCGTGCGGGTGATACCGGGCGATCCGGCGCTGGTGATTCTGGGCGATCAGGCCACACCCGAGGCCGCGGCGGCGCTGCGTGGGCGCTTGGGCCTCGATCGGCCGCTCTGGACGCAATACTTCGACTTCGTGATCGCCGGGATGACCGGTGATTTCGGGCGCAGCATGGTGACCGGCCGCCCGATCATCGAGGATGTGGCAGCCGTGCTGCCGCATACGCTGGACCTGACCCTGGCCTCCATGGTGCTGGGCATCGCCATCGGCGTTCCGGCGGGCATCGTCGCCGCATTGAACCGCAATGGCGTGGTTGATGTGGCAGCGCGGTTGCTGTCGCTGCTGGGCCTGTCATTTCCGGTCTTCGTGTCCGGCATTTTCCTGCTGCTGGCCTTTTCCCTGCACTGGCGGCTGTTTCCGGTGATCGGCAACGCGGATCTGTCCGACCCGCTGGACCGCCTGCACAAGCTGGTGCTGCCCGCAGCGACGCTGGGGCTGGTGATGGCCGCCTACATCACCCGCGTGACCCGCAGCGCCATGCTGCAAGCATTGGGTGAGGACTACATCCGCACCGCGCGTGCCAAAGGCGTGCCCTGGCGGCGGGTGGTCTGGGTGCATGGGTTGCGGAATGCGTCCATTCCGGTGGTCACCGTCGTCGGCCTTTACGTCGGCATCCTGATCGGCAACAGCGTACTGACCGAGATCGTTTTCAACCGACCGGGTCTTGGCAAGATCATCGTCGGCGCGTTGAACCAGCGCGACTACACGATGTTGCAGGGGCTGATGGTGATCTACTGCTTTTTGATCGTGGTGGTGAACCTCATCACCGACCTGCTCTACGGCGTCCTCGACCCGCGGGTGAAAGCGTGACGGCCGCGGCGCTGCGTCGTGCGGGATCGAAGGCGCTGGCGAATCCCACGACCTTTGCGGGTGCTGTGATCTGCCTCGCCATCCTCGCAGGCGCGTTGCTGGCGCCGTGGATCGCGCCCTTCGA
>JBBRWI010000295.1:0-4271 GCA_038249305.1 Acetobacterales bacterium
GTGGCGCGCGGCGCGGCGCGCAGGTCCCGCTCGGACCGCGACGACTTATAGGAAGCTGCATAGACCTCCTTGCGGGTCCGCTCGTCCCATACCTCACTGACCCGGCGCTGCACCAGGATCAGTTCCGCCAACAGCGTCTCGGTGCCGGGGATCCCACGCGCATACGGCTCCATCCAGCGCAGCTCACGCTCCAGGAAATGCTTGGCCGCCCGGCGGTCGCCCTCGCGGTTCATCCGCACGGCGCGGCGCAGCGCCTCCGCCTGCCAGGCCTGGACGACAGCAAGGCTGCGGGCAGCGTCCCGCGGCTGGGCGTTGTTCTCAGAACCGCGCGCCAGGCGCAGTTCGACCTCGACTGGGCGTGCGTCGATCGCATCGCCGCCATCCGGTGATGCGCCACCAGCCGAAACACCGAGCAGGATGGCCGTGCCTGGGGCGCCAGACGGGCAATGGAGACGAAAGACCACGCGCTTGGTCTGCTCTGGCAGCAGGCTGCCGACCATGACCTCAATCACGCCCGGCAGGGCGGCATGCGCCCAGGCGCCGACCACTTCGGCCCGCAGGTTGGCCGGCACGGTGACGCGCAGGGTCACGCGTTCGACCAGGGCAGCGCGGCCAGCCTGCAACTCGCCCAGGACGACTTCGCCGATCTCGGGCGCGTGCTCGGCATCGTGGAGGTTGCCGCCGCCCGCCTCAGCGATGGCGCCCAGCAGCTCCTCGTCATAGCCATTGCCAATGCCGAGCGCAGAGGTGACGACCCCGCGCTCCAGCAAGGCTCCGGCGTGGCGGGCAATTTCCTCCCGCTCGGTCACGCCCTCATTCGCCTGGCCGTCGGACAGCAGCAGCACGCGGTGCGACGCCTGCGGCGCCGCTGCCATGGCGACCGCCACCCGCTCAGCGGCCAGCAGCCAGCCGTCGAACAGGTTCGTGCCGCCCCGTTCTGCCAAGCCGGCGATGGCGGTGATGGCCGCGGCACGACCGGCACGGTCCATCGGGCGGGCGTCGAGGAGCAGTTCGGCCGTGCTGTCGAAGGCGATGATGCTGAGGCGGTCGCGCTCGGTCAGCGCCTCTGCCACCGCACGGGCGGCGCGACGCGCCGCGTCGATCTTGTCGCCGGCCATGCTGCCGGAGACGTCGATGGCGAGCGCCAGGTTCAGCGCCGGCACTTCGGTGCGCGGCGTCGTGGCACCTTCAGCCGCGAGCTCGGCTACGAGGTAGCGGACCGAGCCGCCTTCCTCCCAGGCACGGGCGCGGTCGAGACCGGCAGCGAGGGTGAGCGTAGTGTTGGTCATCGGTCTCTCCCAAGCAAAATGTCGCGGATAAGGTCGGCGCAGCGCTCCAGCCGGACCCGCTGCTCGGCATCGAGCGGGGCGCGGACGGTGAGTTCGACGTCGGGGGTGATGGGGATGCGGAGCCACTCCTCGGCGCGCGCCTTGCGGGCGGGCTCAGCGCGGCCCTGGCCGAGGCGGTGCTCCAGCGCGTCGAAGCCTTGCGGTGGCGGCGCGGCGAGTGGCGCGGCCGCAGGTGGGGGTGGTTTGGACGCGACGCTGGGTCGGGCGCGGAGGGCGCTGATGTAATCGAGCGCGCTCGATGCTGCCGGTGCCGGCATGGCCTCCTGTGCTGAGCCCGGCACACGGCTGGCGTAGGAGCGGATCTGATCAGGGCTGGCGACCAGGAGTTCCTTGCGGATCTCGGTCAGCGGCATTCCCAGGACGTCCCGCATGGCGCGGATGGACAGAACCCGTTCGAGAGTATCGGCGGGGTAGCGGGCTGCGGGGCCGCGTGTCAGGGGCGCCGGAAGCAGGCCCTGCGCGACCCACGAACGAATGGTGCGCGCCTCGATGCCAGAGGCGGCGGCCAGATCGGAGAGGGATGGCTCAATGGCGATCATAGGGAGGTTAGATATCACGCAAAGCGACATGTCAATATAAACGACGTGTCGGAATATCGATTTCAGCTTTTTCTGACCGAGTGTGTGCAGAACTGGCGCACCTTGCTCATGCAGCCGCCGTCCAACAAGGTCGTTCTCATGCCGATCCCGATTCCGATCATTGCAGCCATCGCCGCGCTGGTTACCACCGCAACTGCGGGCGTGGCCGGTTACCTATGGGGTAAGGACCTTTGGACCTGGCTGACCGGCACGCCACCCCCAAAGGACGCTCTTGAAAAAGCGCGGGTCCTCGTCGCTGGCCCCACCGGGGTTGGTAAGACGACGCTCATCCGCACAGTGGTAGGTGCCGATCTCGGGAAAGTCGGCGACAGCCGGCGGCGCCGCCGCCCTGATGCACGCGCTACAGCAGGAAGACATATCGGGCTTCGATATGCGGGCCGCGCCTCGCACGGATGCGCTGATGGACCAGATTGAGCGATCGCTGCCGCCCGCAGTTGCTTGGTGGCAGGATTGCCTGGCGCGGGGCTACGTCACCGACAGGCAGCGGGTTTTCGGCAAGGGGATGATGGGAGAGGTGGTGGCAGCGCCCGATGGCGAGTGGGCGGATGTGGTCCGCCGCGACCTGTTCGACGCATCCTTCGCCGACTACTGGACCGGGCGCCGGTTGGGCAGCCATCGGCCTGATCTGCGTGTCGTGGCCCGCGCCCTCGCCGATTGGCTGCCCGAAGGGAAACTTTTCGACGGCCCACGCACCGAATTCCCGCCGCCGGTGGGCGATCAGCGCGCGGGCACGGCAGGGGGGCAGCGCCAGCGAACCTATCGCCTGCCGCCGCTGGATGAATGCCGGGGCGCCTTCGGAAAAAAGCTGGGCAGGGGGATCGATTGGGGCGCGGAATGATTGCGGGCCGGGGCGTGCGTCCTGTCCACGTGCGGTTTACCCGTCCACATGCCGCGCGGGCACGTGGACGGGCCAAGCCATTGGATTAGAGAGAGTTTTTCGGTTGCGTCCACATAAACCACATAGTCCTACCTCCTCAACTCGGTATCACGGGGGGGCTGGTGTGGGCTGAAGCGGGCACGGATTGTTCGTTCCCTTCAATACAATCACTTAAAAGATGTGGACCAAGTGGACGATGCGGACGAATCCAGGAAAACCTGGGGTTTCCCGCGTCCAGATACCCCTGCGGCATGTGGACGGGGCGGCATCGTACATGGACGGAACCGCCGGAACATCGCGCCCGTGCCCGCAGCGTCAGAATCAGTGCCACGGGACGGCGGTAAAGTGTCGCTACTCCGCCCCCCTGCGCGTGCGGAACCCGCGCCATATCCAGACGATTGCGGAATAGGAGCCGAACAGGCCAGCGGCAACCAACGCAGCAGACACCAGTCCCCAGACCATCGCGAGGAAGAGCGGGTCCACTTTACATGCGAAGCCAACGGGGCCGTCAGGCAGCACCTGCCTCTGCCACGCGGTATTCCACCAGCCGCGGCAAACTGAGCCCGCCTGTCTTTCTCCGGTGACTGTCGCGAAGAGCCAAACCGTAACGGTTGCCACCACCCATGCGCGAAACAGGCCCAGCTTCACCCATTGGGGCGGAAACGCCTTCGCTGCGCGTTCGGCCCGAGCGCGCGCACCCTCCTTCGCCTGCATAATTCCCAGGTCCGCTGCCTGACGCAGCAGATCGTCAAAACGGGCACGGGACAATTCCACTGGCGCTGACCCGTCCCCCACGCTTTCCGACAGCGCGCATACGATCGTCTCCGGATTATCCGGGTTTGCTACGCTGATGAATCGCAGTTTGTGGCGTTCAGCGGGGCTGCGGGCGTCCAGAGGCATGCGAGCCGTTCTCCCCCCAGGCCGATTTGCCAAAGCTGCGACGAAACTCGGCGCGCGCCGAGTCTGCCCTCCACGCTGGGTTAAAGTCGGGCACTCGGGACGTCTCAGCTACACCATTCCGATCAGATAACCAGTTGAATCCGCCAATCGCCCAAAATAGCGGGTTTGGCAACGAAGATCAGAATCGCGGTTCCTACCTGTGCTGGTTCGGGTCGTCACTCTCAATGCCGGCGGCACCGGTGGCCCCTACCGTCCGCGGATAATTCTCCGTGGCGGCCGATCTTTGCACTCGCCATGGGGGGTCCGCGCAGATAGCGTGGTCCTTTGACATGATTGAGACATGTTTCGTGACCATGCGATGGATAGGCTTCGGCTTGGCTGCCGTGTTCTTCGCGATAGCGTTTTTGGTAAAACCTTTGTTTTTTTTGGCGATGTTCGCGTTAGTGTCGCTCGGCGCGGTGGCCATTGGGATCGGGTGGCACATGGATCCGCGCTTCTGCTGGCCAAGAACGCGCGCGTACGAGTCGAAGGATCGCGACAAAATAA
>JBBRWI010000296.1:0-4257 GCA_038249305.1 Acetobacterales bacterium
ATGCTGGATGCCTGGGAGGAAGAGGCGCCGGGCACCGTGCTCTACCAGCCGGCCGAATTCTACGCGATGCGGCGCGGCGTGCGCTGGACGCCCTATACCTTCTATTTCATGGACTTGCGGCCGGACAATCTGGGTTTCGTCTGAACCGGGCCTTGCGTCAGGGCAGGCGAGGGTCATACCGGAGCGATGAATCGCTCGATCGCCGTCCTCGGCGCCGGCCTGGCCGGCATCGCCTGCGCCCGCAGCCTTATCGCTGCGGGGTTCGCCCCCGTGCTTTTCGACAAGGGTCGCGGCCCCGGGGGCAGGGTCGCGACCCGACGCGGGCAGACCCCTGACGGCACGGCCCTGCAATGGGACCATGGCGCGCAGTATTTTACGGCCCGTGTCCCCGCATTTGCCGGGGCCCTGGTCGAGGCTGGGGCCGTCGCCTGGCCGGATGCGCAACGCTTCACCGGCACGCCCGGCATGTCTGCCATCGGCCGCCGCCTGGCCGCGGGCCTGGCCATCCACACCGGCCGTCACGTCACCCGGATTGAAGGGGCGCCCGGCGCCTGGATCGTGCGCCACGCCGATACCGCCCTGGTCCGCCAACCATTGCCGCCGGGGCTAGAGCCAGCGGCCGATGGTCCCTTCGCCGCCGTCGCCATCGCCCTGCCCGCCCCCCAGGCGGCCCCGGTCGCCGAAGCCTGGGCCCCCCACCTCGCCGCGCGCTGCGCCGAGGCGGTCTATGCGCCGTGCTGGACGGTGATGGCGGCCTTCACGGACCGCCTGCCCCTGCCGGACACCTGGCGCTCCACCGCCGGCCCGGTCGGCTGGGCCGCCCGCGAATCCGCCAAGCCCGGCCGCCCGCCGGCCGAGGCCTGGACCCTCCAGGCGGCCCCCGCCTGGAGCCGCGCCCATCTGGAAGACGCGCCCGAGGCCATCCTGGCCCCGCTGCTCGCGGCGCTGGACATGCCGCCGCCGCTGGTCGTGACCGCGCATCGCTGGCGCTATTCCCTGGTCGAGCACGCCATCGGCACGCCCTGCCTGTTCGACCCGGCGCTGGGGCTTGGTCTGGCCGGCGACTGGTGCCTCGGCGGCCGGGGCGAAGCCGCCTGGCAAAGCGGCGCGGCGCTGGCCGAAGCGATCAGCGCAGCCCATCCGCGGTGAGCCAGTCGCTGGACGATACCCTGGCCGAGGCCTTCCGCCTGCTCGCCCGCGGCGTCGCCGACCGGCGCCACGCCTTCCACACCCCGGTGCTCGCATCCCTGGCCGCAGATGGCGCGCCGGAGGCCCGCACCATCGTGTTGCGCGGCTTCGACGCGCCCGGCCGCTGCTGCCGCCTGCACAGCGATGCGCGCAGCGGCAAGATCGCCGGGCTGGCGCGGGATGGCCGTGCGGGGCTTCTGTTCTACGATGCCGGAGCGCGTATCCAGATCAGGCTCGCCGGGCATGTGACCCTGCATGCCGATGACGCGATCGCTGATGCCGCCTGGCAGGCGACGCGCGATTTTTCGCGGCTGATCTACGCCATCCAACCCGCTCCGGGTACGCCGGTCCCGGCCCCCCCGCCCGCATCGGTCGAAGACAGCGGGGCGCGGGCGAATTTCAGCGTGTTGCGGCTGGTTTTCGATACGCTGGAATGGCTGTGGCTCGCATCCGGTGGCCATCGCCGCGCGCGGTTCGCCTGGACGGGGGCGGCGCCTTCGGCGACATGGCTCGTGCCATGACCGACGACGCTGCCATTAGCGCCGAGATCCTGCGCCAGACCGGCGCGCTGGGGCCGCACAAGTCGATCTGTCCATCGGAGGTGGCGCGCGCCCTGGCGCCCGACGACGCCACCTGGCGGCCGCTGATGGGCCGGGTGCGGCAGGCCGCCCTGGCGCTGCAGGCGGCTGGCCAGATCGACATCCTCCGCAAGGGTAAACCCGTCCTGCGCGAGGACGTGCGGGGCGTGATACGGCTGCGCGCCACATCAAGCGGAGATTGACCCATGGGCACCACGATTTCCACGCTTTTTGCCAGCGGCGCCGGCGGCCTGCCGCCCGCCGAACCGCTCGATCTCGCGACCCTGGTCCTGCCGGCCTCGCCCAATACCAGCCTCGCGGCGCCGCCCGGCGCGCCGGGGCCGACGCCGCATCGCGTGCTGCCGCCATTCCCTGTCACCTCACCGGTGCTATGGGCCGCGGTGCAGCAGGCGGCGGCGGCGCAGCCCCGCACGACCCTGCTGGCGGCCTGGCCGGAGCATCTGCAAGCGCAATGGGTCGAACGCAGCCCGCTGGTGAACTTCCCCGACATCATGGTGGTTGTGCTGCTGCCGGATGGCGCGGCGACGGGGCTGGTGCTGTATTCGCGCAGCCTGTTCGGTCATTCCGACCTTGGCGTGAACGCCAAGCGGGTCGATCGCTGGATCGCTGCGATCCAAAGCGCCCTGCCCGGGGGCTGATCCGTAACGAAACGCAAGCGCCACCCCCAGCGCCACATTGCGTGACGCCGGCGCACCTTGCCGGCAGCACCACCGGGGGCGGAAACTAAACGCTCGGGGCGCGTGGCCCCATTGATGGGACATCCTCCGTGCGCGCTTCCTCCGGTTGGCTTGCCGATGCCTTTGCCCTCGCCCGGCCCTACTGGAGCAGCGATGAACGTCTGCGCGCGCGGGGGTTGCTGGCCGCGGTCGTGACCCTGAACCTGTCCCTGGTCGGCATGACGGTGCTGCTGACTTTTTGGCAGAACGCTTTCTACAACGCGCTGCAGAACAAGGATCAGGAGGCCTTCCTCGGCCTGCTGTTCCTCGGCCGCACCACGGCCGAGGGCACTTTTCCGGGCTTTGCGGTCGTCGCCTTCGCCTACATCTTCATCGCGGTCTATGGGCTGTATCTGCGCCAGGCGCTGGAGATCCGCTGGCGCCGCTGGATGACGCAGCGGCTGATCGCGGATTGGCTCGGCGGCCGCGCGCATTACCGGCTGTCGCTGACCGCCGACGGCTTCGACAACCCCGACCAGCGCATCGCCGAGGACAGCAAGCTGTTCGTGTCGAATACGCTGACGCTCGGCCTTGGGCTGATGAACGCGGTGGTGACGCTGTTCTCCTTCATATTCGTGCTCTGGGGCCTTTCCGGCAGCATCGAGATCTGGGGCATCACCATCCCCGGCTACATGGTCTGGGTCGCGCTGATCTATTCGCTGATCGGCACCTGGCTCGCGCATATGATCGGGCGTCCGCTGATCGAGTTGAACTACAACCAGGAAAAAGTGGAGGCGGATTTCCGCTACGCCCTGGTGCGGGTGCGCGACGGCAGCGAGGGGATCGCGCTGCATGGCGGCGAGGCCGACGAACAACGCGGCCTGCAATCCCGTTTCGATGCGCTGCGCGACAACTGGTGGTCGATCATGACGGCGACCAAGCGGCTGACCTTCTTCACGGCGGGCTTCGGCCAGGTGGCCAGCATCTTCCCCATCGTCGTCGCCTCGCCGGCCTATTTCGCCGGGTTGATCCAGTTGGGCGGGCTGATCCAGACCTCCAGCGCCTTCGGCCAGGTGCAGGGCAGCCTGTCCTGGTTCGTCGATAGCTATTCCCGCCTGACCGACTGGCGCGCCACGGTGCTGCGCCTGTCGGGCTTTGGCCGCGCCATCGCGGAGGCCCGCGCGGCCGAGGGCGGACCGGATTTTGTCGCGGGCACGGCGGTGGGCCTGCATGGGTTGAAACTGGCACTGCCCGATGGGCGGGTCCTGCTCCAGGAAGCAGAAGCCAGGATCGGCGCTGGTGAGCGGGTGCTGCTGACGGGCGCCTCCGGCAGCGGCAAGTCCACTTTGTTCCGCGCGCTGGCCGGCATCTGGCCGTTTGGCGCGGGCCAGGTCGAGCATCCCGCCACCGGGCGCGCCCTGTTCCTGCCGCAACGCCCCTACATCCCGCTCGGCACGCTGAAACGGGTGGTCTGCTACCCCGACGACGCGGCAGCCCATACGGATGCCGAGGTTACAGCGGTGCTGGACCTGGTCGGCCTGGGCGCGCTGATCCCGCGCCTGGAGGCCGAGGATGCCTGGGAACGCCGCTTGTCCGGCGGCGAACAGCAGCGCCTCGCGATGGCCCGCGCGTTGCTGCTCAAGCCGGAATGGCTATTCTTGGACGAAGCGACGGCGAGCCTGGATCCGGAGGCGGAGGCGACGCTCTATGGGCTGTTGCGGGAACGGCTGCCCCAGACGGCGATCATCTCCATCGCGCATCGCCCGGCCGTCGCGCGGTTTCACGACCGCGCGCTGCGGCTGGCAGGCGGCAGG
>JBBRWI010000297.1:0-4235 GCA_038249305.1 Acetobacterales bacterium
CCTTCTACGTCCGAGGCTGGCTGAGCCTCGAAAATCGCAGCCTCAACATGTTCACCCTCATTGCGCTGGGCACCGGCGTCGCCTGGGTGTTCAGCATGGTGGCGACGCTCGCACCAGGCATCTTCCCGGCAGCCTTCCGCGCGGCGGACGGTTCGGTCGCGGTCTATTTCGAGGCAGCGGCGGTGATCGTCGTGCTCGTGCTGCTCGGCCAGGTTCTCGAGCTGAGGGCGCGCGAGCGCACGGGCGGCGCCATTCGCGCGCTTCTGGACCTCGCCCCAACGCAGGCGCGGCGCGTGCGCGCCGATGGCGGCGAGGAGGAGGTGCCGCTTTCCGCCATCGCCGTGGGCGAGCTCCTACGGGTGCGGCCGGGCGACAAGGTGCCGCTGGATGGCGAGGTGGTCGAGGGCGCCTCCAACGTGGATGAGAGCCTGGTGACGGGCGAATCCGTGCCGGTGAAAAAGGCAGTGGGCGGCAAGGTGATCGGCGGCACGCTGAACGGCCAGGGCAGCTTTGTCATGCGCGCCGATCGGGTGGGGCAAGACACGGTACTGGCGCAGATCGTGCGCATGGTCGCCGACGCGCAACGCTCCCGCGCGCCGATCCAGCGCTTGGCCGATCGGGTCGCCGGATGGTTCGTGCCGGTGGTGATCGCCATCGCCGTGCTCGCCTTCGCAGCTTGGGCGATCTGGGGGCCGGAGCCGCGCTTTGCCTTCGCGATGATCGCGGCGGTAACGGTGCTGATCATTGCCTGCCCGTGCGCGCTCGGGCTCGCCACGCCGATGAGCATCATGGTCGGCGTGGGCCGCGGCGCGCAGGCCGGCGTCCTGTTCAAGAACGCCGAGGCGCTGGAGAGGCTGGAGCGGATGGACACGCTGGTGGTGGACAAGACCGGCACGCTGACGGAAGGCCGACCGCGCGTTGTGGCGGTGGTGCCCGCCGCAGGCGGTCTGGACGAAGACGAATTGCTCCGCCTTGCCGCCGGGCTGGAACGGCCGAGCCAGCACCCGCTGGCTGAGGCGGTGGTGCGCGCGGCGGAGGAGCGCGGCCTTGTTCCACCGCCTGTCGAGCAGTTCGACGCACCCATGGGCCGCGGCGTGACCGGGCATGTGGAGGGGCGGCGCGCCGCGATCGGCAATGCACGGCTGATGGCGGAGGAGAATGTTGATGTGGCGGGCCTCGAGGTCGAGGCGGAACGCCTGCGCGGCGACGGCGCGACAGTGTTCTTCGTGGCCCTGGACGGCGCCGCCGCCGGGTTGGTGGCGGTGGCTGACCCGGTGAAGGACAGCACGGCCCCGGCGCTCGCTGCGCTGCGCGAGGTGGGCGTGCGGGTGGTAATGCTGACCGGCGACAACCGCACCACGGCCGAGGCGGTCGCCCGCCGGCTCGGCATCACCGAGGTGGAGGCCGAGGTGCTGCCCGAGGACAAGCAGCGCATCGTCGAGCGGTTGAAGGCCGAGGGGCGGCACGTCGCGATGGCGGGCGATGGCGTGAACGACGCGCCGGCGCTGGCCGCGGCCGAGATCGGCATTGCCATGGGCACCGGCACGGATGTCGCGATCGAAAGTGCGGGCGTGACGCTGCTGGGCGGCGACCTGACGGGCATCCTGCGCGCACGGCGCCTGTCCATCGCGGTGATGAGTAACATCCGGCAGAACCTTGTCTTCGCTTTCGCTTACAACGCCCTGGGCGTGCCGGTGGCGGCCGGGGTGCTCTATCCGGTCTTCGGCGTCCTGCTCTCGCCGGTGATCGCCGCGGCGGCGATGGCTTTGTCGTCGGTCAGCGTGGTGGGTAATGCGCTCAGGCTGCGGCGGACGGATCTTGGCTGAAGCGGCCTGGGCAACGGATGGGAAAGCCCGTTTGTCGCCCTGTTTGAACCCGCAATCATACGGCCCGGGCGATGGCGAACGGCGCCGGCAATGAAGGATCGGAGGCAATCAATGGGTATGTCCTACTGGCGCTTCGCGGCAATGATCGCGACGTCCACCGTGGTGATGTTTGGGCTGATGTACCTGAACACCTACGTGCTGGATCACGTTTTTTTTAGCCAGACACGCGCCTGGATGGCGGTGGTGATGGGCGCCACCATGGCCGTCATCATGCTGCTGTTCATGCTGGCCATGTACCGCAACCGCCGTGTCAACGCCGCGATCCTGGCCGGCAGCGTCCTCGCCTTCGCCGTCTCGCTCTGGCTGGTGCGGAGCCAGGAGACGGTGGACGATCTTTCCTACATGCGGGCGATGATCCCCCACCACTCCATAGCGATCATGACCAGCGAGCGCGCACACATCCGCGACCCGCGCGTACGTGAACTGGCCGATGCCATCATCGCCGCACAGGTGCGTGAGATCGGCGAGATGGAGCGAATGATCACAGACCTTGAGCAGCGGCCGACACCGGCAAGCGCGCCTGATCTGCCGCCGAGGCGGTGAAAAGCAGTGCTGCAAGCTCGAATTCGCGCCTGAATGTTCTGTGCCATCAAACGCATCGTGCAGACTCTGCGAGGCCATAGCATCGCCAGGCCTGCAAGTGAGTACGGCTTGATGCAGTGCCGGATGATCCGGCGAAGCGGGCAGGTACATCGAACTCGCGGTGCAAGGACCACACCAGGATCCGCCTTGTGGGGAATTTGACTTACGGCTCAGGCCCATGATCCCGAAGGACCGCTGCGATGATGTTGAACGGAGTTATGCTGCTCTGGTTCGTTTTGAGTGCGATGGCGGTTTCGTTCGTCGCGATTGATATCAGGTCGGCGCCGATATCGACGGTCATGAAGTGGGGATTCGTCCTCTTTACCGCCTACACTGGGCCGATCGGCGCATTCCTGTATGTGCTGGGGTGCCGTGAGCCGCTGGAAGGTCGGCATGAGGGGTACGTCTCCGCCCGGTGGCGCCAGGTGCTCGGCTCAACCATGCACTGTGTCGCAGGCGACGGTGTCGGCATCCTTGCCGGCGCTGTGATCGGCGCGGTTCTGACTTTGAGCCACCCACTCGAGACCGCGCTGGAATACGTGCTGGGTTTCGGCTTTGGCTGGATGATCTTTCAGGCACTGTTCATGCGGGGAATGGCCGGCGGTTCATACCGTGACGCACTCGCAAGCACCTTCCTGCCAGAGTTCCTGTCCATGAACTTTCTTATGGCGGGGATGATCTTGGTCGCGTCGCTCGGTAGGGTGGTACTGGGAGGGGAAATGAGCCCGCTCACGCCCGAGTTTTGGTTCGTCATGAGCATGGCACTGCTTGTTGGCTTTATCGCGGCCTATCCGCTGAATTGGTGGCTGGTCGCGAGGGGCCTTAAGCACGGAATGTCAACAGTGCGCGACGCTGGGACCCCGCATACGGCGCATGAGCCGGCGCAGCCCGGTAAGGAGCACGCTGATTCCGATAAGGCTTCAAACACAAGCATCATCTGGATGGCCATCGGGTCCGTGGCTGTGTTCGCGCTAGCCTTCGCCGCTACAAGCGCGATCAGGCTGGCAATGTGATGAGGGATGCTATCGTCGAGCCATCGCCTTGCCGCTGAGCATTCCACCAGCGCTCGCCGAGCGGGTTGCTGAAATCAGGTGCGCGGCTCCCCGGGGGAGGAGTTGCTTTCAGTGGTTATGGCGCCTTTGATTTTCTGTCTGGGGTCAACCTCGTCGCGACAATCACATGAGGCAAAAAATAGTTTCAGCCCGACAAATCGATGGTTGGTCGAGAGCAGGTGGGACATGGCGCCACTTACGAGAATCTAGCTGCAATGAGCGGACAGCAGCAAGTTGAGGGATTCAATGAGGTTTGTGAGTGGCAAGCGGTTCACGTCACCCGACGCTTCGCCACCCCCACCGACAGCGTCGCCGCCGCCAGATCGAACGTCGCCCCCGAGATGTTCCGCGCCATCACGCGTATCGTGTTGTTGGACCACACCGCGGCATGGATCTCGATGAACCGCGTCGAAGACACCAGCGACGCCTGCGCCAGATCGCCCGCCCGTGCCCCGCTCACCGTGACGTCGATCAGCGAAGTCGCCCCCGGCGCCAGGCTGGGCAGGTCCCAGGACACCTCCGCCGCGAACTCCCGCTGCCCCGACTGCGGCAACAGTGGCGTGCCGTTCAGCACTGCCGGTGCCGCCTCCGGCAGCCCGTAGAGCCGCAGCGATTGCAGGTCGATAGGCCCATCGAAGCCAATCACCCCCACCTGCGCATAGGAGACCGACGCCCCCACGCGGATGGTCTGCCGCCGATTGAAGTTAGCATCATC
>JBBRWI010000298.1:0-4221 GCA_038249305.1 Acetobacterales bacterium
CGTCCATCGCGCGCTCGAGCGCTCTGGTTTCGTCGAAGCCGCGCGGGCGACCCGGTGCGCTTGCGTGGATCGGGCTGCCCTGGCTGACCATGGAGCGTTTTTATGCCCGCTCGTACACAATATCAAGCGCTCGACCGGGCTACCCTGCGCCATCGTTCAGCGCCCAGTCATAAGCGTCCCCCGCGATCGCGGCGCCCGGCAGGCGGGCCAGGAGCGCGGGGGCCGCGTGGCGGCGCAGATGCGCGACCACGCCCGCCTCGCCGCCGCCAAAATCCTCGCGGAACCAGACGTAGATCGAGGAGACGCGCAGCCGCCCATCCGCCAGCACCGTCACGCCGCGCGGGTGGTTGACGAAGGCGGCCGCGGCGTCGTCAAGCGCGCGGTCGAGCGTTTCCGCCCGCCAGGCGCGCGGCCACAGGTTCGGGCAGCCGATCGAGGCGCAGTTGACCGCATAGTGCACGCGCGGGTCACGGAAGGTCGGGCGCATCGTCTCGTGCTCGATGTCGTCGAGCGACAGGCGGCGCCCTTCCACGGTGACCAGCCGCGTGCGCCAGGGCCCCGACCAGCCCTTCGGGTCGAAGGGCACGCCGGTCGAGCGGATGTCGCGTATTGAGCCGACCGGAAAGCGCTCCAGCACCACCTTCAGCGTGAGCGCGTTGTAGAGGTTGGCCCAGAAGGCATAGGCCTCTGGCCGCGGCAGGGCGGAAGGGCGGCGCGCCTGGGCCGCGGCGATCCAGGCCTCCAATGCCGCGAGGTCGGCAGCGCTTGCCTTCCAGGCGGCATAGCGGACCCGTGTCACGCCGTCCTGATGGGGCACGACGAAGCGCGCGAGCAGCGCGTCCAGCGAGGCGTCGGGATCGGCCTGCGCGATGCGCGGCAAGGCCACGGCGCCGGCGAGGCCAAGCAGGGTGCGGCGCGTCGCCATCCGCTCAGCCTCGGGCCAGGCGCGCCTTGAGCGGAATGGCCGCGAGCGACAGGGCAGCAAGGCCCGACAGCGCGCCGATGATCTCAGGCGTCAGCACCGAGCGGACATCAAAGGCGCCGCCCATCGCCAATACGTCGCCCAGGCCCGCACCGGCCAGGCTGAACACGGCCGTCCCGGGCAGGATGCCGATGGCGGTGGTGACGACATAGATGGGCAGCCGCACGCCGACGAAAGCCGGCACCAGATTGACCAGGAAGAAGGGGAACAGCGGCACCAGGCGCAGCACCAACAGGTAGGAGGCGGCGTTGCGCCGGATGCCCTCGCCGAGCGCGAGCGCCTTGGGCCCCATGCGATCGAGCGCGTCGGCGCCGAAGATGCGCTGCGCGAGCAGGAAGACCAGCGTGGCGCCGATGGTCGCGCCCAGGACCGTCAGCGCCGTGCCGCCGATCGCACCGAACAGGAAGCCGCCGGCCAGCGTAAGGAGGACGGCGCCAGGAAAGGAGAAGGCCACCGCAACGACGTAGAGCAGGACATAGCCGAGTGTGGCCAGCACCAGGTTGTCCGCCACGAAGCCCGACAGCGCTTCCCGATGCGCGGCCAGCGTGTCGAGCGACAGCGCGTCGCTGACGCCGCTCGCCTGTAACCCGAGAATCAAGGCAACGAGCGACAGGGCAAGCCAGACGCGCTTGTCACGCAGAAGGCGGTTCATTTCATGCGCTCGCTCGTTGCATTTCGGCTCAGCGCGTCAGGATCGCGGGCCAGTTGCGGTCCGCGGCCAGGATGAAGCCCGGAATGTCGCGCACCCATTGGCGCTGCACGCCGGCATCGTAGTTCACGTAAAGCTTGCCATCGACGATCCGCCAATAGCGGGCATCGCCCGGTGCCAGCGCGTTCTGCGCACCGACCGCCCAAGCGCAATAGCCGCCATATTGCGGAGCGAAGCGCGCCGGCTCGGCCAAGAACTGGTTCAGGTGATCCTGGGTCGAGAAACGCCACCGCGCGCCTTGCCAGGCCGTCTCGAAACGCGCCTCGCCCCGCACCGGACGGCCCTGGGTGAAGAAGGCCACCGTGTCGTAGCCGTCGAGTGCCAGGCCCGAGCTAGGCGTGAAGATCGCGGATGAGGCGGCTTGCGCGGGGCCGCCGGTGCTGATCGCAAGGCCGGCCAACAGGGCCGCCAGGCTGCGCCGGTCGAGGCGAATGGAGGGGATCGACATCGTCATGGTCTCCTATGGGTGTTCTGCGAGGACGTTCGCCACAGCTGCGACAAAAGTTACACGGTTCACGGCAGGATGCGCTGGATCAGCCCGACGAAACGGCGCGTGCGGTCACCGAACAGCCGCGGCGTGTAGAAGCTGCCGGCGGCGCGCTTGGAAATCTCCGACAATGTCGGATAGGGGGCAATCGAGGCCGCGATGGCGCCGATCTTGAGTCGCTGCTGGATGGCGAGACCCCACATCCCGATCATTTCCCCGGCGCGGGGCGCCACGAGCGTGACGCCAAGGATGCGGCCGCCGCGTCCCAGCACGACCTTGATGAGCCCGTCGGTCGCGTGCTCCGCCTGGGCACGGTCGTTGCCGGCAAGGTCCTGCGTCAGCAGCGTGACGTCATGGCCGGCCGCGCGCGCATCGGCCTCGGTCAGGCCGACATGCGCAAGCTCGGGATCGGCATAGGTCACCCAGGGCAGGGCCGCGTAGTCCACCTTCGCGGGCAGGCCGAACAGCGCGTTCCGGATCACGAGTCCTGCGTGGTAGCCGGCGATATGGGTGAATTGCGGGCCGCCGGCGACATCGCCGATGGCGAAGACGCCACGGTTCGTGCTGCGCAGCCGCGCATCCACGGTGATGCCGCGCGGCGTGGTGGCGATGCCCGCGGCCTCAAGCCCGAGACCCGCGATGTTGGGCTGCCGCCCGGCGGCGACCAGCAGGTGGGTGCCGCGCAGCACGACCGGCTGGTCCGCGCCGCGCAGTTCGAGCTCCACGCCATTCGCGCCGCGGCGTGCCGCGACGACGTCAGCCCCCTCGATCAGCGCGACGCCCTCGCGGCGGAGTGCGGCGCGCAGGACGGCCACGGCCTCGGGCTCGTCCTTCGGCAAGATGCTGCCGCGCTCCACCAGCGTGACGGCCGCGCCGAGACGGCGGAAGGCCTGCGCCAATTCCACCCCGATCGGCCCGCCGCCGAGCACGAGCAGGTGGTCGGGCCGCTCGGTCAGGCCGAACACCGTCTCGTTGGTGAGGTAGGGCAGTTCCGCGAGGCCCGGCACCGGCGGGATCGCTGCCGAGGAGCCCGTTGCGACCACGAAGCGGCGCGCGCGGAGGCGCTGGCCGCCGGCCTCCACCTCCTGCGGTCCGGTGAAGCGGGCGGGGGCCTCGATGACGGTGACGCCGAGCCCTTCGAAGCGTTCGACACTGTCATGCGGGGCAATGGCGGCGATGACCCCGTGGACATGCGCATGCACCTTGGCGAAGTCCACCGTAGGTTCGTGGCCGTTCACGCCGAATTGTCCGCTGGCGCGCACCGCCGCCGCGGCATGGGCTGCGGCGATCAGCGCCTTGGACGGCACGCAGCCGGTGTTGAGGCAATCGCCGCCCATCAGGTGTTTCTCGATCAGCACGACGGAGGCGCCCATCTGCACCGCACCCGCAGCCACCGAGAGGCCGCCGGAGCCGGCGCCGATGATGCAGAGGTCGGCATGCAGCACCCCGCCGCGCAGCGCGGGGCGGCGCGCGGGACGTGCGGTGATGGGCTGCGTCGTATCCATGGCCAGTCGGCCCCGTTCGGTTCCACTGGGTATTCGACGCGGCGGCTGCCGAGGTTACAGGGACCGAAGACGGCGAACCTCCAGCGAGGCGCCACGGGTCGAAGTCGCTTCTCTTGTGAATTGCCATGACCCCGGATAGGAGAATCGGCTGCGCACCCGGCTATCTCGCGCGCTGAACCGCCGATCACGAGGACGCATCATGCCGCTGGTCACCCCGCTGCCCGAGGACCACAACCCCGATCTCCTCGACCTGATCCAGTTCTTCCGTGGACCGCTCGGCACGGTGCCGAATTCGGTGCTGACCATGCAGCGCCGCCCCGCCGTGGCGCGCGCCTTCACCGAGCTTAACAAGGCGGTGATGGCGAACCACGCGCGTGTCACCGCGGAGCAGAAGCGGCTGATCGGCTATATCGCGTCCCATACCGCCGGCTGCCATTACTGCGAGGCGCACACCATCCTCGCCGCCGAGCGCTTCGGCGCGACGCCGGAGCGCATGGCCGACATCTGGGCCTATGCCAGCAGCCCGCATTTCACCGAC
>JBBRWI010000299.1:0-4220 GCA_038249305.1 Acetobacterales bacterium
GAATGATGGCGGCGCCACCCCGTGCGGCCCGCAGGCGATTGAAGCGCGGCCGGAGGACGAGGATGCAGCCGATGGTGCCAGCGACCCACAGGCAGAGTTGGTGGCGCAGCGCATCCGGCTGATCGCGTTGGAGAACCTCGTGATCGCCTTGCTGGCGGCCGGCAATGCCGGGCAGCGCCGACTGGCACAGGGAATGGCGGAGCATACTCCGCTGCCCGGCATGCCAGGCCACCCGCTCGCTATGCATGTGGCCGCGCATATTGGCGACCTGATCGAACATGCGGCGCAGATGCGGGCCAGGCAGGCGAGCGGATGACATTGACCAGCCGCCAGGCGACGCCGGAGCCTGACAGCCCCAATGCAGGCTGCTGCACAATCGGGCGCGCCTGGCTATTCATCCGTACTGGCGGTTATCCTGACCACTCTCCAGCACACTGTCCAGGCATCGATTTTCGCATAGTCGATCGGCACAGATGGGCGGCCGTTCCCGGTAACGCAGCGGCAGCCGGCGCGTTCTGAACAATGCGTGGGTGCTCGCGTCGCCATGTCGCGAGACCCATTCGATATTTGCCTAAACCCCATGGGAGGGCATCAGGAATGAAAAGCTCACTTCTCGCCGGCTCCGTTGCGGCCGGCTTCTCTCTCGCCCTATGCGTCCCTTCGTTCGCGGCCGATCCTCCACCGAACAGTACGCCGAACCCGCCGGCTGCGGCAGCCGCGACCGCGGCAGCCAGCAATCCCGCAGCGCAATGCCTGAACGACCTGCGCACCTTTCACAGCCAGATGGGGCAGGACGGTTATTGGCTGAGCGGGACCGGTTACGGCTACGGATATCCGATGATGGACGGGGGCATGGGCGCTGGTTACGGCCTTAACGTCGGCCGTGGCAGCGCTGCGGCGAGACCCCCCGGCGAATATCAAACTGCGCGACCGGGCGCCGAGATCAGGACGCTGATCTCCGCGGCCCACATCCTTGCCCGGGACGGTCTGCAACAACAATGCGAGAGCGTGCTCAATGCCACCCGCAGCTTCTACGGGATCTACCTGGCCAGCATGCGCGACAGGAGCGCACAGAGGGCGGATTTGTCGGGCTGGCAGCAACAGCAGATCGCGATTGCGCAGCCGGTGACGGCGGGAGGCACCGCGTTCCGGGCCGACCAATTGCTCGATATGGAGGTACGCAGCCCGCAGAACGATGCTCTCGGCAGCGTCGACGACATCGTGATGGACCCGCAGACCGGAAGGATCGCCTACCTGGTGATCGCCCGGGGCGGGCTATTCGGGATCGGGCAGTCTTATGTCCCGGTGCCGTGGGACGCCTTCAAGGCCACGCCGGCCGTGACGCTGCTGGTTCTAGACACCACCAAGGCGGTCATGGAAGCCGCCCCGCTGGTGAGCAATGACCACTTCGCCGCCCGGGGCCGGTTCGAACAGGAAAGCCGGACCGTCGATGCATACTGGAACGCGCATCGTTCCGCCGGCGGCAACGCCAGATCTCCTGGGTGATCCCGTCTTTTGCGGTCCTCACCAACGCAGAAGAACTACAAACTTAAAGGAGCATGACATGTTGTGGAAAGCAGCCGCGATCAATGGCTACGCCGTCGCCGCGAGCGACGGCAAGATCGGCACCATCGTCGACTTTCTCATCGACGACACGACTTGGCTTGTCCGCTGGCTGGTTGTGGACACAGGCAACTGGCTTTCAGGCCGCAAGGTCCTGCTGCCCTCCTCCGCCATGGCGCAGATTGATGAGGCGAATGAGGAGTGCTTCATCAAACTGACCATGCAGCAGATCAAGGACAGCCCGGACATCGACACCGACCGGCCGGTTTCGCGCCAGATGGAAATCACCTCCTACGGCTACTATGGCTACAGCCCTTATTGGGGCGGCGGCTACGGCTATTGGGGTGGCTACGGCTACCCCGGAATTTACGGCTACACAGGCGGCATAGGCGGCGCCATGCCTTTTGCGACCAGGTCGGAGCACCATAAGGACTTGGTCGATGCACAATGCGACCCGGACGACGTCCACCTGCGCAGCGTCGTGTCGGTCACCGGGTATTACATACATGCCAGCGACGGCGAGATCGGCCATGTTGAGGATTTCCTCATCGAGGATGCCGATTGGAGCGTTCGATACCTCGTCATCGATACGAAGAACTGGTGGTTCGGCAAGAGCGTGCTGATCTCCCCAAACTCAGTGAAGGACATCGACTGGGGTAGCCGCCTGGTGAATGTCGACACGGATCGTCAAAAAATCAAAGACGGCCCCGAATATGAATCCTCCACGACGGTTGACCATGCCTACTCGGTCGATCGTGCCTATGAGGAGAAGTTCGAGTCCTATTACGGCATCGAACGGGTCGATGCCTGAGCCCTCCGCTGTGCAGTCGCTGAGCAACAGTTGCTGCTCAGCGAGCGCCAGAACTGGTGCGTATCCAGCTCCCCCGGCAATCCCCTTGGTGCGGCGCGTTCAGGCGATTGCCGACGGTAGCGGAGAATGGACGGTGGCGGAAGCACGAGGCGGTCGCTGGCCAAATGGCTGCCGCAGCCACTGACGAGCAGTGCGAGATTGCGATGATGCGCGCGCTCACGGTCCTTAGCCAAGCGCGGTGGCGCGCGCGGGAAGAGGGCAGGGCACCAGCTTAGAAACGCACTTCGTCACGCCAAGGCTGCCTTGCGACACGACATGCCTAACAACAAAAAAGGATAAAGATCATGAGGAAAATCGGCGCCTTCACAACCGCAGCCATCCTGGCGTTCGGGGCGGCAGGCGCAGCGCTCGCCCAGGCGCCAGCCCCGAATCGCGCAGTGACCGATCCGCACCATCCCGATGCTCCTGCCGGCGCCATGCGGCCCGCAATGCCATCAGCCCAGCAAGGCGCGCCAAGTGCTGGCATGGCAGGTGCTGGCATGGCAGGCCCGGGCGCCGGCATGATGGGCGGCGACATGGGCCGCATGATGCAACAGATGATGCAGAGCCGGATGGCAGCCGCATCGATGCAGCCCTTCCGCCGGATCGAGGGCCAGCTGGCCTATTTCCGCGCCGAGCTGCGGATTACGGACGCCCAGTTGCCGCAATGGAACGCCTTCGCCGATGTCTTGCGCGCCCAGGGCGATAGGCTTCGTCAGGCATCGCAGCAGGCGATGGGCGGCACTTCCGGGCCCGGCACCGCAGCACAGCAGATGGAGCGACGCATCGCCCTGCTATCCGCCCATCTGGAGGCGATGCGCGCTGTCAGCGCCGCCGCCACACCGCTGTATGGGGCACTGTCCGAGGAGCAGCGGCGAACGGCCGACGAACTCATGGCCGAACACCTCCGCACCATGATGATGGGCATGTCGTGACGTGGACCGCATGGACACCTTCAGACTGAAGGTTGCATCGCCCTGATGGTGCACGCGCAACGGCCTCGCTGTGTCCGGTTTGATGCTGGTTGCGGCGTTCTATCCGCTGACCGAGCCCATGGCGCGCTCCTTCGGGGCGCTGCCATTCCTGCTCATCCTAACCTGTCCGTTGATGCACCTGTTTCAGCACCGTGGTGATGGCCGGAATCACGAGCAGGCGATGCCGCTTTGGCTATGGATGACCAAACCAAGTTTTGCGTTCGTGCGGTCCGCCCCTGTCAGACCGCACGCACTGCCGCAGCGATGACCGGGAAATTGCCGGTCCGGGCCGCGGGCCCGGTCGGCTCCCCCATCGTTCGCACTTTCTGAACCTCAACATGAATTGGAGAAGACCATGGAAAACGTAACGGAAATGTCCAAGCACCACAGCACCGCGGCGTCTTGCTGCGACGGCGCGGCGATGCATCACAAGGAGGCCGCCAAGCACCTGGCGGACGGCAATCCTGAGAAAGCCGCGGACCACGCGGTGAAGGCCGATGCTCTGGTGGGTGAAGCCATTCAGCACACCGCTGAAGCGAACAAGCAGCATCCGCCTTCGGGTAAGAAGTCCTGCTGCTGCTGACATGCTTGCTCGCGCAGGATGAGTTGAGTTGAGGTCGGACTGCCGAAGACTCTGAATCCCGCGAACATCGACGGCTAGAGCGGGCTGCGAAGATCGTAGATCGACGCATCCCGCTCTCATTGACGAGGCATATCGGCACTGAGATGGAACGCGATTAGCCCTGCCGATACGCCCCCATTTTAATTTTCCGCACCAGGAGAGCCGACCATGCAAACCTCTGTTCTGAATGTTGGCGGTCTCCTGTGCCACC
>JBBRWI010000300.1:0-4196 GCA_038249305.1 Acetobacterales bacterium
CGGCGCGGCCTATCGTCCTGACGCCGTAAGCGCCGCGCGCAGGGCTGCGGCATCGGCTGCATCGACCGGCGGCTGCGGCGGGCGGACCGTTGCATCGGGGATGATGCCCAATTCGCGCAAGCACCATTTGATCCGCGCGGTCGCGCGACCACCCGGGGCGCGCCATAGATCGCCTCGGCCAGGGGTTCGAGGCGTTCATGCAGCGTGCGGGCGGTGGCCAGGTCATTCGCGCGTACGGCGGCATCCAGCGCCACGATTTCGTCCGGCATGATATCGGCGAGCGACACCAGGCTGCCGTCGCTGCCATGCACCATGCAGGCCAGCAGATGTTCATCGCCGCTGGCGCAGACCGCAACATCGGGGCGCAGGCGCCTGGTCAGGCGGCGCAGCGCGTCATAGGCATCGACCTCCCAGCCGCCTTCCTTGATGCCGACGACGGTCGGGATTTCCAGCAGCGCCGCCAGGGTTTCCGGCGCGAACCCCATCCGCCCGGCGGCGTGGTGCGCCTGGAACAGATACAGCGGCATGTCCGGCACCGCATCGGCGATGGCGCGATGGTGCAGCAGCGACATCGCGGTGGTATGCGCCAGGGCAAAGCTGTTGGGCAGGAAGACCATCACCGCATGGGCACCGGCGGCGCGCGCGTCGCGGGCTTCGGCGGCGGCCTCGGCACTCGATTCCGCGTTGACGCCGGCGACGATCAGGCGGTCCGTCAGGGTCGCCGCCGTAACCTCCACCGCGCGACGCTTTTCGGCGGCGCTGATGACGTAGTTCTCACCCGCATGGCCGTTGATCAGCACGCCTGCGATACCCGGCCGTTGCACGCAGTGTTCCGTGTGCGCGGCATAGGCCTCCCAATCCGGTGAAAAATCCGCGCGCATCGGCAGCACGGTCGAAGGGAAAATGCCGCCAAACCGCATCACAGGCGCTCCATGGGAAACAGCGGCAATTCGGGGGTCTGCCCGAGGATCGCCTGGGCGAGGATTTTGCCCATGTAGGGGCCGCTGGTGTAGCCGGAATGGACCGCGCCGATGGTCCAGGCATCGGCCACGCCGGGGACCGGGCCAATGACGGGCAGCGCATCGGCGGTCTCGGCTTCCAGCCCCAGCCAGGACCGCACCACGCGCGCATCGCGCAGCGCGGGAACGGTATGGGCGGCCAGGCGGATGTTGCCCAAAAAGCTTTCGGGCTTCACCGCAAGCCCGCCGCGCAGGCGGTCGCCGATCCCTTGCCAGCCGCCGCCGATCAGCACGGTGCCATTGGCGTATTGCTTCAGGCTGAGCAGCCCCGATGCGACCCCCAGCACCGTCCGCATCACCGGGGCCAGGCGTTCGGTGACGATCAACTGGTTCACCAACACCTTGATCGGCAGCGATACGCCAAGCCAGGCCGCCATGTCCTGCAGCCAGACACCGCCCGCCAGGACCAGCCGCGTCGCGCCGATCGGCCCGGCCGGGGTGTCCAGCACGAAGCGCCCGGCCACGCCGCGCACCGGCGTATTTTCCAGCAAGGTCACGCCGGCATTCAGCAAGGCCCCGCGAAAGGCCAGCCCGGTCAAATAGGCGGAACAGAACCCATCGATCGGGCAATGCCCGGCCAGCAGCACGCCATCGGCCAGCCCCGGTTCGATCGCCTGCGCCGCGGCGCCGGAGATCATCTCGATCGGTGCGCCCGCCGCCCGCCGCGCCGCGGCGCGTTCTTCCAGCATCGCCGCTTCCTGCGGCGTGAAGGCGACCGACAGGCCGGGGCAGGCCGTCGCCAGCACGCCGCGCCCGTCGCACCATTCGGGCATACGCAACCACATCTCATGCGCCCGCAACGCGTAGGGCACCAAGGCCGCGCGCGTCATCTGCATGGTCAGCGTGCCGGCGTTGACGCCGGAGGCCTCGCGGCAGATCTCGCCGCGATCGAGCAGCACCACACGCATCCCGGCGCGCGCCAGGAACAGCGCCGTCGAACAGCCCATGACGCCGGCGCCGACGATGGCGCAATCATAGGTCACAACGGCGCCGGGGCTGGCACGGGGATGTCGGCGTAGTCGAAATCGCCGAGGATCGCGTCCATCGGCACCGGCCGCAGCGGAATGCGGCCGGTGTGGAAGCCGACCGCGGCGATCGGCATGCCTTGCCGCGCGGCCAGGAGTGCGGCTGCGGCGTCGCCACACATCCGCCCCTGGCAGGGGCCCATGCCAAGCCTACAGAAATGCTTCAACTGGTTCATCGTCCCGGCACCCGCATCGGCCGCTGCCTCGATCTGTGCGCGCGAAATGCCTTCGCAGCGGCAGACCACGGTGTCGGGCGGGATCGCCGCGACCAGTGCCGGGCGCAGCGCCATCATCCCCGCCATCGCCGCGCCGGCCGCCGCCGCGCGGGCAAATGCCCCGGCCGGATCGCGGCCCCCGGGCGCAAACCCCAGGTCGCGCAGCGCGGCCCGCGCCGCCAGCCGCCCCGATGCGGGGGCCGCCGCGGCACCCCGCACGCCCGATCCATCCCCGGCGGCATAGAGCAACCGCACGGTGGTGCGCCGGTCCGCATCCAGCACCGGCACCCAGCCGCCAAGGCCGGGTTCGTGCACATGGGCCGCGCGATAGGTGCGGCTGGCCTCGGTCGCCGGCACCAGCCCATGGCCGATGCAGAGCGCGTCGGCCGGCATCAGCCGCCCGTCCACGCGCACCGCCGACAGCACGCTATCGCCCAGGGCCTCGGTCACCCGCGCAGCCATCAGCACCGGCACGCCGGCGGCCGCGATCCGCGCGCGCCAGGCGAGGCCCCGCGCCAGCACGTCGGGCCGTGCCGCAAGCGTGGGCAAGGCGCGCGCCCAGTCGGCATTGGTCGCGCCATCGACCAGCGCCACGACCTGCCCGCCCGCTGCCAGGATCTTGGCCGCGACCGCATAGAGCAGCGGCCCCACGCCCGCGACCACGACGCGGCGGCCGGGCAGGACGCCTTGCGCCTTGAGCAGGATCGTCGCCGCCGCCAGGCCGAGGACGCCCGGCAGCGTCCAGCCCGGAAAGGGGATGATGCGTTCATGTGTGCCGGTCGCCAGGATCAGCGCGCGCGCGCTGATCTCGGCCCCCAGGGCGGAAAGGGTGAAGGGGGCGGCGCCCTCGGCCACCAGCGGCCCGCCGCCCAGGCCCCAGACGCGGTGGCCGCACACCACCTCGGCACCGCTTTCCGCCAGGGCGGCGCGCAGCGCGTCGCCGGCCCGCCGGTCGGCATCGCGCGGGCCGTCGAAAGCGGGGCTGCGATAGACCTGGCCGCCGGGCCTCGGGCTTTCCTCCAGCAGCACGGTGCGGGCGCCGGCGCGGGCCGCCTCGGTCGCCGCCGCCATGCCGGCGGGGCCGCCGCCCAGGACCGCGATGTCGTGCATCATGCGACCACCTGGCCGGCGGCGACCGGTGTCAGGCAGGCCTGCACCAGGCGCCCATCCACCCGCACCAGGCATTGCTGGCACACGCCCATGTGGCAGAAGGCGAGGCGCGGGGAAATGCCCTCGCCGAAGCGCGTGATCCCCGCAGCGATCAGTGACGCGGCCAGGGATTCGCCCGGATACGCCAGGACCACGTGGCCAAAAACCGTGATGGCGACAGGGGCCGGGCGGCACAGGCCCGCGATGCGAAGCAGCATGCAGCAAAACATAGCGGAATGGCGGCGCGGCACCACTCCCCGCCGCGTGATGCTTCGCCATCACTGCTTGACGCGCCGCGCGACCGCATGAACCATCCGCCGTCAATGTAGGGACAGACCTTGGGCTTCCTGGCGATCGAGGGCCTAACCGCCTCCTATGGCGGCAAGACCGATGTGCTGAGCGGGATCACGCTGTCGGTCCCGCGCGGGGCGGTGGTCGGGCTGATCGGCCCGTCAGGCTCGGGCAAATCGACCGTGCTGCGGACCCTGGTCGGCTTGCTGAAGCCGCGCGCGGGCACGGTGATGGTGGGCGGGCAGGCGGTGGACTATGCCGACCGCGCCTCGCTGCGCGCGGTGCGCGACCGCTTCGCCATCGTCTTCCAGCAATACAACCTGTTCCAGAACATGACCGCGCTGCGCAACGTCACCGTCGCACCCCGGCTGGTCAAGAAACGCCCCGCGGCCGAGGTCGAGGCCGAGGGCCGCGCGCTGCTCGCCCGCGTGGGCCTGGCCGCCAAGGTCGATGCCTACCCCGACGAATTGTCGGGCGGGCAGCAGCAACGTGTCGCC
>JBBRWI010000301.1:0-4193 GCA_038249305.1 Acetobacterales bacterium
ATGCTGTCGCGCCCGGCCCCCTGCTGCCGCTGGACTTGCCGCAGGCGCCCTCGCCGACCGGGCGGCGGCGGGCGTTTCGTCTGGTCGGCTAGAGCAAGATCGATCCAAGTGGATCGATCTCGTGCTCTAGAAGCCGTTGAATCCAGAGCAAGAAATCGGATCAGATGATTGCATCTGATCCGATATTGCTCTAGAAGCCGTTGAATCCAGAGCAAGAAATCGGATCAGATGATTGCATCTGATCCGATATTGCTCTAGCCCAGCACCAGCAGCGCAATAGCCCCCAGGCCGAGTGCCGTCCAACTCAAGCCCATCCCGACCTGTCGCCAGAATAGGCGTTGCATCCCCCCCGCAAGCCCCCAGGCATGGGCGAGGCGCCCCGCCACTGTGGCGATACCGAAGGCGTGCAAGGCCCAGGCGGGCGCCGCCAAAGCCGCCAGCAGGATCAGCATGGCAAAGGTCGGCGCGGCCTGCTCGACCGCATTCGCATGCACCCGGATCGCACGGAACAGCGGCTTGTCGCCGCCATCGCCGATCTCGACCGAGGCGCGGCGGCGCTGGCGGATCACCAGCACCGCCAAAACCATCAGCAGCAGCGTGTGCAGGGCGACATAGGTGGCGGCGATGTGCATGGGATTGCGGTTAACCCAACCGCCAGGCGCGCGCCATCGCTTCCCGTCGGCCACGCCATGGGCAATCATCCCCGCCTGCAACCGTCATCATGGAGTCGCCCGCATGGCTGGACAGATCGAAGCCCGCCTGGCCGAACTCGGCCTGGTACTGCCGGGTGCCGCCGCCCCGGTCGCCAACTACATTCCCTTCACCGTGGCCGGTTCGATCGTCTTCGTCTCCGGCCAGGTGCCGCGCCGTGACGGGGCGATCTGGCCGGTCGGCAAGCTGGGCGCGGGCGTTTCGCTGGAAACCGGGCAGGAAGGGGCGAAGAACTGCTTCCTGGCCATGCTGGCACATCTGAAGACGGCCGCGGGCGGCGATCTGGACCGGGTGAAGCGAGTGCTGCGGATCACCGGCTATGTTGCCTCGACCGCGGATTTCACCGATCAGCCGCTGGTGATCAATGGTGCCTCGGACACCGCCGTCGCGGTCTTCGGCGACGCGGGGCGGCATGCCCGCAGCGCGATCGGCGTCATCGCCCTGCCGGGCGACGCGGCGGTCGAGGTCGAGGGGATTTTCGAACTCGCATGACCGACGACGGCGCCATCGCCACCGTCCGCCGTTGGTTCGCGCAGCCTGCGGCGGCGCTGCTGCATCCGCAGGTGCGCTGGCGGGTCTGCCCCGGCATGCCGGTGCGGCAGGCGGTGTTTGTCGGGCCGGAGGATGTGCTCGGCGTGTTGCTGCCGGCGCTGCGCGCACCCTTCGCCTATTGGGCGCCCAAGGCCGATGAGATGTTTGCCGCCGACGGCGGGCGCGTTGTCGTGCGCGGCCGGATCATCGCCCAAAGCCGCGACGGGCGGCGCCTGTCGGCCTGCTTCATCGACATCTATTCCATCAGCGACGGGCTGATCGTCGCGGTGGACAGCGTCGCCGACACGGCCGCCCTCGCGCCCGAACCCGCACATGCGCGCTAGCCGCCAGGTTGCACCCCGGCGGGGTGGGACGACATCCCACGCATGACGGAATTCTCGCTGACCCTGCACCGCGCCATCAGTGAAATCCCGGCGCGGGAATGGGATGCGCTGGCGGGGGGCGGGAATCCCTTTGTCGGCCATGGGTTCCTGGCGGCGCTGGAGGACAGCGGTTCCGCCTCCGCCCGGACCGGCTGGCTGCCGCAACACGCGGTGCTGCGCGACGCGGCCGGGCGGATCGTCGGCGGTGCGCCGGCCTATGCCAAAAGCCATTCCTACGGCGAATACGTGTTCGATCATGGCTGGGCGCAGGCGTTCGAGCGCGCCGGCGGCCAGTACTATCCGAAATTGCAGGTCGCCGTGCCCTTCAGCCCGGTGCCGGGACCGCGGCTGCTGGGGGGCATCGACCCCGTGGTTTTTGCCACCGCCCTGCAGCAGGCGACACGCGACATCGGCTTCTCCTCCTGCCACGTCACCTTCTGCCCCGAGGCCGAGGCGCGCGGGCTGGCATCGGCCGGCTGGTTGCACCGGACCGGCGTGCAGTTCCACTGGTCCAACGCGGGCTTCGGCTGTTTCGACGATTTTTTGGGCACCATGCGGGCCAGCAAGCGCAAGTCGATCCGGCGCGAACGGCGCGACGCGCAGAACGCGGGGTTGGTGTTTCGCGCCTTGCAGGGCAGCGCCATCACGCCCCGGCACTGGAAGGTGTTCAACCGCTGCTACCAGAACACCGTCGATCGCAAATGGGGCAGCGCCTACCTGACCGAGACATTCTGGCCACTGCTGGCCGAACGCCTGGGCGACCGCATCGTGCTGATGGTCGCGGAAAAGGATGGCGAACCGGTGGCCGCGGCGCTGAACCTGCGCGGCGATGATGCGCTCTACGGCCGCAACTGGGGCACGCTGGTCGAGGCGCCCTTCCTGCATTTCGAACTCTGCTACTATCAGGCGATCGATTTCGCCATCGCCCATGGCATCGCACGGGTCGAGGCCGGGGCGCAGGGCCAGCACAAGATCCAGCGCGGCTACCTGCCGGTCGCCACCCATTCGGCGCATTGGATCGAACACCGCGGACTGCGCTCCGCCATCGCCGATTTCCTGGCCCGCGAACGCGCGGCGATGGCGGCCGAGATGGTCGTGCTCGCCGAAGGCTCGCCCTTTCGGCGGGCGGGCGAGGAGGCCTGATCGCCTACCTTCAATTGGCGTCGTCGATGGCGCTGGTCGGGGTCAATGTCGCGGTGGCGAAACTGCTGGCCGAGGATCTCTCGGTGCCGATGATCGCGGGCTTGCGCTGCCTGATCGCCTGCGCGGTCCTGTGGCCACTGGCGCGGATGATCGATGGCCCGGTGACGGTACCGCGCGATGTGCGGACAAACCTGTTCTGGCAGGCGGCGTTCGGGACGGTGCTCTACAACGCGGCGCTGCTGGCGGGGCTGCGGCTGACCGGGGCGCTGGAGGCGGGGCTGGTGCTGGCAACCCTGCCCGCGGTGATCGCGCTGGGCGGGGCCGTGTTCCTGCGGGAAACCCTGGCGCCGCGGCAATGGCTGGCGGTGGTGCTGGCCGCCGGCGGCATGGGTGCGATTGCGCTGGCGCGGGGCGGCGGCGTGACGGGATCGCTTTGGGGCGATGCGCTGGTGTTCGTCGCGGTCTGCGGCGAGGCGATCTATGCCGTGCTGGCGCGGCGCATCGCGGGCCGCGTGCCGGTGGTGACCGCTTCGCTCTGGATGCAGGTGTTTTCGGTGGCGCTGCTGGTGCCGTTCTGCCTTCCGTTCCTGGGCGATGTCCTGGCATTGGCCGATCCGGTGGTGTTGGGGTTGCTGGTGTTCCACGCGCTGACCGCGAGCGTGGCGTGCCTGTTGCTTTGGTATGCGGGGTTGCAGCGGGTGGAGGCCGGGGTGGCGGGGATCTTTACCGCCTTCCTGCCGGGTACGGCGGCGGCGGTGGCGATCCTGGTGCTGGGGGAGCGTGCGACGGCGTCGCATGTGCTGGGCTTTGCCTTGCTCCTCGGCAGCGTGCTGCTGGCAACCTGGCCCAGGCGGCGATGACACCCTGGTTCGCCTGCACCGGCGACCAACTGCTGGCCATGCAAACCGCCGATGTCGTGGGCCGCCTGGCCGCGGCGCAATCGCTGCGCCTGGGCACCGAGGCCGGGCAGACCATCGCCTGGACGCCACAGGTCGACACACTGAAACGCCTGGTCCGCGACGCTGGCGGCGGTGCCTGGATGATCGCGCTGGAATACGACCTGATGCGCCTGGAAAAGCGCTGCGACGTGGTGATCGTCACACCGAAGCTGCTGTTGGTGCTGGAGTTCAAGACGGCCCGCGCCGATCGCGCCGCGATGGCGCAGGCCGAGGATTACGCGCTTGATCTGCGCGACTTCCATGCCGGCAGCCGCGCCCATCCGATCATCCCCATCGTTGTCGCCGCCGAGGCCCCATCGACCTTCCATCTGCCGTTGATCTGGCACGGCGTCGCGCCAGAGCCCTTTGCCACGACACCCCGGCACCTGCCTGCATTGATCGCAGCCATTTTGCACGCCGCCCCCGATGCACCGACAACACTCGATGGCCCGGCCTGGATTGCCGCCCCCTATCGCCCCGTACCGCA
>JBBRWI010000302.1:0-4158 GCA_038249305.1 Acetobacterales bacterium
AAGGCGCTGTAGTCGGCCCGCACCCGCCGATAGCCGCGGCGCAGTGCCACCTCCTCGACCACGGCGAAGCGCAGCAGCCCGTTCAGGGTGATCAGGAAGCGCCCGTCCTCCGATTCCGAAAAGGAGGAGATCCGCCCGACGCAGCCGACGCGGTACAGCGACGGCCCACTGAACCCGCGGGTGGCGGAGCCATCCGGCTGGATCATCCCGATCATCCGCCCCGCACCCATCGCATCCTCGATCAGGGCGATGTAGCGGGGCTCGAAGATGTTCAGCGGCAGCCGCCCCTGTGGCAGGAGCAGCGCACCGGACAACGGGAAGACCGCGATCTCCTCCGGCAGGTCGGCGAGGCTGACGGTCAAGGCGGACATCATACGAAACCCTTCGGGTGGGGCCTTGCCCCGGGGCCGTGCAGCAGTACCGCCGGGGATCAGCGGAACAGCAGCGCGGACAGTTTGCGGCGCCCTGCCTTGGCTGCCGGATCGTCGAAACCCCAGGCTTCGAAGAACTTCAGCAGCTGCTTGCGGGCGGCCTGTTCCCCCCAAGTGCTATCGCGCTTCATGGCGTCAAGCAGGGCATCGGTCGCGGCGTCGCGCTGGTCCATCGCATTCAGCGCGATGGCAAGGTCGATTCGCGCCGCGTGGTCGTTCGCATCGGCCGCCAGCCGCTGTTCGAACTCGGCCAGTTTCTCTCGCGCGGCGCGGCCCATGATGGCCAGCTCCAGCTGCGACCGGGCGGAGGCGATCTCGGCGTGCTGGGCGATCTTCTCCGGAGCGGAATTCAGCACCGCCAGGGCCTGGTCTTCCTCGCCCAGCGCCATCAACGCGCGGGCGACGCCGGCCAGGGCCTCGGGGTTTTCCGGCTCGGCCTGGGCCAGGGCGCCGAAGAGTTCCAGCGCGCCCTGGTGGTCGCCGGCCTCGACGGCGGCGCGGGCTTCGGCCAGCAGGTCGGCGCCGGGCATCTGGCCACCGGCGGTCTTCAGCAGGCCCTCGACGAATTTCTGGATGCCGCTTTCCGGCAAGGCGCCCTGGAACAGGTCAAGGATCTGGCCCTGCCAGAAGGCGACCACGGTTGGCACCGATTGCAGCGGCAGGCCCATCTGCGACAGTTGCTGGACCAGGGCCTGGTTCTTGTCGATGTCGATCTTGACCAGGCGCACCCGTCCGCCGGCGGCGCGGGTGACCTTTTCCAGCGCCGGGGTCAGCGCCTTGCACGGGCCGCACCAGGTCGCCCAGAAATCCACCAGGACCGGGACCTCCTGGCTGGCCTGGACGACATCCTGCATGAAGGTCTTTTGGTCGCCGTCCTTGACCGGATCGACGCCGTTCGGGGCGGTGGTGTTCAGAAGGGTTTCCATGGGTCCGGCCGGGTCGGAGGTGCGTTTGGCGGCATAAATGTCCTCCCCGGGGGCGGGAGGCAAGCGGGGGGGCACGGATCACCGCACCCGCTGCACGAACCCCGCGATCGCATCCGACAATTGGCGGTCCGCGGTGCCGATCGCGAAGACGGTGGACAGGTGGTTGTGTCCGGCCAGCCGCGCCAGCGCCGGCGCGCAACCGGCCGGCCGGGCGCAGAGGGCGGCCTGCAACAAGGCGCCCTGCTGGATGAAATCCGGCGGGTCGAGCGCCGCCGTCGCCTGGATGATCGGCAGGGTCGAGGCCGCCAGCCCATCGAGCGACCCGCGTTCCGCATGGAGCGCCAGGTCGTCGCCGTAATAGGCGACAAGCCCGGCCGAGGGCGCCAGCCGCGCGATGTCGTACAGGCCGGAAACCAGCACCAGCCCCGCGATCCCGCCGCCAGCGGCGTCGCGCAAGGCAGGCTGTGCTGCATAGGCGGCGGCATGGGCGGCGCCGGCCGAATGGCCCATCAGGATGATGCGCGCGGGGTCGCCGCCGAAACCCGCGGCCTGCGCGCGGACCCAGCCGATCGCATCGCGCAGGTCCACGGCTGCCGCCGGCCAGGGATGCGCGGGGGCGAGGCGGTAGGTCACGTTGACCCCGATCATCCCCGCCCCCACCGCCCAGGCGCCGACATTCTGGTAGGGGAAGCCGGTGGTGCTGCGCTTGTTGCCGGCGACGAAGGCGCCGCCATGGACGAAGACCAGGATCGGCCGCGCGGGGCCGGCGGTCCCCGGCGCAAAGATGTCCAGCTGCTGGCGCGGATCGGGGCCATAGGGCTGGTCGAGGATCTCCCTGACCCCGGGGCGCGGGAAAGACCGCTGGAAGGGGGCCAGGATTGCCGTGGTGCGGGCGGGATCGACCACCGGGCCGAGTGCCGCCAGCGCTGCCTCGACCCCGGGCGGCAGGGCGCTGATCTGGGCCTGCGCGGTGCCGGCCAGCAGAACCAGGCCGAGCAGCAGGCGTTTCACGGCATAGCCTCCGGCCAATAGAGGCGGGTCGGGTTGTCCACCAGCACCTGATGCCGCACCGCATCGTCATCGGTGAAGCGGGCGAACAGATCGACCAGCGCGCCGTCGTTCGGCATGTCCTGCGAAATATTCGGATGCGGCCAGTCGGTGCCCCAGAGGCAGCGGTCCGGCGCCACCGCCAGCAGCGCCTGGGCGAAGGGGATGGCATCCTCGAACGGTGCCCGGCCGACCGACACGCGCTCGGCGCCGCAAATCTTCACCCAGGCCAGGGGGTTCTCCAGCAGCCCCAGCAGGACGCGGAACGGTGGCTGGTCGATGCCCAGTTTCGCCTGCACCCGGCCCATGTGGTCGATCACGAAGGGGATGCGTATGCGGTCGATGCGGGGTGCCAGGTCGGCGACATCCTGCGCATCCAGGTGCAGCACGACATGCCAGCCGAAGGGTTCGACCAGCGCCAGCACGCGGTCCATCATCGCGAGGTCCGGCACGCCGCCCAGATGGCGGACGAAGTTGAACCGCACGCCGCGGATGCCGCCCGCGTGCAGGCGCTCGACCTCGGCCCGGTTGATGCGGCCATCCACCACCGCCACGCCGCGCATGGTGCCGCCGCTGCGCGCGATGCCATCCAGCGTCACGGTCATGTCGGTGCCGTGGCAGGAGGCATGCACGATCACCGCCCGGCTGATCCCAAGGGTGCGGTGCAAGGCCTGCAAGGCCACGAAGGGCGCATCCGGCGGGGTGTAGGCGCGGTCCTCGGCATAGGCGAAGACGTCCGCCGGGCCGAACACATGGCAATGCGCATCGCAGGCGCCGGGGGGCAGGCGATAGGCGGGGGTCAGGGGATGCGGGTCGGGGGCGCGGCAGGGTTTCATGGGGGCGAGTCTGGCGCGGCGGGTTGGGGCCGCGCAAGCCGGGGGGTCAGGGGCGCATCGCCTCGGCCCCGGCGAGGCGCTTTTGAAAGGCCAAATTGTCGGGCATCTGCGCGACGGCGGCCCGCGCGGCGGCGATCGCGCCAGGCCGGTCGCGGTTGTGGATCAGGTACAGGGCCAGTGCGTGCTGCCCCGACGGGTCGGCCGGGTCGAGCGCCAGGACGTGGCGCATGGTGGCGGCCGCCTCGGCAAAGGCCCCGGCCACACCGAGGGCGGTGGCCAGGACGCGGAGCGCGGGGCGGTGCGACGGGGCCGTGACCAGGGCGGCGCGCGCCGCCGCGATCGCGCTGGTGACGTCTTCGGCTTGGCCGGAGGCCTGGCCTTTGCGCAGCAGGAAGGCAGCGAGGCCGGACTGCGCTAAGACACGCGATGCCTCGTCGGTGGCGGCCGCGACCGCGGCTTCCGCCCATGCGACCGCGACGATGAAATCGCCCCCCCGCGCCGTCTGCGCTGCCAGTCGGCGCAGCAGCTTGTGATACAGTGTTTTGGCGTTTGTCGCCTCGTCCGCGACCATCCGCGCCGCCTCGCGCCTGAAAATGCCGACGGCCCAGGCGGGATGCCGTGCCGCCGCCGCACGGAACAGGTGGTAGGAGCGATGCGCCGAGGCGCGTCGCGCCAGGGCCGTCTGCCGCCCAAGGTCCTGCGCATCGCCCGCCATGGCCGCGCGGAAAAGCCGGGAGGCGAGGGCGGAACCGGCAATCGTGATGACCGGGCGATGATGGGTGTGCGGCATCCGGATGATGGTGATGCCGGGGGCCGCATCGCGGATCATGTCCACGTTGCGCTTGTCCACCATATGATGCTGATCCACGATGACAAAGCTTTGGGGCGCCACGTCCGCCGCCGTGATCTCCATCCCCC
>JBBRWI010000303.1:0-4146 GCA_038249305.1 Acetobacterales bacterium
GCGATCCTGGCCGCCGGCATGGCGGAAAGCCCGGTCGCGCGGGTCTTCGGCTTCCTCGGCGTGGTGCTCGCCTCGGTGAACATTTTTGGTGGGTTCATCGTGACGCGACGCATGCTCGCGATGTTCAAGCGGAAGGGCTGAGATCATGGCCGCGATTTCCACGCTGGCGTATCTCGTCGCCTCCGTCCTGTTCATCCTGGCCCTGCGCGGCCTGTCGAACCCCGAGAGCAGCCGCCAGGGCAACCTGTTCGGCATGGTCGGCATGGGTATCGCCGTGGTGGCGACGGTGTTCCAGGGCGGCATCGATTTCGGCGGCTTTGCCTTGATCGTCTCGGGCATCGCGATCGGCGGCAGCATCGGCACGCTGCTGGCGCAGCGCATCCAGATGACGTCGCTGCCGCAGTTGGTCGCCTTTTTCCACAGCCTGGTCGGCATGGCCGCGGTGTTTGTCGCGGCGGCGGCTTTCTACAGCCCCGAATCCTTCGGCATCGGCACGCGGGGTGCCATCAAGGCAGCGTCGCTGGTCGAGATGTCGCTGGGTCTTGCCATCGGTGCGGTGACCTTCTCCGGCTCGCTGATCGCCTTCGCCAAGCTGGATGGGCGCATGTCCGGCGCGCCGATCATGTTCAAGGGGCAGCACCAGCTGAACCTCGGGCTTGGCATCCTGCTGCTGCTGCTGACGGTGTTGTTCGTGATCACCGGCAACCAGGTGCTGTTCTGGATGATCGCGATCCTGGCCTTTGCCTTGGGCTTCCTGCTGATCATCCCGATCGGGGGGGCGGACATGCCGGTCGTGGTGTCCATGCTGAACAGCTATTCGGGCTGGGCCGCCGCCGGCATCGGCTTCACCATCGGCAATCTGCTGCTGATCGTGACCGGCGCGCTGGTCGGCGCCTCCGGCGCGATCCTGTCCTACATCATGTGCAAGGGCATGAACCGCAGCATCATCAACGTGCTGCTGGGCGGCTTCGGCACCACGGGTGGCAACGCCCCGGCGGAGGGCAGCGGTGGCCCGGCGCGGCCGACGAAGAACGGCAGCCCGGAAGATGCCGCCTACATCATGAAGAACGCCCAGAAGGTGATCGTGGTGCCCGGCTACGGCATGGCGGTCGCACAGGCGCAGCAGGTGGTGCGCGAAATGGCCGATCTGCTGAAGAAGGAGGGCGTGGAGGTCTCCTACGCCATCCACCCGGTCGCGGGCCGCATGCCCGGCCACATGAACGTGCTGCTGGCCGAAGCCAACGTGCCCTATGATGAGGTGCATGAGTTGGAAGAGATCAACCCCGAATTCGCCGAGGCCGATGTGGCTTACGTCATCGGGGCGAATGACGTGACCAACCCGGCCGCCAAGACCGACAAGTCCAGCGCCATCTACGGCATGCCGATCCTGGACGTGGAGCGAGCCAAGACGGTGTTCTTTGTCAAGCGCGGCATGGCGTCGGGCTACGCCGGCGTCGAGAACGAGTTGTTCTTCCGCGACAATACGATGATGCTGTTTGGCGATGCGAAGAAGGTGACGCAGCAGATCGTGCAGGCGCTGCAGAAGTAGCGCAACGCCGCCCGGGGGTGATCCCTCCGGGCGGGATGATCACTGGGCCGCGGCAATAAAAAAGGCGGCGAGAAATTTCCCCGCCGCCGCATCGCCGATAGGGGCGCCTTGCGGCGCCCGTCAAAATTAGAAGCCTTCACGCTCCAGGCGCTTGCGCTCGACCTTGCGGGCGCGGCGAACGGCCTCGGCCGCTTCCCGCGCGCGGCGCTCGGAGGGCTTCTCGTAATGACGACGAAGCTTCATTTCACGGAAGACGCCCTCACGCTGGAGCTTCTTCTTCAGCGCCTTGAGGGCCTGATCGATATTGTTGTCGCGGACGACGACCTGCACGCGGTGCAACTCCTGCAAAATGGGCGCGAACTGCGCGAAACGGGAAGAGCGCCGGGCCGTGACCCGTCGCGGAAGAGCAGCGTCTAGCATGCAGATGCAGCCGGATGG
This sequence comes from Acetobacterales bacterium, assembly GCA_038249305.1. Lineage (GTDB taxonomy): Bacteria > Pseudomonadota > Alphaproteobacteria > Acetobacterales > Acetobacteraceae > Humitalea. The sequence goes on from JBBRWI010000303.1 coordinate 1,988, forward strand.
AAGCCCCCGCTGATGTTTTGCTTGGACGGCACCTCCTGTCGCTCCGGCGATGCAGCGCCTATCTATCCCAGCATGTCCTTGTTGAAGATCGCCCGCCTCGGGCACCCTGTCCTGCTGCTGCGTGCGGCGCCCGTGGCCGACCCGACGGCGCCCGAACTCCGCCGTCTGGTGCTGGACATGGGGGAGACGATGCTGGACGCCCGGGGCCTCGGCCTGGCCGCGCCACAGGTGCATGCCTCGCTGCGCCTGTTCGTCTGGCGCGAGGGCCAGGACGGCGTGGCGGCGCTGATCAACCCCGAGATCACCCTGCTCGACCCGGTGGAGGAGGTCGCCTTCGAGGGCTGCCTGTCCATCCCAGGCCTGCGCGGCGCCGTCCGCCGCAGCCCGCGGGTCGGCTTCCGCGGCCTGGCCCTGGACGGCCGCGTGATGGAGGGCGAGGCAGAGGGTCTGCTCGCCCGCGTCATGCAGCACGAAATCGACCATCTGGACGGGGTGCTCTATCCGATGCGCATGCATGACCTCTCGTTGCTCGGCTTCATCGAGGAACTGGCCCAACACGCACCCAAACCCGCCGAGACGGACCCCGCCGCATGATCGAGCGCAGCCCCGAACGCGATGCCGCCCTGCGCGCCATGCTGCCGCAGGTGCCCGACCAAGGCTGGACCGAGGCCGCCCTGCGGCATGGACTGGCAAGCCCGGAGGCAGCCGCCGCCGGCCTGTCGGTGGCCGACGCGCCCTTCCTCTTCCCGACTGGCCCTGTCGGCATGGTCGAGGCCTGGAGCGACCTGGCCGATCGCGACATGGCGGGCGCCGCCGTAGCAGACTCGCTCACCGCCCTGCGCGTTCCTGCCCGGATCCGCCGCGTGATCGAGTTGCGCTTGAGGGCGGCCCAGGCGGACAAGGCGGCGGTGCGGCGCGGGTTGGCGATGTTGGCGTTGCCCTGGAACGCCCGGGCGGCAATTCGCTGCACCGCGCGGACCGTCGACGCCATGTGGCATGCCGCCGGCGATACCTCGGCCGATATCTCCTGGTATACCCGCCGGGCGAGCCTGGCTGCGGTCTATGGGACGACGCTGGCCTTCTGGCTGACCGATGAAAGCGATGACCTCGCGCCGACCATGGCCTTCCTCGACCGGCGCCTGAAGGACCTGTCGCGGTTGTCCGGTCGGAGGAAGCCGAAGGCTGCGTGAAAAACCGTGGTCCTGGGGCCACAGGTTCACAACATCTTCCAAGCCCATGACGTCACGCGATTCCCGTTACCAAAGAGAGGGTTCGCAATGGCGCTTCGAACTGTGTAGAAGGCTTAACGACCCTTTATCGGCGGGAGAGCCAGCGTGAAGTCCATCATTCGTCCCCTGATCGCCGGGCTTGTCGCGGCATCCATCGCGGCCCCGGCCGTGGCGCAATCCTGCATGCCGGCCGCCCAGCGGGCTGCCTTTGACATGCGCGCCCTGCAAAGCCAATTGATGGTCGCGGCGCTGACCTGCGACAAGTACACCGAGTACGGACAGTTCATGAACCGCAATCAGACCGAATTGCGCACCACGCTGACGACCATTCGTACCTATTATCGCGGCAGCGCGTCGGCCGTGGACAACTACATCACCACCCTGGCCAATACTCATTCGCAGGAAGGCATCCGCCAGGGCTCGCACTTCTGCCGCGACGTGGGTGCATTGTTCCAGGAAGCGCTGGCGGCTTCGGGCCGTGTTGGCTTGCAACAGGTGACCGCCAACCGCCGAATCCAGACGCTACACGATGCCCCGGCTTGCACCAGCGCCGCCCCGACGCGCCAGGCGTCAACGACACAGCCGACCCGAACGGCGCAGGCCACGCCGGCGACCAACCGCAGTACCACGGCGCCCACGGCGACGACCGCGCGCTGAACGTCGCGCGCCGCCAAGTGAAAGGGACGCCTCCGGGCGTCCTTTTTTTATGCCCCACTTTTGGGGCCAACGCCGGCCAACAAAAAGGGGCGCCTCCCTGCGAAGGCGCCCCGTTCTGTCCGGGATGATCGAGATCAGCGCAGGATGATCTCGACGCGGCGGTTCTGCGGCTCGCGCACGTTGTCCGCGGTCGGAACCAGGAGACGGGTCTGACCGAAGCCCTGGATCGTCATCGAGGAACGGGCGATCCCGAGGCGGGCCAGTTCGGCCGCA
>JBBRWI010000304.1:0-4127 GCA_038249305.1 Acetobacterales bacterium
GCCTGCGTCCGGGGCAGGTGAACGAGAATATCCTGTCGGTCTATGATGGCAGCAAGCCCATTGCGGTGTTCTGCGCGCCGCAGGCTGACGAGGCGCTGCGGATCAGCGACGACGCCGGCATTGCCGCCTTTCGCAGTCCGGAAACCTGCGCCGATGCGTTGCACGCCTATCTGACCTGGCGCGCGCCGCGCGTGGCACCGCCCGCCGTGGACGTCAGCGCCGCCGCGGCCCGGGTCGCGGGCGCCGAGGCCTTTGACGAGATGCAGGCCTGCGCCTTGTTCGCGACCCTCGGCATCGAGGTCGCGCAGACCCTGCTCGTCACCGCGCCCGAGCAGGTGCGCGGCATCGCCGGCCCCTGCGCGGTCAAACTCCTGTCGCCCGACATTTTGCACAAGACCGATGCGGGGCTGGTGCGCCTGCATGTCGAAGGCGATGCGGCCATCGCCGGCGTGGTCACGGAATTCCTGGCCACGGCCACCCGGACATTCCCCAACGCGCGCATTCGCGGCGTGCTGGTGGCGGCCATGCAAACGGGTCTGGCCGAGGTCATCCTGGGCTTCCGCCGCGATCCTGAAATCGGCCCGGTTGTGATGCTCGGCATGGGCGGCGTTCTGGCCGAGCTGCGCGCCAGCAACACCTTGCGCATCGCCCCGGTGGACCTCGACACGGCGCGAGACATGATCGCCGCCGTGCCCGAATTGCGCATGCTGCAAGGCTTCCGCAACCTGCCGCGCGGCGATGTCACGGCGCTGGCCCATGCGATCGTGGCCCTTTCCAACCTGGCCTTGCTGCCCAAAGTGCAAGACGCCGAAATCAACCCGCTGATCATTCGTCCGGAGGGCCACGGCGTGGTCGCCGTGGACGGGTTGGTCGCATTTGGAGAGGACCGCCCATGAACGACGAAGCGCGCATGTTGCAGGATCTGGTGCGGAAGTTCGTCGATCGCGAATTGATGCCGCTGGAGGCCGCCGTCCTGGCGCGCGAAGCCTCGGGCGGCAAATACGCGCTGACCGAGGAAGAGGAAGCGCCGCTGCTGGAAAAGTGCCGCGAACTTGGACTTTGGGGCCTGGACGTGCCCGAGGATATGGGCGGCGTGAACCTGCCCGCGGTGACGCGCCTGATCGTGGAGGAAGAGGTCTCCCGCACCATCACGCCCTTCGAATTCCCGCCCGATTCCCCCAACCTGCATATGCTGATGGCGGCGGCGACGCCGGAGCAGCGCGAGCGCTACCTCGTGCCTTACGCCGAGGGGCGCACGAAATCCGCCATTGCCATTTCCGAACCTGGCGCCGGTGGCGACCCGGCCGGCATGCTGACCCGTGCGGTCAAGGACGGCGAGGATTGGGTGCTGAACGGACGCAAGATCTGGGTCAGCCGCGTGCCCTACAGCGACTTCATCATCGTCATGGCCCGCACCGGCCAGGGCAAGCGCGAGGAAGGCATGACCGCCTTCATCGTGGACAAAGGGACGCCCGGCTTCATCATCGAGCGGGAGATCCCCATGATCGGCGGCAAGCGCACCTATGAACTGGTGTTCGAGGATTGTCGCCTGCCCGAGGCCCAGGTCCTCGGCGTGCTCGGCCAGGGCTACGCGCCGATGCAGTTGCGGCTGAACATCCGGCGCCTGCAATTGGGCGCGCGCTGTGCCGGCATCATCCGCCGCGCGATGGAGATGATGGTCGCCCAGGCCAACCAGCGTTCAACCTTCGGTGTGAAGCTCGCGGACCGGCAGGCGATCCAGTGGTGGATCGCCGATGCGGCGATCCGGCTGCATGCGCTGCGCCTGATGACGCATGCGGCGGCCGAGAAGCTCGATGCCGGCGGCGACGTGCGGGCCGAGGCCTCGATGATCAAGGTCTTTGCCACCGAGACGGCGCAGGACGTGCTGGACCAGGCGATGCAGACGCATGGCGCGATGGGCATGACCAAGGAATTGCCGCTGCAATTATTCTACCAGCAGGTGCGCCTGATGCGGGTTTACGAAGGCCCGACCGAGGTGCATCGCATGGCCATCGCGCGCCGCGAATTGCGTCGCCAACCCTGACCCCGCCTTGCTGGCGCGCTCGGCTTCATTCCATGTCCAGGGAAAGAGACCTGTGCCTGTCATCGTCCCCAGGCATCCCGCCGGCATGGTCTGCGCCGCGCGCAGCAGGCGGGGGCAAGCATGGTGATGCTGCGGGTCCGCGAGGCCGCCATCCGCAACGTCTGCCGCGGGCTCTCAGCCCGGGATCAGCCTGACCTTGCGCCCATCCACGCCCAGCGCGAGCCGCCCGGCCTTCAGCGCGAGCGCATCCTCGCCAAAGACCACCCGGCGCCAGCCCTGGACCGCCGCCACATCGGGGGCGGCTTCGGCGGCCAGGCGCTCCAGATCCTCGGTGCTGGCGATCAGGCGGGGGGCCACGTCGTGCTGTTCGGCCTTGGTCGCCAGCAGCACCTTCAACAACGCGACCAGCGCCGGGGACGGCGGCGGGCCGTTGTGCTTCTCACGCGGGGCCTCGGGCAGGGCGTCCTCCGCCAGGGCCGCGGCCTCGGCGATGGCGGCCAGCAGCGACACGCCGGATTTGCCGCGGGCAAAGCCTTCGGAGATGCCGCGCGCGCGGGTCAGTTCGGCGGCATCCGCAGGGGCCGAAGCAGCGATCTCCAGCAGGGTCTCGTCGCGGACCAGGCGTTGGCGGGGGATGTTCACCCGCTGCGCCTCACGCTCCCGCCAGGCGGCGGCGGCGCGCAGGGTGGCCAGGTAGCGCCGGTTGGTCGTGCGGGGTTTCAGCCGTTCCCAGGCGTCCTCGGGCTCGGTGCGGTAGGTCGCGGGATTGTCCAGCACCGCCATTTCGGCGCGCACCCAATCCAGGCGGTTCTCCGTCTCCAGCCGATCCAGCAGGGCGGTATAAACCCTGCGCAGATGGGTCACGTCGGCGGCGGCATAGGCGACCTGGGCAGGGGACAGCGGCCGCGCCGACCAGTCGCTGAACCGGTGCGCCTTGTCGATCGAGCCCCCGGCCAGCGCGCGGACCAGGCTGTCGTAGCTGGCCTGGTCGCCAAAGCCCGCGACCATGGCGGCGACCTGGGTGTCGAACATCGGCACCGGCACGGCGCCGAAGCGCAGCAGGAAGATTTCGACATCCTGGCGGGCGGCGTGGAAGACCTTGACCACGCTTTCATCGGCCAGCAGGGCGCCCAAGGGCAGCAGGTCCAGGTCCTCCGCCTGGGCATCGACCACGGCCGTATCGTTCATGCCGCCCAGTTGGACCACGCAGAGTTCGGGCCAATAGGTCCGCTCCCGCATGAATTCGGTGTCCACCGTGACAAAGGGCTCCTGGCGCAGCCGTTCGCAGAGCGAGGCCAGGGCATCGGTCGTGGTGATGAGGACGGGGGTGGGGTCGTGGGCGGTGGGGCGTCGGGACATCTGCGCCGCTTGTATCCGCGCATGGGGCGCGCGGGAAGCCGTCGGGGTTGACAGGCGCCCCTGCCCCCCGCTTGTGACGGCGCCTGATCCGCATTCCGGGGTTTCTTCGATGCACGCCTATCGCACCCATACCTGCGGCGCCCTGCGCGCCACCGACGCCGGCGCGCCGGCGCGCCTGTCCGGCTGGGTGCATCGCAAGCGCGATCACGGCGGGTTGCTGTTCATCGACCTGCGCGACCACTATGGCCTTACCCAATGCGTGATCCCGACCGGCAGCCCGGTTTTTGACGTGCTGGACCGGCTGCGCCCCGAAAGCGTGGTGACGCTGACCGGCGATGTGGTCGCGCGCGAAGGCAGCACGGTGAACCCGAACCTGCCGACCGGCGCAATCGAACTGCGCGTGCGCGAGGTGCATGTGCAGTCGGCGGCCGAGGTGCTGCCGATCCAGGTCGCGGGCGACCAGCAATTCCCCGAGGACCTGCGCCTGCGCTACCGGTTCCTGGACCTGCGGCGCGACCGCCAGCACCGCAACCTGATGCTGCGCGCGGGGGTCATCGCCTCGATCCGCGCCCGCATGGTGGCCCAGGGCTTCACCGAATTCCAGACGCCGCTGCTGACCGCCAGCAGCCCGGAAGGCGCGCGCGACTTCCTGGTGCCCGCCCGGCTGCACCCGGGCAAGTTCTACGCGCTGCCGCAGGCGCCGCAGATGTTCAAGCAGCTGGCC
>JBBRWI010000305.1:0-4126 GCA_038249305.1 Acetobacterales bacterium
ACCAGTCCTGCCCGGCGCAGCGACGCGAAGACGCGGCTGACGCTTTCGATCGTCAGCCCCAGGTAGTCGCCGATATCCGTCCGCGTCATCGGCAAAGACAGGATGCTGCCTGCGCTGCCGCTACGGCGCGCGGCGGCGTGCAGCGTCAGCAGGAAGGTCGCGACCCGGCCCTCGGCGCTGCGGTGCGCCATGGCGCCAAGCTGGTCCTGCGCCGAGGCCAGGTCCTCGGCACACATCTCCAGCAGGCGGTGGGACATTGCGGCGCAATCCCGGATCATGACCTCCAACCGCCCGCGATCAACCCGGCAGACCGTGGAGTCGGCCACAAGCTCGGCATCGAAGGGGTAGCGATCCCGCGCAGTGTAGCCGATCAGGTCGCCGGGGAAGCGGAAGCCGATGATCTGCTGCCGCCCATCGGGCATGGAGCGCAGCAGCTTGGCCGCGCCATCGACCAGGGTGAACACCGCCCGCGCCTGGTCGCCCTCGCGGAAGACGGCGCTGCGGGCGGGCAGCCTGACCGAGGTCGCGGCCGATGAGAGCATGGCATGATCGGCATCGTTGAGTGCATGGCAGAGGCCCTTCGCGGCACCTGCGCATAGCGCGCACTGGGTTTCCATGGCCCTGTCGCGCCCTGATCGTGCGGCAACGTCCACGACCGGCCCTCCTTATGGTCACACCATGACGAAATGGTCCGCAACGAAGAAGCGCGGACAACCATCCTGGAACGAATGGGGTTCGCTGGGGTTGCCTCGGCGCGGTGCCCGGCGCAAAGAAATGATAGGTAAGAACATTGGGGGGGCGGTCATGTTCGACTTCAACCGTCTGGCCGATGCGTTGATCGGGGGGGCGGCCCGCTCGCCGAAGCGCCGCCGCCGGGCGGCCTCGCCTTTCGGCACCTCCCGCTCAACCGGGGCGCAGGCCGTGCGCGCTTTGGCTTCCCTGGCCGGGCTGGCGGTCGAGGCCTTGACCAAAGCCGGGCCAGCGCCGGCCGAGGCACCGCCACCAAGGCCGCGTAAGACAGCCGACATCTCGCCGCCCCGCCGCGACAGCGCGTCCCCCTGGGGTGAAACCGCGCCCGCGCGCCGGCTGCCGGAAACCGGGCGTAGCGCGCCCAAGGCGCCCGCCCCCCGCGCCGAACAGGCCGAGGCGCTGCTGCTGATCCGCGCCATGGTTGCCGCCGCCGCCGCCGATGGGGCGGTGGACCGCACCGAACGCCAGGCCATCGCCGGGCAGCTTGATGCGGCGGGGCTGACCGCGGCCGAACGCGACCTGGTGCTGGCCGACCTCGACGCGCCCGCGAGCCCGGAGGCCCTGGCCGCCGAGGTCGCCGACCCGATGCAGGCGGCCCAACTCTACGCCGCCGCCGTCGCGATCACGGCCGAGATGTCCGCGGCCGAACGCGCCTTCCTCGATCGCCTGCGCGCCGCGCTGGTGCTATCCCCGGCCGCGGCCGCAGCGATAGAAGCGCGCCTTTTGCAAGACTGAGCCTTTGGCAGGGCTCCAAGAAAGAACCGGGATGAACGACCAGGACAACGCCGGGCTGACAGCCGACCAATACGCCTTGCGCGACCGCGCCCGCGACCTCGCCCGGCAGGCCGCCGCCGGCGACGCCGAGGCCGACCGGGCCGAGACCTACCCCTGGGCGATGGTCGCCCGGATGACGGAGGCCGGCTTCATGGGCCTGACGATCCCGCGCGCCTATGGCGGGCAGGGCGGATCCTACCTCGACGCGGCGATCGTGGTCGAAGCCTTCGCCGCAGCCTGCGCCGTCTGCGGCCGGATCGTGGTCGAGGCCAATATGGGCGCGGTCGGCGCGATCATGACCTATGGCACCGAGGCGCAGAAACACTTGGCCGCCGCCGCCGTGCTCAGCGGCGACAAGCCGGCGATCCTGATCACCGAGCCCGAGGCCGGGAGTGCGGCGACCTCGATGACCACCCGCGCGGTGCGCCACGGCGATACCTGGGTGCTGGATGGCGCAAAGACCTGGATCACCGGCGGCGGCGTGTCCCGCCTGCACCTGATATTTGCTCGCGTGGTCGAGGACGGGCAGGACCAGGGCATCGGCGGCTTCATCGTGCTGCGCGACACACCTTCCGACGCGCCGGGCCTGATCATTCACCGTCGCATCCCGACCATGGGCCTGCGCGGCATGCCGGAGACGGAGGTACATCTGCGCGGGCTGGAAGTGCCCGACGCCCAGGTGCTGCGCGCGCCCGGCGGCTGGCGGGGCGGCTTCGGTCGGCTGATGGATGCCTACAACGGGCAGCGGGTGGGGGCGGCGGCGGCGGCCCTGGGCCTTGCGGCGGGGGCCTTCGGCCACGCGCGGGACTTCGCCCTCGATCGCCGCCAGTTCGGCCGGCCGATCGCCGAATTCCAGGGCGTGGCCTGGATGCTGGCCGATATGAGCATCCGGGTGGAGGCGGCCCGCCAGATGGTGTTCCGCGCGGCCCGCAGCGCCGGCCCCGCGGGCTTCCCCGACCGGTTGGCGGCCGCCCAGGCCAAGGTCATCGCCGCCGACACCGCGATCGAGGTCACCAACCAGGCTTTGCAGGTCTGGGGCGGGGCCGGCTATTCCCGCGACAACCCGATGGAGCGCTTCGTCCGCGACGCGCGGATGTTCGCCATCGCCGGCGGCACCGGCCAGGTGCTGCGGACCCAGGTTGCGGAACAGATCCTGGGCATGCGGATGCCGCAGACGAGGGACGGCTGGATGGCGGTCGATGCCGCCGAACGAAGCCTGCCCAGGGCTGCGGAATAGGCTTGCGGTTGACAGCCAGGCGGCGCGCCGCCTAGACGCTGCTTCGGTCCGCGCACCATTGGTCGCGCGGGATTTTGTAACGCGATTCCGGACTGGTCCCATGAAGATCCGCAACAGCCTCAAGACCGCCAAGTTGCGGGACAAGAACTGCATCGTCGTCCGCCGCCGCGGCCGGACCTATGTGCTGAACAAGAAGAACCCCCGGATGAAGGCCCGCCAGGGCTAAGCCCTGGTTCAGATCTGCACCGGAATGGCGGGCCTCGGCCCGCCTTTTTTCGTTTGGGCCTCGACGGTTCAGCGCGCCCTTCCGTTGCATGACGGGCCGGTCGCACACATCTGCCAGGACCGCGATGCTTCGCGCGAAAGCACAGGACCCGTCGCCATGATCGCCCAGCCCGCGCCGAAGCCCGAGATCCTCGCGCAACGGGAGGCGATCGTCGCTGCCCTGCGCCGGTTGGTGCCGGACGGCGCACAGGGGCATGGCGTCATCAGTGACGCGACCCGCCTGCGGCCCTATGAGACCGATGGATTGGCGGCCTATCGCCAGGTGCCGCTCGCGGTCGTGCTGCCGCACACCACCGAGCAGGTTGCAGCCGTCCTCGCCTACTGCAATCGCACCGGCTTGCGGGTGGTGCCGCGTGGCGCGGGGACGTCGCTGGCCGGCGGCGCGCTGCCGCTGGCCGATGCGGTGGTCATCGGGCTGATGCGGATGAACCGCATCCTCGACATCGACTACGACAACCGCCTGGCTGTGGTCGAAGCCGGGGTCACCAACATCGGCATCACCAAGGCCGTGGAGGCGGACGGCTTCTTCTACGCGCCCGATCCATCCAGCCAGCTGGCCTGCATGATCGGCGGCAATGTGATGATGAACTCGGGCGGCGCGCATTGCCTGAAGTATGGCGTGACTGCGAACAACCTGCTCGGGCTGACCTTCGTCACGATCGAGGGGGAGATCGTGCGGATCGGCGGCGACCACCCCGATGCCGCGGGGCTGGACTGGCTCGGGCTGATCACCGGCTCCGAGGGCCAGCTCGGCATGGTCACCGAAGTCACCGTCCGCATCCTGCGGGGGCCCGAGGGTGCGCGCGCCATGCTCGCGGCCTTCGATTCCAACGAGGTCGCGGGGGCTGCCGTCGATGCGATCATCGGCAGCGGCATCATCCCCGTGGCGCTGGAATTCATGGACCGCCCAGCGATCCACGCCTGCGAGGCTTTCGCCCATGCGGGCTATCCGCTCGACGCCGAGGCGCTGCTGATCATCGAGGTCGAGGGCAGCGTCGCCGAGCAGGACGACATGCTGGCCCGCATCCGCGACATCTGCGAGCGCTTCCACCCGCGCAGCATGAAACTCGCCGAAAGTGC
>JBBRWI010000306.1:0-4114 GCA_038249305.1 Acetobacterales bacterium
CCCCACCGGCGCATCGCCTATCACATCGAGCGGCCCGGTGACCGGATAAGCGGCGACCGGCGCGCCGGCGGCCAGGGCCTCCAGCAGCACCAGACCAAACGTGTCGGTGCGGCTGGGGAAGACAAAGACATCGGCATGGGCGTAGGACGCGGCCAGCATGCCGTTATCGCGATAGCCGGTGAAGACCGCCTGGGGGAACTGCCGTTCCAGCGCGGCCCGCTGCGGCCCATCGCCGACCACGACCTTGGTGCCCGGCAGGTCGAGCGACAGGAAGGCGGCGATGTTCTTCTCGACCGCGACGCGCCCGGCATAGAGGAAGATCGGCCGCGGCAGCTGGCCATACGGGTCGACGCCGCCGGGCTTGAACCGCGCCAGATCCACCCCGCGCGACCAGGCGACGAGGTTGAGGAAGCCGTGCCCCTCCAGGGTCTGGCTCAGCGACCGGGTGGCGACGAAGGTCCCCTGCCCCGCGCCGTGGAACCGGCGCATCAACTGCCAAGACCAGGACCGCGGAATGCCGGTACGGGCGTGCAGGTAGTCAGGGAACATGGTGTGGAAGGAGGTCGTGAAGCGCTGTCCCCGCGCCCCGCATATCGCCCGCGCCGCCCAGCCCAGCGGTCCCTCGGTCGCAATATGCACGGCCGTTGGGTCATAGGCCTCCATCAACCGCGCAAGATGGCGCTTCGGGGCAATGGCCAGGCGGATTTCGGCGTAGCCCGGCATGGCGATGGAGCGGAACCGGTCGGGGCCGATTACCTCCAGCGTATCGCCGCCGGCGCGCAATTCGCCAACCACGGTTTCCAGCGTGCGCACGACGCCATTGACCTGCGGGCGCCAGGCGTCGGAGACGATCAGGATGCGCTGCGGCGGCGCGGGCAACGGCGCGCGCTTGCTCGTGGCTGGCATGGCGACCGCGACATCCATCAAGCGTGGCCCCCAGGTATAATAACGGGCGTCATGCAGGACAGGTCACGCCGGTGCCTTGGCCGGTTCCTGCCAGAAGGACAGCCGGTTCTCCTGCGCCCAATCCACAAGTTCGAAGCGCCCATCGGCGTGTTCGACCAGGGCGGTGCAGGATTCGACCCAGTCGCCGTCGTTCATGTACATCATGCCGGCGACCTCGCGCATCTCGGCGTGGTGAATGTGGCCGCAGATCACCCCGTCGAGGCCACGGCGCTTGGCCTCGTTCGCCAGCGCGCCCTCGAACCGGTCGATCGCCTTGACGGCGCCCTTGACCTGGCGCTTGAGCCATTGCGACAGCGACCAATAGGGATAGCCGAGGCGGCGCCGCGCCAGGTTGAACCAGCGGTTGGTCCATAGCGCCCAGTCATAAGCCCAGTCGCCGAGCAGGGCGAGAAACTTGGCATAGCGGATCACGCCATCGAACTGGTCGCCATGGATCACGAGGTAGCTGCGCCCGTCGGCGGCGATGTGCACGGCCTCGTCCTGCAGCTTCACGCCGGAGAACTCGTGGCCGAGCCAGGCGCGGAACACCTCATCATGGTTGCCGGGGATGTAACGGACATCGGTCCCATGCCGGGCCATTCGCAGCACCAAACGGATCACCTCGTCATGATGTGTGTCCCAATACCAGGATTTCTTCAGGCGCCAGCCGTCCACGATGTCGCCGACGAGGTAAAGGTTCTCGCACTCGACCTGCTTGAGGAAACCGGCCAGGAAATCTGCCCGGCACCCGCGCGTGCCGAGGTGCACGTCGGAGATGAAAAGGCTGCGGTAGCGGCGCTTGGTATCGGTCCGGTGCATTTCTGTCATGTCGCTCCGCCTCGCTCGCCCCGAGCGTTCCCTGGCCTTGGGGAACGTCCGATTCGCATGCGCGTTGCCGTCAGGCGGGGCGTAGCCCGATGTGACGAAAAGCGGCGTGAACCCTGTGTGAAAGCGAATTTTCCTGTTGTGTCATCGCAAAGACGCCAAAGCGTCGTTGTGGCGTCACGCGCTGGGCTTATCGCGCGGCGCTCATGCTGATTGTCTTCAATCCGACCGCCGGCGCGCGGCGCCGACGCCGGCTTGATGAGGCGCTTCGCGCCCTGGCGGCCAGCGGCATCGTGGCCCGCGTGGCTGCGACGACCGCGCCGGGTGATGCGCGGCGCATCGCGGCCGGGGCCGATACCGGGGTGGTGGTCGCGGCGGGCGGCGACGGTACGATCGCCGAGGTCGCGGCCGGGATCGCCGGCAGCGGCCGCACGCTGGGCATCCTGCCGCTCGGTACGGCCAATGTGCTGGCGCAGGAACTGGGGCTGCCACTGCGCAGCGCCGCCGCCGCAGGGGTGCTGGCGGCGGGGCGCAGGCTGGCGCTGTGGCCCGGTGTCGCCCGGCTTTCGGACGGGCAGGAACGGCTGTTCGTGCAGATGGTCGGGGCCGGCTTCGATGCCGCGGTGGTGGCCGGGCTCGACCTGGGCCTGAAGGCGCGGATCGGGCGCGCGGCCTATGTCTGGCAATCGCTGCGCGAACTGCCGCGCTATGGCTTTCCGATGATGACCGTGACGCTGGATGGCGTGCCGGTGCGGGTCAGCAGCGCCATCGTCACCAAGGGGCGGCTTTATGCGGGGCGGTTCCTGTTGGCGCCCGGGGCGCGGCCTGACCAGCCTGGGTTCTGGGTGGCGCTGTTCCATCACACGGGGCCAGTCGCGGCGGCGGGCTATGGTGCCGCCCTGCCGCTGGGGTTGTTGCGCTTCATGCCGGGGGTCGAGTTGCGCCAGGCCGCAAGTGTCGGCTTCGCCGGGGTTGGGGTGCCGGTCCAGGCCGATGGCGATCCGGTGGGCACGGTACCGGTCTCGGTCCGGGATGCGACCGGACCGATCGCCGTGCTGGTGCCATAAGGCGCCCCCGCCCCTACCCGGCGGCCGCCGGGAACCGCATCAGATCCGCCGGCGGCAAGAACCCCGGCAGGTAAAGATCAGCCGACGCCAGCGGGGTCGTGATGTCGAAGGCCGAGCGGATCGTCTCGATCGCGCCCTGCACCCGCGCCATCGACAGGTTGCCCATGCCGCCCGCCAGCACATCCGGCGTGCGCACGAATTCATACGATGCCACCAGGCGTTCCTTCTCCACCGCGGCATTCGCCGTCGGGTCGCGCCGGCCGAGGGCCGCGATGGCGGCGTCAGGGTCGCGGAAGGCCTCGATGAAAGAACGGGTCACGGCGCGGATCATGGCGGTGACGACCCGTGGATTGGCCTCGGCATAAGGGCGGCGCACCAGCATCGCGGTGGACAGCAGTTGCACCCCGAAATTGCTGTAGCGCATGGCGACGATATCGGCCGCCGGCACGTTCAGCGTGCGCAGCGAGAAGATGCCCGAGGTTTCGAAACCCGTGATCGCATCGGCCTCGTTGCGGACCAGCATGGGTTCACGCAGCGGCGGCGTCACCGTCAGCCAGGTGATCTTGGTCGCATCGATCCCCGTGGCGCGGGCGAAGGCCGGGAACAACTGCCGCCCGGCGTCGGATTCCGGGGCAGCGATACGCTTGCCCTCCAGGTCCTTCGGTACCCGAATGTTCGTCCGGCGCAGCGTCATTGCGGCCAATTGGCTGCCCTGTTGCAGCACGAAGGGGCTGATGATGTCGCTGGCGGGCGTGGTCAGCCGCATCCGGATCGTCGGGGAGATGTCGGCGACACCGAATTCATAGGCGCCGGAGGCGACCTTGATCGGCGTATCGGCCGAGCCGAAACCGCGATCGATGGTCACGTTCAGCCCTTCCTCGCGGAAGAAGCCGCGGTCGAGGCCCAGCAGATACGGCGCCTGCGGCCCCTGGAAGGCCCAGTCGAGGATGAAGCGCACATTGGTCGCAGCCCCTTGTCCGCGGGCCAAGGAGGGGGTTGCCAGCATGGCGACGGCAAGAGCTGAGCGGCGGGTGACGATCATAGGGGGGCTCCGTGATATGCTCCCGATGTGGCCGAGGCACGGCGGTGATTCCAGGCGGTGCACGCCCCAAAATAAAACCGCCGGGACAGGCATGGCCTGTCCCGGCGGCATTGGCTGCTGAAACTCTGGTCAGCCGGTCTGCTGGATCGCCGACAGGCGCCAGGCGCCGCCGCCCTGGCGGACAAAGGTCCACAGTTCCGTCGAGGTCTGCCGATGGGCGGGATCGCCCTCCACC
>JBBRWI010000307.1:0-4098 GCA_038249305.1 Acetobacterales bacterium
CAAGGGGCGAACCTGTCCGGACCTGGCTGCATCGCTGTTCTTCGACCCTGACGAGATCCGCGGCGCCCACCTGCTGACTAAGAAGAAGATGTCCGCCACGCCACCGACGCTCAATGAGGTCGTGCGAATGATTGCGCAGGTCGGCGGCTTCCTCGGCCGCAAGAGCGACGGTGAACCAGGCCCCAAGACAATCTGGCGCGGACTTGATCAGGTGTTCGCCGCCGCTGAGACGCTACGCGCACTTCGCGACGGGCTTGGCTGACTTATGTATAACGACATGGGTAGAACTCGATGCTGCCACCGACGCGCTGACAGGGCAGGGTAACCGCAGGGCACTGGACGAATTCCTCAAACAGCAAGCTGGGCTATACCATTCCAGTGGCAGGCCTTTTTCCATCCTGATGCTCGACATCGATTTCTTTAAAAATGTTAACGATGAATTCGGTCATATGGTCGGCGACGATGTGCTGCGCGCCTTTTCCCAACGGGTGCGCGAGTATCTGCGGCCGGAAGACGTCTGCGCGCGTTTTGGCGGTGAGGAGTTTGTCGTCGTTCTGCCCAGGACCGCGCTGGAGGCAGCCCTGGAAGTGGCTGA
Source organism: Acetobacterales bacterium (assembly GCA_038249305.1). GTDB lineage: Bacteria > Pseudomonadota > Alphaproteobacteria > Acetobacterales > Acetobacteraceae > Humitalea. The sequence continues at coordinate 596 of JBBRWI010000307.1, forward strand.
GCGTTTGCGCCAGGGCGTCGCGCACGCCCCTCTTCTTGAAACACCCAAGGTGCAGGTGACGGTATCGATTGGCGTTGCCGCGTTCGCATCGACGCAGACAGTGGGGGAACTGCTCATCGCCGCGGACGCCGCCGTGTATATTGCCAAGAATGCAGGCCGCGACCGGGTGCATCCATAAGCGGTGGCGGCCGTGCGACGGGATCGGGGTCACGGTCGGGGTCAGTGCCGACAAACGGGTCGGGGTCCGGGTCGGGGTCAGTGCCGACAAACAGACACGGACTCGGCCTTATCTCCAGGCCTCTCGGTCTACTAATCCGCTAAGGGATCTGCCCGTGTCCGTTTGTCGGCACTGACCCTGTTCGCTGCTGACCCTGTTCGCTGTTCGTTTACATGCAGCAACGGATCGGGGTCAGTGCCAGCAACGGATCGGGGTCAGCGGATCGGGGTCAGTGCCGACAAACAGACACGGACTCGGCCTTATCTCCAAGCCTCTCGGTCACCAGATATCGGCCGACTATTCTTTGCCATCATGGGAAGGTCAAGTCCAAACCGAGCCTCTTGGCAAGGACGAAGGTGACGAGCACCAGGCCCAGGAGCGATAGCACGAAGACTGCGGCAACCATGCCGCCCGCGCGTAGCACCGCGCGCATCTCCTTCCCCTTCCCCTTCTCCTTCTTTCCTTGATCATAATGCCACTTGATGGCGAAGAACATGCCGATGCCGAGCACGAGAACCTTGAACGTAACGAGGACTATAGGGATCCAATCGATCATTTTGAGTATTTCCAGGCTATTACTTGATACTATCTATCGTGAGGAGCACTACCTCAAAACGCTGCTTCAGCAGCTTCATTTTTTGTTCAACCATCGAAGCCAATTGCCTGAGTATTTTGCTCATTAACATCGGTTTCATTTTTGGGCAAAGGGCAAGGCCCTGACGAACGGGGTCAATCCAAGTCCCGTTACGTGGATGGCGTAGGCGCGGACGCGCTTTGCCAGACCAACATGGTCGAGTGCCCTCGCACGTGCCGGATCAGGCGGTAGGGCAAAGCCCCCAGTCATCCTGTTTGAGTCTTTCATTATACCTACCTATAAAATATCAATGGCATCCAGCGGAGTGATCTGCGGAATGCAGATGAGAGAGGAGAGAACGTCAGCGACTGCCATGCAAAGGATGGGGTCGCAGCACGTTCTGAGACATGCTACTTGAAAGCAAAGTCCATACATTGAGACAAAATGTCCCCGTTGAAAACCATACAAGATATTTGCCAAGCCGGTTGCCGCGATTGGTTGTGCACGCCACGTCGTTTTGCAGATTGCGGATGTGTTACTTGTTGGAGGGCCGCGACACTCGAGACACTTTGCCGGCGCATTGGAAACTCCTCACAGCTTGCGTGCAGCCGACAGCGAGGGGATGGCAGCGACGCCGGCGGAGGCATTCGCAACTGGCAGCGGATCTTGGGTCGCAAGCCGCCGGTTGAACAGCGCGGCCCGGTCGACAGCGCGGGAGGGCCACCGCCAGCACCCTCCTGCGCACTGCCTTAGTCCTTGAAGTTCGGCGCCTTCTTGGCCATGCTGGACATCATGGCCTCGGTGAGGTCCTGGCTCATGAGCATGGCCGCGTTCCAGGTAGCGATGTAGTTGAGGCTGTCGGCCACCGAATGGTCGCGCGCGTAGGTGATCATTTCCTTGGTGCCGCGGATGGACAGGGGGGACTTGGCGGCGATGGTGGCGGCGATCTCGCGCACGCCGGCGTACAGCGCCTCGCGGCTCTCGAACACGCGGTTCACCAGGCCGATCTGGCGCGCTTCCTCGGCCGCGAAATTGCGCCCAGTGTAGGCCAGTTCGCGCGCGATGCCCTCGCCGACCAGCTTCGGCAGGCGCTGCAGCGTGCCGACGTCGGCCGTCATGCCGATGTCGATCTCCTTGATGGTGAAATAGGCGTCCGCGCTGCAGTAGCGCATGTCTGCGCAGGTGACGAGGTCGATGCCGCCGCCCACGCAGGCGCCGTGAATGGCCGCCAGCACCGGCTTCCTGCAGCGCTCCAGGCTGCTCAAGGTGTCCTGCATGTCGAGGATCAGGCGGCGCAGCGCCTCGCGGGTGCGGCCGTCGCACTCGTTCTTGATCTGCTGGCCCAGGGCCATCATCATCTGCAGGTCGATGCCGGCGGTGAAGAGCTTGCCCTCGCCTTGCAGCACGGCCACGCGGGCCTCGGGCGTTTCATCAACCCACTGGAAAGCCTGGCGGATTTCCTGCCACATGGTGGCGTTCATGGCATTTGCTTTTTCCGGGCGGTTCAGGCGCACGGTGGCGATGTGGTCTTCCAGCGAGACGGACAGGGTTTCGAATTGCATCGGTGGCTCCTTTAAATGTTTTTCCTCCGGCGCCCAGGCAACGGGCGTCATCGGCGACAGGTTTGATGGCGGTTTCAGGCCTTCACGCCCTTCATGGCAGCGAGGTACGGCGCCAGGCGCTTGCCCATTTCGTCGCCCAGGGCCTGCAGGCCGCTCATGGGGCGCACCATGACCTCGAAATCGACGATCTTGCCCTCGTCGTCGAAGCGGATCATGTCGATACCCTTGAGTTCCTTGCCATTGACCTTGGCCGAGAACTCCAGCACCACGCCGTGCCCGTCGGCGTCGGCAAACTGGCGGTGGTAGCTGAAGTCCTCGAACACCTTGACCACCGTGCCCAGGATGAGCTGCACAGCCTGCGCGCCGGGGTAAGGCGCGTGCGCCATGGGCGAGCGGAAAACGGCCTTGGGGTGCAGGATGGCGGGCAGTTCGGCCAGGTTACCTTGTGCAACCATGTCGTGCCATTTCTCCAGGCTTTCCGCCACCGCGGGCGCCAGGCGCTGCGCAAAGCCGGCGGCCGCGGGCGACGCTTGCGCGGTGGCCGTGGTATCGAGACCCAGGGCCAGTTCCGTGCCCTGCTTGATGGCGCGCTTGGCGTCGAGTTCAACGGCCTTGTCGGCACCGCCGATCAGGTGCACGCTGCAGCCCGCTGCCAGCAATTGGGCTTGCAGTTCGCGCTGCGGGTCCTGGCCCGCGCAGAGGATGACGTTGTCCACGTTCAGGACCATGTCCTTGCCGTCCACGGTGATGTGCAGGCCCGCGTCGTCCACTTTGCGATAGACCACGCCGGCAATCATTTCCACGCCGCGGTTCTTGAGCGAGGTGCGATGGATCCAGCCGGTGGTCTTGCCCAGGCCTTCGCCGACCTTGCTGGTCTTGCGCTGCAGCAGATATACCTTGCGCGCGATGGCGCCGATGTGCGCCGGCTGGATGCCGCCGCGCGACTTGCCCGTGGTGTCGACGCCCCACTCGGCGAAGAACCTGGCCGCATCCAGGCTCGGGCTGGTGCCTTCGTGCAGCAGGTATTCGGCCACATCGAAGCCGATGCCGCCGGCGCCGACCACGGCCACCGTCTTGCCCACCGGCTTCTTGTCGCGCAACACGTCCAGGTAGCCGAGCACCTTGGGATGGTCGATGCCTTCGATCTCGG
>JBBRWI010000308.1:0-4074 GCA_038249305.1 Acetobacterales bacterium
GGGTCTGGAGGCCGATGGTGAAGCCCTCGACCTGGCGTACGTCCAGCACGCTGGCGTCCAGGTTGCGTGCCTGGATGCCGATGTCGGCCTCGTTGGTCCAGTTGCTGATGGTTGCGCGCGTCACCCGCAGCCCGATGTAGGATTTGACTGCGTTGCGCACGGCGGCCCCGTCGCCCAGCGTCAGCGCCGTGCTGCCGGCCGGGCCGGCATAGAGGATCGAGCCCTTCATCACGAGGCCGACCGCGGCCCCGCCCAGTACCAGCGGCATGGTGGTGCGGTGGGTGCCCTCGCCGATTTCCAGCAGCTTGCCGGCGCTCGCGGCGGCGTTCATCGCAGCCTGCAACGCCGGACCGTCGTCCGCGAGGCCGTCGGCCAGCGTGCCGAAATCGCGCGCCGACAGGCGCTCCGCCATCTTGTCCTCCACAGTGCGCGGAATCGCGCCGAGGAAAGGGCTGGTCATCGTCGCCGCATCGCGCGGCACCACGGTGACACCGCCCAGGCTGTCGAAGCCCAGCAGCCGGTTCGCCCGCACCGCGCGCAGCGGCAGGATGGTGCCACCCGAGGATTCGGACGGGTCGAGCCGCAGGGTCGTGGCGAATTCATCCCGCAGGTCCTGCAGGCCGGCGACCTGGCGGTCCAACTCATCGTTCAGCGTATTGGCGCGCAGCAGGCCATTCGGCTGGAAGTCTGTCACCCGTTCGACCCGGACGCGCCGGCGCAGCGTGATCATCGACCCCGCGGCCGGCGGCGTCGCGAAGACGACACTGCCGCCCTCCGACACACCGGCACCGGTAATGAGGAGGCCTGTCGGGGGGGACAGGCCGCTGATCAGGACTTCCAGGTCCTCCACATCGAAGATGGGGAAAGGATAGGTAAAGGCGTTCTGGGCGCCATCGGCCGCGTATTGCACGCGCGGTGCGACGTCGCCGATGCGGATGTGCTCGGCCATCGGGGTATCCTGTCGTGTGCGGGGCGGGGAAATCAGTCGAGGAGCGAGCGCACCGTGCCGCCGAAACTCTGGCCGGCGCGCAGCCATGCGGTCAGCGAGCCGTCGGTGTTCAGCAGCGAACGGCGCCCGGAGGCCAGCCGCGCCTGGAAGGTGGCGTTGCTGTCGGCCTGGGCCTGGGCCGCGTCCTCGGCCATGCCGGCGGTGATGGCGGCGGCGGAGCCCTGGTCGGGGCTGACGCCGGCCGCGGCGAGCCGTGCGCGGGTGGACGCCACGGTCCGGTCGAGCGTGTCCTGGCGGCCGCGCGCATCGGCAGCCGATTGGGCTGTCAATTGCGCCTGGCGCTGGGTGGCGTCGTTCTGCGCCTGCTGCATCTGCAGGCGGTTCTGCGCTGTCTGCGTCTGCTGCTGGCGATTGGCGGCGTAGAGCGAGACGCCGGTGCCGATCAGCGTCGCGACGGGGGCGATTGCGGCCATCAGTCGGGCATCCTTGTTTCGGTCGTGACGGAAAGCAGCGTGAAGGGCAGCGGCGTTTCGCCGGCGATGCGCCACAGCGAGTCCGCCAGGGTGCGGCGCCAGCCAAAGGCGCGCAGTGTGATGTCGCCGGTAAAGCGGGGCGGCGCCGCATCCAGCAACGGTGTGTCCATGCGGCGGAACGGCACCGGGTTGAGCCCGCGGCCGAGGTCCACCTCCAGCGCCGATGTCTCCAGCAGCCGGAACGTCGCGGCGACCAGCCGCAGCGGGCCGGTGCGGGCGCCGACGGGGGTCGCGGCCTCGGGCGGCAGGGGTTCGACCTCGTGCAGGAAGGCCAGGCCCACCTGCACGGCACTGGCCGGCGGATCGACCGTCACCGCGCCATTTGCGACGGTGGCGATGCCGCGCGGGGCGCCATCGGCCAGCACCGTCACCACCTGGCCGTTGAGGTGAGCGAGCCCCGACCAGGAATCCTGCGGGATCGCCGACACGCCATTCAGCGCTGCATCCGCCGCCAGCGCCGCGTCGAAGCGTTCGAGCCGGAGCGACCCCGCGCGTTCGACGGTGACATAGACCGCGCCATCCAGCTCGGCCACCGCACGGAAAGCGCCCGCGGTCTGCTGGCGCGTCCAGGCGGTGACCTGCTCCGCCCGGAACAGCGTCAGCGTCGCCAAGGCGCCATCGACCATGATGATGTGCAGCAGCCGCGTGGTCTGGTCGTAGGCCATCGACAGCGGCGTCACGACCAGGTGCTTGGCGACCAGCGCCAGGTCGTTGGCCTGGTAGGCCTGCTGCACATCGGTATAGGCGAACTCATGCACCGCACGATTGCTGCGGGCGATGAAGATGGTGCTGCCATCGACATCGACCGGCGGCACGATGCGGTCGATCGGGCTGCCCATGCGCGTCTGCCGCGTCAACTGGATCGAGGAGGGGGTGAGCGGATCGCCGCTGACCATCCATTCCGCGCCCGAGGTGAAGACCTGCAGATGGCGCCCGCTGAACACACCGCGGATCGCGTTGACCTGGTCGGACAGCAGCGAAAACTCGATCCCCTGGTCATCCAACCCCGTGCCGAGGTCGAAATCCGACAGGTCGCCCGACCGCGACAGCCACAGCCGGTTCGGCAGGTCGCGCGATCCACCGAGCACCAGCCTGTCCTGATGGAAGCAGGCCGTCACCGGCCAACCATGCGCCAGGCTGAACGCGCTTTCCTGCCAATCGGTCGTGGCGCTGCTGCTGGCCAAGGGGTCGAGCACCGAGGCCGTCACGGTCACCGGGCTGGTGTAGCCGGTGATCTCCAACCGCTTGCCGGCCAGGCGCAGCAACGCCCCCACATGCAGCGGCGCGAAGACCGCGGCCGAGGCGGTGACCGTCACCGTGCCGGAGGTGCCGTTGGTCAGGATTTCGATCCCGGCGGGGGCGAAGCGCGCCCAGGGCCGCCGGCTGAATTCGAACGGCTGTACCGTCCAGGCCGTGTGTCCGGTGCGGGTGATGCGCTGCGTCGGCAGGTCGGGGTGCAGCAGGATCAGCGTATCGGCGTTCTGCGTGAAGGCCAGTTGCGGCAGCATGGCCCCGGTCCAGGGGCCCGCGACGCTGGCGACTTCGGCATCATCCAGGAAGACCTGCATGCGCAAGGCGGTCAGCACCAACAGATAGGTCTGCTCGGTGTTGAACTCGAAGGCGATCAGCCGCGCCGGGCCCGCCAGCACCGCGACGTGCCGCAATCCCGGCCTGCGCGTGACGCCGCCGGTCGCCTGGATGACGACATTCCGCAGCCGCCGCGCGCCGTTCTCATAGGCGCGCAGGTCGCCGCGGCCGAGCAGTTCGGGCGCCAGCTCGCCGGCCGTGAAGCTGGATTTGATGCGCTTGATGCTGGGCATGGGTCAGCCCCGCGCCATGATCAGCGGGAACCCGTCCAGCGCCTTGGTCGTCGCCTGCTGGCTGTCGGCCAGTCGCGCCGCGCGCAGCGACTGTTCAGCCAGGCGATAGAGCGTTTCGGCGCGACCGGTGGATTCGGTCAGCGGCAGGCAGAATTCAGCCGACAGGCGGGCGACCAGCGCCTCGGTGAAGAAGGGTGGGAAATCGGCCTCCTCCGGCCGGAACACGTAGGTCAGCGTCACCGCCTGGGAATCCGCGTGCAGCCGGCTTTCGTGGATGCGGTAGGAAATGCCGCGCCCGGCGCCGCCGCTGCCCGCCGAGAGCGCGCGCAAGAAGCCCGGCGGCAGTTGGAACGCAAAGGCGTAGTCGGCCACAGGCTTTGCGACCAGTCGCGGCAGGCTCGCCTGGCCGGTGGCGAAGGACCACGGATGCGCCGACAGCATGGCGTCGCGCACATGCGGGTAGAGGTTGGCCGCGATCTCGGCCTCAGCGGTGCCTTCCTCCAGGCTGGCGACGGGCGCCGCGCCGAGCTTCAGCAGCGCGCGCGAACAGAGGACGAGCGCGGAAAGCGCCATGTCGTTGTCTCCTGGGGTGGGGGGCAATCACCCCCGGGTGCGGCGCACCCGGGGGAAGCGTTTGAGGTCGCGACTATTCCGCCGCGCGCATGCGCGACTATTCCGCCGCGCGCATGCGCGACTATTCCGCCGCGCGCATGCGCGACTATTCCGCCGCGCGCCTGCGCACGACACCAGCGCCGTCGATCAGCACCGCACC
>JBBRWI010000309.1:0-4063 GCA_038249305.1 Acetobacterales bacterium
CCTCGATGGTCGCCTTCGCCAAGAACGGCGAACGCCTGGTCGGCCAGGCCGCCAAGCGCCAGGCCGTGACCAACCCCTTCAACACGCTGTTCGCGGTCAAGCGGCTGATCGGGCGTCGTTTTGACGATCCGATGGTGCAGAAGGAAAAGGGCCTGGCGCCCTACGAGATCGTCAAGGCCGACAACGGCGCGGCCTGGGTCGAGGTCAATGGCAAGAAGTATTCGCCGGAAGAAATCAGCGCCAGCATCCTGGTCAAGATGAAGGAGACCGCCGAGGCCTTCCTTGGCACCAAGGTGACCCAGGCGGTCATCACCGTCCCCGCCTATTTCGACGATGCCCAGCGCCAGGCGACCAAGGAAGCCGGTCGCATCGCGGGGCTTGAGGTGCTGCGCATCATCAACGAACCGACGGCTGCGGCCCTCGCCTATGGCATGGACAAGAAGCACACCGGCACGATCGCGGTTTATGACCTCGGCGGCGGCACCTTCGACGTGTCGATCCTGGAAATCGGCGACGGCGTGTTCGAGGTGAAGTCCACCAACGGCGATACCTTCCTGGGTGGTGAGGACTTCGACCAGCGGGTGATCGACTACCTGGCGGACGAGTTCAAGAAGGAGAACGGGATCGACCTGCGCTCCGACAAGCTCGCGTTGCAGCGGCTGAAGGAAGCCGCCGAAAAGGCCAAGATCGAACTGTCGTCGGCCAAGCAGACCGAGATCAACCTGCCCTTCATCACCGCAGACGCGAGCGGGCCGAAGCACCTGGTCTTGCAGGTCACGCGCGCCAAGCTGGAGGCGCTGGTCGATGACCTGGTCGCCCGCACCTTGGCGCCCTGCAGGCAGGCGCTGAAGGATGCCGGGCTGGCCGCGAATGAAATCGACGAAGTCATTCTCGTCGGCGGCATGACCCGCATGCCCAAGGTGATCGAAGCGGTAAAACAGTTCTTCGGCAAGGAACCCGCCCGCAACGTCAACCCGGACGAAGTCGTCGCCATCGGCGCGGCGATCCAGGGCGGCGTGCTGAAGGGGGAGGTCAAGGACGTCCTGCTGCTGGACGTGACGCCCCTGTCGCTCGGCATCGAAACGCTGGGCGGTGTCTTCACCCGCCTGATCGACCGCAACACCACCATTCCGACCAAGAAGTCCCAGGTGTTCAGCACCGCCGACGACGGCCAGACCGCAGTCACCATCAAGTGCTTCCAGGGCGAGCGCGAGATGGCGGCCGACAACAAGCTGCTGGGCAACTTCGACCTGCAGGGCATCCCCGCGGCCCCCCGCGGCGTGCCGCAGATCGAGGTCACCTTCGACATCGACGCCAATGGCATCGTCAGCGTCCAGGCCAAGGACAAGGCGACCGGCAAGGAGCAGCAGATCAAGATCCAGGCCCGCTCCGGCCTGTCGGAAGCCGACATCGAGCGCATGGTCAAGGAAGCCGAGGCCAATGCCGACGCCGACAAGGTCCGGCGCGCGGCGGTCGAATCGCGCAACGGCCTCGACGCCATGGTCCATGCGACCGACAAGTCGCTGAAGGACGCTGGCGACAAGGTCTCCGAGGCCGACAAGGGTGAGGCGGAGGGCGCCCTCGCGGCCGCCCGCAGCGCGCTGGAAGGCGATGATGCGGATGCGATCAAGACCGCGTCGGAGCGGCTTTCCGCCGCGTCGATGAAGCTGGGCGAGGCGATCTACAAGGCCCAGGCCGCCGCCGAGGAAGCCGCCAAGGCCGGGGCGACGCCACCCCCGCCCGGCGCCAACCCGAACGAGAAGGTCGTGGACGCCGAGTTCGAGGACCTGGACCCCACGAAGAAGAAGTAAGGTCGTTCTGACCGGCGCACGCCCGACCCCATCCGGGGCCGGGCGTTTCGCTGTTTGGGCCCGCCGGCCCCCCTTCTTGCGGAAAACATGATGGCCAAGCGCGATTTCTACGACGTTCTCGGCGTTGCCCGGGACTCGAGCGATGAGGACCTGAAGAAGGCCTATCGCAAGCTCGCCATGCAATGGCATCCCGACCGTAACCACGGGAACAAGGACGCCGAGCCGAAGTTCAAGGAATTGAACGAGGCCTATGACGTGCTGAAGGACCCCGAGCGCCGGGCGGCCTATGACCAGTATGGGCACGCAGCCTTTGATGCCGCGTCCGGGCGTGGCGGCGGCGCCGGCGGCAGCCCGTTCGGCGGCGGCTTCGAGGATATCTTCGAGGAGATGTTCGGCCGCTTCGGCGGGCGCGGGCAGCGGCAATCGACCGGTCGCGGCGCCGACCTGCGCCAGGAAGTGCAGATCAGCCTGGAAGAAGCCTTCGCCGGCGCCAAGACCACCATCCGGGTGCCGAGTTCGGTGCAATGCGAGACCTGCACCGGCACCGGCGCCGAGGGTGGCAAGGCCCAGGCGCAGAACTGCACGACCTGCCAGGGTGCCGGCAAGGTCCGCCAGCAGCAGGGGTTTTTCCTGGTCGAGCGGACCTGCCCGACCTGCGGCGGCCAGGGTCGCATCATCAAGAACCCCTGCAAGATCTGCGCGGGCAGCGGCCGTGTGCAGCGGGAACGGACCCTGTCGGTCACCATCCCCGCCGGCGTCGATGACGGCATGCGGATCAGGCTGACCGGCGAAGGCGAGGCCGGGTTGCGCGGCGCGCCCGCCGGCGACCTGTATGTCGATATCGGCATCAAGCCGCACAGCCTGTTCCAGCGGCAGGAGAACAACATCTTTGTTCGCGTGCCGCTGCGGATGAGCCAGGCGGCGCTGGGTGGTGCCGTGGAGGTCCCCGTCATCGACGGCGGGCGCGCCAAAGTCACGATCCCCGCCGGCACCCAGACCGGCGACCAGTTCCGCCTGCGCGGCAAGGGTTTTTCTGTCCTGCGAACGGCCACGCGCGGCGACATGTTCGTCCAGGTCGCGGTGGAAACCCCGCAGCACCTGACGGCGAAGCAGCGCGAACTGCTGGAGCAGTTCGAGGCCGAGGCCGAAGCCGGTGGGCGCGGCAGCCCGGAGGCCGAGGGCTTCTTCTCCAAGGTCCGTGAGTTCTGGGACGGGCTGGGGCGCTAGCCCCGGCGGGCCCTGCCGGGCGCAACTCTCCCGCCCCTGGGGCGTTTTCCTGACACGCGCAGCCATTGCGCCAGGAGACACCCATGAGCAACAACACCATCCCCACCGCCACCACCAGCACCGACCCAACCAGCGTGACCCATGGCCACCTGATCGCCGCGACCAAGGTCAGCGGCACCACCGTGTACAATCTGGCGGATGAGAAGATCGGCCGGATCGAGGATACGATGATCGACAAGGCCTCCGGCCGCGTCGCCTATGCCGTGCTTTCCTTCGGCGGTTTCCTGGGCCTGGGCGGCCAGTTCTTCCCTTTGCCCTGGCCGTCGCTGCGCTACAACACGGCGCTCGACGGCTACGTCGTGGCCATCGACAAGGACGCGCTGGCCGATGCGCCTTCCTACGACAGCGTCGAATCCGGCAACTGGGCCGATGAGGCGTTCGGTCGCCGGATCGACGCACATTGGAAGGCCAAGCCCTACAACGCCTGATCCCGCCTCGGCTTGACGCGCGGGGTCCGTGGCCGGACCCTTCGCCCAGGTTGGGGACAGGCCAGGATCATGCGTATCGGGATCGCCGGCATCGCCGGCCGAATGGGGCGTCTGCTGGCCGAGGAAGCGGGTCTGGCGGGGGCCGCGCTCAGCGGCGGGACATTGGGCGCCAGCGCCCGGCTGGCGCCACAGGGTGCGACGATCTTCCCCGATGCCGAAGCCCTGTTCGCGGCCAGCGACGTGGTGATCGACTTCACCCATGCCTCGGTGGCGGCCGCCCATGCGGCGCTGGCGGCGCGCACCGGTCGCGCGCTGGTGCTTGGCACCTCCGGCCTGTCGCCGGCCGCCGAGGCTGCGGTGCGGGAAGCCGCGGCACAGGTCCCGATCGTCTATGCCGCCAATTTCGCGCCCGGCGTGAACCTGCTGTTCGCGCTGGCGGAACGCATGGCGGCGGCGCTGCCGGCCGACCATTACGACGCCGAGATCGTCGAGATGCACCATCGCCAGAAGGTGGACGCGCCCTCCGGCACCGCCGCA
>JBBRWI010000310.1:0-4054 GCA_038249305.1 Acetobacterales bacterium
CTGGGCGCCACGGGCATTGCCCGGCCGTTGGCGCGCGTCGTGGTTCGGTGCGCGGGTCAGATATCCTTACACTTCGTCCGAATGACCGAAATTCCGCTTCCGGACGACCGATATAAGTAACTGTAATATATATATAGTTTGCCCAATTCCGTATCTGGCACGGTGCTTGCATTTTTTGGTCGGGCTTCTTTTTCGGGCCCGCAAACTCAGACCAAAGCATTTCCAGACACTCAATCTAGGAGGGCTGAAAAATGAACCATTTGAAAACGCTGGGGCTTGCAGCTTCAGTTGCAGCCGGGCTGTCGCTGTTCGGAACGCCGGCCAACGCCGCGTTGATCACCTCCGGCAGCAATGTCCTGAATTTTTCCTGGTCCTTCGCGACGCCGACCAACCCGTCGCGTCTTCTTGACGGCACCGGTTCGATCACCGCGTCGGGCTTCAACTCCGGCGCGCTGACCCTGCTGGTTTCGCTGAACAACGATGCCGATACGCTCGGCCAGGGTGGCGATCGCCTGACATCATTGGGCTTCGGCATTACGCCGAATGCCACGTCTGTCAGCTTCATCGACGCGGTCGATAACGGCATGGTCGGCGCCGCGCTGGACAACATCCCGTCGCTGAGTGCGATCGAGGTCTGCGCCTTTGGCGGCAACAACTGCTCGGGCGGCGGCGGCGACGGCATCTTCGCGCAGAGTTCGGATACCTTCACGCTGGTCCTGGGCGGTACGTGGGGTTCGACCGTTGATATCGATCCGATCGGCTTCAAGTACCAGACCGGCACCGGCAGCTACGAATTCACCAGCGGCGGGCCTGGGACCCCGGTACCGGAACCGATGAGCATCGCGCTGCTCGGCACCGGCCTCGTTGGTCTGGGCATTGCGGCCCGCAGGCGCCGCCGCGCCTGACCCCCGCTTAGGGGGATTCGGTCAGCGTTATTTGCAGGTGCGGCGCCCTCCGGGGCGCCGTTTCCTTGTGGCGTGGCGATCACCAGCACCATGCCTTGCCAGGGCATCCGGCCGTGTCGGTGGCACGGGCGCCCGTTCAGCCGGCTGCCCGCCACAACGCCTACATCCCTCGCTCGGCCTTCGTCGCCGCCAGATCCTCGGCGATGAAGGCCCGCAGCAGCGTCTCCATATCCTCCTGCAACGAAAAGCCCAGTTTCCGCGCGCGCGTGGCGGCAAATTCTGCCGGCCAGCCGCCCACGAGGGCGGCGATCGCGGCGTCCGGTTCGGCCCGCACCAGCGCGCGCGCGGCGGGCCCCGCCACCGCCGCCACCGCCGCCAGCATCTGCCCAACCGTCACCCGCAGCCCCGGCGGGTTCACGCCCCGGTCGATCCCGAGCGGCGCCGTATCCATCGCCGCCGCATGCAGGAACCAGTCGATCGCGCGGTTCGGCGAACAGACCCATACCGCGAAATCCTCGGCCACCGGCAGCGTCGTCGCGAGGTTCAGCAAAGGCTCCCGCAGGATCGAGGACACAAAGGACGAGGCCGCCTTGTTCGGCCGCCCCGGGCGCACGATCACCGTCGGCAGTCGCAGCGACACGGCATCCAGCATCCCCCGCCGGCTCGCATCCTGCAGCAGCAATTCGCCCATCGCTTTCTGCGCGCCATAGGAATTGCCCGGCAGTTGGCGCGCGTCATCGGCCAGCACCGCAGCCTGCCCGCCGCCGAAGGACGCGACCGAGGAAGTGAAGACCACCCGTGGCGGCGACCGCAGCGCCCGGCACGCGGCCAGCACCGCCAGCGTGCCATGCAGGTTCACCCGCAGGCCCAGGTCGAAATCCGCCTCGGCCGCGGCCGAGACGACGGCGGCCAGATGCACCACCAGCGCGGTGTCGGGCGGGATCGCGCCGGCCACGGCCTCCGGGTCGGCGATATCGCCCGCCAGGCAGCGGACCGGGAAACCGGCCCCCGGCGGTGCCTGGGGCGCCGCCAGGTCGAACAGCGAGAGCCCGGTGATGGCCCGGTCGCCGACCTGCCCGGCGGCGGCCAGCCGTGCCGCGAGCCTCGCGCCCAGAAACCCCGCACCGCCCAGGATCGTGATCTGCATGGCTGGTCCTCCCTTGGCCCGCATCCTGGCCGCAGCCGCGCCATCCGGCCAGCCGCCCCGTTTGCCCAAGCCCGTTTGCCCAAACCCGTTTGCCCAAACCTTGTTGCAGGGCCGCCAGCGCCGGGGCAGGGTCCGCGCCATGAAGCACCGCCACGTCTTTCGCACCGTCCTCAACCGGGACTACGGCATCCCCGGCACCGTGACCCTGCCCGATGGCGGCTTCCGCCGCGCCCGGGCCGAAATCACCCGTTGGCCCGGCTATGCCCCCACGCCCCTGTTGCCATTGGCCGATTTCGCCGCCGAGGCGGGGGTCGCCGAGGTCTGGTGGAAGGATGAAAGCGCGCGCTTCGGCCTGGGCTCGTTCAAGGCGCTCGGCGGCGCCTATGCGGTGCTGCGGGTGCTGGTGATGGAACTGGCCAAGGCCGGCATCGCGCTCAATGCCAGCAGTGCCGAACTGATCGCCGGGCTCCATGCCGAAGCCGTTGCGCGCATCACCATCACCTGCGCCACCGACGGCAACCATGGCCGCAGTGTTGCCTGGGGCGCGCAGCGATTCGGTGCGGCTTGCGTGATCTTCGTCCACCCCGACGTCAGCCAGGGCCGGCGGGATGCCATCGCCGCCTGGGGGGCGGAGGTGCGCGAGGTGCCCGGCAATTACGACGACGCCGTGCGCGCGGCGTCCGCGGCCGCGGCGACGCACGGCTGGCACGTCGTCTCCGACACCTCCTGGCCCGGCTACACCGAAATCCCGCGCGATGTGATGCAGGGCTACCGGCTGATGGTGGACGAGGCCTGCGACCAGTTGGCGCAACCGCCCACCCATGCCTTCATCCAGGCCGGCGTCGGCGGGGTCGCGGCGGCGGTCGCGGCGCATCTGCGCGGCCGCTACCCCGACCGGGCGCTGACCGTCATCGTGGTCGAACCCGAAGCCGCCGCCTGCATCGCCGACAGCCTGGAGGCCGGGCGCATGGTCAACGTCACCGGCACGCTGGACACGCTGATGGCGGGGCTGGCCTGCGGCGAGCCGAGCCTGCTCGCCTGGCAGGAACTTTCCCGCAGCGCCTGGGCTGCGGTGACCATCCCGGATGCCGCGACGGTCGAGGCGATGCAGGCCCTGGCCCGGCGCGACCCGCCGATCATCGCCGGCGAAAGTGGTGCTGCGGGGCTGGCGGCGCTGATGCTGGTGACGCAGGCGCCCTTGGCGGCGGGGATGCTCTGGCTGCGCCCCGACAGCCGGGTGCTGCTGTTCGGCACCGAGGGCGCGACCGATCCCGCGCTTTATGCCCGCCTGATCGCCGGTTGACGCGGGGGGGAGGGCAACCGCAGATTCGCGTCCAATAAACCGAGGAACGATCCGCATGACACCGACGACCCAGCGACGCGGCCTGATCCTGGCGGCCCTTGCCGCCCCGGCGATCGCGCGCGCCCAGACGGCAACAGCCCCGGCGGCGCCGATCTGGCCGACCCAGCCGGTGCGCCTGATCGTGCCCTTCGCCGCCGGCGGCCCGACCGATATCCCCGCCCGGCTCTTCGCCGAGCAACTGTCCAACATGCTGCCGCACCGGATGATCGTGGAAAACCGCACCGGCGCCGGCGTCGTGGTCGGCTCCGAACTGGTCGCCAAGGCGCCGAAGGATGGTGCGACCCTGCTGTACAACACCGTTGCCCATTCGGTGTTGCCCGCGCTGTTCCCGCGTCTGCCCTTCGACCCGCTGGCCGATTTCACCCCGATCGTGCTGTGCGGCGTGATCCCGATGCTGATCGTGGTGAACAAGGAATTCCCGGCCCGCACGCTGGCCGAACTGGTGGCGCTGCTGCGCGCCAACCCGGGCCGCTTCGACTACGCGAGCAGCGGCAATGGCGGGGCGGTGCACCTGGCCTCGGAACTGCTGCTGAACCAGGCGGGCGGGCTGCGGGCGAACCATGTGCCCTATCGCGGGTCGTCGGCGGCGATGCCGGATGTGCTGTCCGGGCGGGTGCCGATCATCGTCGATGTCGCCTC
>JBBRWI010000311.1:0-4052 GCA_038249305.1 Acetobacterales bacterium
ATCAGGTCAAGGCCGAAGTGGGCGGCAAAGCGACGATCCTCGATCGCGATGAAGGCGGCCGGCAGATGGCGCGGCAGGTCGGCCAGCCGCAGCGTTTCGCCATACAGGTCGCCCGAGGTCGCGAAGGCGCGGCCATCGGTCGCAAGCAGGGTGGTCGCCGGGCGGCGGGTCGCGGCCAGGGCTGCGTCGGGATGCGGCAGGTCCCAGACCAGGATCAGGGCGACCGAAGCCAGCAGCAGCGCCCCCCAGACGGTCACCCAAATGCTGGCGACGACCGACCAGCGCAGCCAGCGCAGGGGCGGGGTGGCAGGGGCGGCGCGCGCGCGGGGCGGGCTGGGCTGGCGGGGCACCCGTCCTTGCTAGCGCAGAGGCGAAAAAATTGACATGAACAAGTGCTTGGCGGGCGTTTTTCATGTGGTGACTGCGGCAAGGCGTGAAGGCCGCTGGCCCCAAAAGCGACTCGTCAGCCGCGTGCCTACCCCGCGTGCCTATAACGACGCGCGCAGCAGCAGCGGCATCGGGTCCATCCGGTCCTTCACCTCGGTGACGCCGGGGATGTCGCGGGCCAGCACCACCAGCGCCTGGCGCATGTCGTCGGACCGCGCATAGCCATACAGCGTGACCACGCCCTCCTTCACGTCGGGCGAAACCCACAAGGTATCGACCCAGGGCTGCGCCCGCAGAGCGGTGCCCACGGCGCGCAGGATGGCCCGGTCGTCGCGGTCGGCGATCGTCGGCGGCGCCCGCAGCAGGGCGCGCAGCAGGTCGGCGCGGCTGACCACGCCGGCCAGCTTGCCGTCGCGCAGCACCAGCACGCGGCGGATGTGGTGCTTTTCCATCAATTGCGCGATGTGTTCGGCCGTTTCGTCCTCGGTCACGGTCACGAGCTTTGTGGACATGACGTCCCGCGCCACCGTGCCATGCGCCTTGGCATAGTTGGCCATCATCGGCCGGGCCTCGCGGAACAGTTTCAGGAACCAGTCGAGCGGCCCCGGCGGCTGCTCGGCCAGGCGGCGGATCAGGTCGCCCTCGGTCACGATGCCGACCGGCGCACCATCCGCATCCACCACCGGCGCCGCGGAGACACCGCGCGCGGCCAGCAGTTCGACGACCGCGATGACCGGGGTTTCGGGGGGGACCACAATGACGTGGCTGGACATCAGTTCGCGGGCCTGCATGGCGCATCACCTTCTCATGACTTGGAACAGTCTGCCCGACCCGCCGCCCCGCGGTCATTGCGGCGGATCAACGCGCGATGCGCAAGCGTTCAGTCGTGGCGCAGCGCCGTAATCGGGTCGAGCCGCGCCGCCTGCCGCGCCGGCCAATAGCCGAAGAACAACCCGGTCAGCCCCGAGACCCCGACTGCGAGCAGGATCGCATCCCATTCCACCAGCACCGGCCAGCCCCCGGCCTCGGCCATCACATGGCTGATCGCGATGCCCGCGCCGACGCCCGCGGCGCCGCCCAGCAGGGCCAGCAGCACGGCCTCCGCCAGGAACTGCGCCAGGATATCGCCCCGCCGCGCGCCGATCGCCAGGCGCAACCCGATCTCCCGCGTGCGTTCGGTGACGCTGACCAGCATGATGTTCATCACCCCGATGCCACCGACCAGCAGCGACACCGCCGCGACCGAGGCCAGCAGCACCGACAAGGTGCGGGAGGAGGCATCCCGCGTCGCCGCGACCTCCGACAGGTTTCGGATCTGCACGCTGTCGGGTTCGTTCGCCGCTACCCGGTGGCGCTGGCGGAACAGGGCGCGCAGGGCGGCCTCGGCGGCGGCCATGTCCTCGCCCTCATGCACCTTCACGCTGACCACGTTCACCGCGCGGGCATTGGCGCGGGATGCGCCCATGACGCTGCGCCTGGCGGTCCAGTAGGGGATGATGATGATGTCGTCCTGGTCTTGGCCCGCGGTGTTCTGGCCCTTGCGGGCGAGCACGCCGATCACCTCGAACGGCGTCGCGCGTATGCGGATTTCGCGCCCCAGCGGGTCCTCGTCGCCGAACAGGTTTTCCGCGACGGTGGCGCCGATCAGCGCGAGCTTGCGGCCGGAATTGGCTTCCTCCGGGCTGAACAGGCGGCCTTCGGCAACGTTCCAGTCGTGTGCCACGAAATAATCGATGGCGGTCGCCAGGATCGAGGTGGACCAGTTCTGATTGCCCGCCACCACCTGGAAGGATTGCCGGATCGACCCGGCCGCGACCTCGACCGCCGGCAGGTCGCGCATGATCGCCTCGGCATCGTCCCAGGACAGGTTCTGCCGCTGCCCCGCGCCCAGGCGCACGCCGCCCTGGGTCACGCTGCCCGACCAGACCATCAGCAGGTTCGCGCCCAACGACTGGATCTGCTGCATCACCTGTTGCCGCGCGCCGGCACCGACCGCGACCGTCGCGATCACCGCGGCGACGCCGATGAAGATGCCGAGTGCCGTCAGCATCGACCGCAGCGCATTGGCGGTCAGCGCGGCGAAGGCGCTGCCCAGCGCCTCGAACGGGTGCATCCGCCCCGATGACGGCGGCATCGGCGGCAGCCCGGCCGGGGCCGCGGTGCCGGCGGCGCTGACCGGCGCCGCCACGGGGGCGACGTCGCGGACCGGGGCGTTCATGCGGCCTCGCGTTCGGCCAGCAGGGCCGCCGCCTGGACCGGCACCCGGGCCTCGTCGCGGATCAGATGGCCGTCGGAAAATCGCAGGATCCGGCTGGCGAAGCGCGCCACGGCCTCGTCATGCGTGACCACCATCACCGCCATGCCGCCCGCGTGCAACGCCTGGAACAGCGCCATGATTTCGAGGCCGGTGCGGCTGTCGAGCGCCCCGGTCGGCTCATCGGCCAGCAGCAGGTCGGGGGCGTTGACCAGGGCGCGGGCGATCGCCACCCGCTGCTGCTGCCCGCCCGAAAGCTGCGACGGCCGGTGGTGCAGCCGCCCGCCCAGGCCCACGCGGTCCAGCGCCATCGCCGCCCGGTCCCGCCGCGCCGTGCGCCCGAGGCCCCGATAGACCATCGGCAAGGCGACATTGGCCAACGCATCGGCGCGCGGCAGCAAATGGAAGGACTGGAACACGAAGCCCAGCCGGCGCGCCCGCAGGTCGGCCAGCCGATCCGGCGGCAGGTCGGCGACGTTCTCACCCGACAGGCGATAGGTGCCGCGCGTCGGCCGGTCGAGCGCCCCGATCAGGTTCAGGAAGGTGGATTTGCCCGAGCCCGACGGCCCCATCGCCGCGACGAAGGCGCCGCCCGGCACCGACAGGCTGACCCCGTCCAGCGCCTTCACCACGCCGTCCCCGGCCGGGTAGTGGCGTGACAGGTCGCGGGTTTCGATCAGTGCCGTCAAAACAACCGCCGAGCCGTGCCCGCGACGGCACCCGTGCGTTCGCTGCCGACCACCACGCGGGCCCCGGCCACAAGGTCGCCGCCCGTCACCTCGGTCACGCTGCCATCCGACAGGCCGATGCGGACCGGCACGGCGCGCGGCGGGGCGTTGTCCTCATCGCGCACCCAGACGGTGCCGGCTTGGCCGGTGCGGCCGCGGCTGGCGGCAAGCTGCGCCCGCTGGTCCGGCGTCAGCACCCCGTTCAGCCGGGCGGTCAGGCGCTGGCGCGCGGCCTGGGCGACCGATCGCCGGGCATCGGCATCGGCCGGCAGTCCGGCCATGCGGTCGCGGAACTCGGCCTGGGCGGCGGCGATGTCCTGCCGCTGGGCGGCGGTCAGGTCGGGCAGGTCGGCCAGGGCCTGCTCGATCGGCGTCAGGGCCGAAGCCTGGGCGGAAGCCTGGGCCGAAGCGGGCGCCCCGCCCGGCCCTGCCGCCCCGGCCGGCCGCCAGCGCAGCGCCGCATTCGGCACGCGCAGTGCATCCGGCCGTTGATCGGTGATGATGCGCAGCGTCGCGGTCATGCCCGGCAGCAGCCGGCCGCGCGTGTTCGGCACCGTCACCACGACGGTATAGGTCACGACATTGCTGATGGTCGTCGCCGCCAGCCGGATTTCCTTGACCCGGCCGCGGATCGTCTCGTTCGCAAAGGCCGAGACCGAGAAGGTCGCATCCTGCCCCGCGCG
>JBBRWI010000312.1:0-4046 GCA_038249305.1 Acetobacterales bacterium
CTCCTGGTCGTGTATCGGCGGGAAGCCGATGGAAAATCAGCGACAGATTATTGGCGGGCATGGCTTCGATGATGGGGGGCGCAAAGCCGTTCGCGGCGGCGGCGGCGACCACCGCCTCCAGGTCGCGCAGGCCCCAGGCCGGGTCGCGCAGCCGAAGGTCGGCATCGAAGTCGGCGTTGCTTGGCGCGGTATGGGCGCCGTCGCGGCGGAACGGGCCGTAGAGGATCAGCGGCGCGCCAGCCTCCAGCACCGCGGCCGCGCCCCGCATCAGCCCCAGGGTCGCGGCCCAGGGGGCGATATGGATCATGTTGATGCAGACCACCGCATCGGCGGCGGCGACGGGCCAGGGCAGGGCCGCGGCGTCCAGCGCCAGGGCCTCCCTCACATTCGGCGCGCCGGTGGCCCAGGCGTCGATGCTGGCGCGGGCGTCGGCGTCGGCATCGGTCGGCTGGAATGCGATGCCGGGGCCGAGGTTTTGGGCGAAGTGCAGCGCGTGTTCGCCCGATCCGCTGGCGATCTCCAGCACCAGGCCGCGGCTCGGCAGGCGCCGGCGCAGCATGGCCAGGATCGCGTCGCGATTGCGGGCGGCAGCGGGGGCGAAAAGGCGGGGGTCGTCGCTCACTTTTTCCCGGTCATCGCGGCAAAGACCTTGCGGTCCTTGTTCTCCTGCATCAGCCGCGTGAAGCCGGTGATGCTGGTCAGCCCGAGGCCACCGGGCATGCCGGTCTCGGGCTCGGCGATGACCTTGCCATAGGCCTCGCCCGCGAATTTTTCCCATTTGCCGGCGGGCTTCTTGACCTCGATGTTCACCACCGTCGCCAGCAGTACCATGCGCACGATGGCTTCCTTGGGTGAGGAGGGCTTGGTCAGGCTGGGGTGCCCGCCCACCATCGACCAGCCATTGGCCAGCGCCCAAGCGGTCAGTTCGGCCTTGTCCATGCGATTCAGTAGCCCCGATCGGCAAGGTTCAGCAGCGGGAAGGCGCTGTGGACATGCGGCACCGCAACGGGCGGCGCGCCGTGATGGACATAGGTCGGGTTCAACTGCCCGAAGCCGGTGACACCCGCCAGGCCCAGCGCGCGCATCGTCTCATCCTCAAGGATTTCCAGGATGCGCTGCACGCCATCGGCGCCATCCGCCGCCAGGCCATAGAGATAGAGCCGCCCGATGCCGACCCAATCGGCGCCGAGAGCGATCGCCTTCACGATATCCGTGCCGCGGCTGACACTGCCATCCACCATGATCTTGGCGCGGCCCGCGACCGCCTGCACGACCTCCGGCAGCACATCCAGCGACCCGCGGCCATGATCCAACTGGCGCCCGCCGTGGTTGGAGACGTAGATCACGTCCACCCCGTGTTCGCAGGCGATGGCCGCGTCCTCACCGGTGCCGATGCCTTTCAGGATCAGCGGAATCCTGTGCCTGGCCTTGAAGCGCTTGACGTCGTCCCACGACAGCGCGGCTTGTGTCTCCATGCCGGTGTTGAAGGCGCGCCAGGTTTTGACAAACCGCTTGGCAATGTCGCGTTCGCGCCGGCTGTAGTGCGCGGTATCCACCGTGATGGCGAAGGCGTCGTAGCCGGCGGCGATGACGCGGCGGGCAATATCATCCTGCCAGTCATGATCGCCGCGAACGTAGAGTTGGAACACCTTTGGGCCGGTCGCGGCGGCGGCGGTGTCCTCGATGCCGGGTTGGCTGACGCTGCTCAGCATCATCGGCACGCCGAAGGCGCCGGCCCCCCGGGCGACCGAGGCGCCGCCCCCGGCCTCGAATGATTCCAGCGATCCCACGGGTGCCAGCACCACCGGCAGGCGGATGCGATGGCCGAAGAAATCGACCGAGGTATCGACGTTGCTGACATCGCGTAGCACGCGCGGCCGCAGCGCCACGGTGTCGAGCGCCAGGCGGTTGCGCGCGAGGGTGGTTTCGGTCTCGGTCCCGCCGGTCAGGTAATCCCAGACGTTGGGCGTCACCTTGTTGCGCGCCGCCTTGATGATCTCGTGCAGGGTGAGGAACTGTTCTTGCGCGTTGGCAACCATCTGGACCCCGTTTCCCTTGTGCGGGGAAACGCTAGAAGTGCGGCCAGGACGGGTCAACGCACCCGGCAATGCAGGGTGAACCAGAATGACCGCAACCGACCGTCGCCAGGCCTGCCGCGCTGTCCTGACCGGGACGGCCTGCGTGCATCCGGGGTCGGTGCATGACCCCATTTCCGCGCGCATCGCCGAGGACCTGGGCTTCGAACTCGGCATGTTCGCCGGCTCCACCGGGTCGCTGGCGGTGTTGGGGGCGCCCGATCTGATCGTGCTGACGCTGACCGAATTCGCCGATCAGGCGCGACGTATCGGGCGGGCGAGCGGGCTGCCGCTGGTGGTCGATGCCGACCATGGCTATGGCAACGCGCTGAATGCGATGCGCACGGTGCGGGAATTGGAAAACGCCGGTGTCGCCGCGATGTCGATCGAGGACACCGATTTGCCCCGCGCCTTTGGCGATGGCGCGACCCGGCTGATCCCATTGGCCGAGGCCTTGGGCAAGATCAACGCGGCGCTGGCCGCGCGCGAGGATCCCGCCACCTGCATTCTTGCCCGCACGGGCGCGGTCGGCATGGTTGGGCTGGCCGAGGGCCTTGTGCGCGCCCGCGCCTATTCCGCGGCCGGCGCCGATGCGCTGTTCCTGACCGGCGTCACCACCCGCGCCGAGTTGGACGCGCTGGCCGAGGTCGTGACCATCCCCCTGGTGCTTGGCGCGCTGTCGGCCGCACTGACCGACCGCGATTATCTGGCGGCCCGCGGCGTGCGGATCGCGTTGCAGGGACACCAGCCGTTCCAGGCGGCGGTGCAGGCGATCCACGCGACGCTGAAGGCGCTGCGGAATGGCGCGGCCCCGAGTTCGTTGCCCAACCTCGCGCCCCCCGAACTGATGCGGCGGGTGACGCGGCAGGATGACTACGACGCCTGGAGCGACCGCTTCCTGGCCTAGAGCACGATCGATCCAAGTGGATCGATCTCGTGCTCTAGAAGCCGTTGAATCTAGAGCAAGAAATCGGATCAGATGATTCCATCTGATCCGATATTGCTCTAGAGCACGATCGATCCAAGTGGATCGATCTCATGCTCTAAAAGCCGTTGAATCTAGAGCAAGAAATCGGATCAGATGATTCCATCTGATCCGATATTGCTCTAGGATCGCTGGCGCTACGCCGCTCGCACCGCCGCCAGGAAGGCGGAGGAGCGCGTCTTGAGCGTCGCTGCCGAGGCGATCAGCGCATCGGATGCGGTCAGCAGGGCTTCGGCCGAACTGCCCGTTGCCGCGGCCGC
The DNA here is from genome assembly GCA_038249305.1 of Acetobacterales bacterium. GTDB lineage: Bacteria > Pseudomonadota > Alphaproteobacteria > Acetobacterales > Acetobacteraceae > Humitalea. The sequence continues at coordinate 3,321 of JBBRWI010000312.1, forward strand.
TTCGCGAACGCCTTCGATGCGGGTCGCGACCGTGCCGGTGCCCTCGGCGACCTGGGCGGCGCTGCGGGCGATTTCCCGCGTCGCCTCGCCCTGCTGCTCGACCGCGACGGCGATCGAGGTGGCGATCTCGCTGGTGCGCTCGACCGTGCTGCCGATGCCGCGGATGGCGTTCACCGCGGTTGTGGTGACCTGCTGCATGGCGGCGATCTGGCCGCCGATTTCCTCGGTGGCGCGGGCGGTCTGGGCGGCGAGGCCCTTCACTTCGCTGGCGACCACGGCAAAGCCCTTGCCGGCATCACCGGCGCGCGCCGCCTCGATCGTCGCGTTCAGGGCGAGCAGATTGGTCTGGGCCGCGATGGTGCTGATCAGCTTCACCACATCGCCGATCTTGCCCGCGCTTTCGGCCAGGCCGCGCACGGTCGCATCGGTCGCGCGGACCTCGGTCACCGCCTGACCGGCGATGCGGGCGGCATCGCCCACCTGGCGGGTGATTTCGGCGACGCTGGCGGCCATTTCCTCGGCGGCGGCGGCGACTGCCTGCACATCGCCCAGCGCGCGGCCGGAGGCATCAGCGACGGCCGCTGCCTCCCGCCCCGAGGTCGCCGCGGTTTCGCGCAGGATGCGGGCGGCGGCCTGCGCCGCCTGCGCCTCGGCCGCCACGGTTTCGACGACATGGGCGACCTCGCCCTCGAAACTATCGGCCAGGCGGGCCTGTTCGGTCGCCAA
>JBBRWI010000313.1:0-4041 GCA_038249305.1 Acetobacterales bacterium
AGCGCGGCTGGGCCTGCACGCCGGGGCACGAGATCCTGGGCGTGGTGGACCAGCCCGGCCATGCCTGGCACGGGCGCCGCGCGCTGGTCTACATCCCGGTCTTCTGCGGCCATTGCCCCAAATGCGAGGCGGGACTGACGCAGCTCTGCCGCAACGCGACCGACCTGATCGGCTGGCAGCGCGACGGCGGCTACGCCGAAGCCGTGGCGGTGCCGGAGCAATGCCTGCTGCCGGTGCCGGACGATATCCCCGACGACCTCGCGCCGCTGCTGCTCGACACCATCGGCACCGCCGCGCATGGCGTGCGGCTGGCCAGGCGCGTGGTGCAGGGGGGCGAGGCGCTGGTGCTGGGTGCCGGTCCCATCGGACTCGGCGCCATCCTGGTACTGCGCGGCATGGGCTTCGCGCCGGTCTGCGTGGTGGAGCCTGGCGCCTACCGCGCTGCTTTCGCCCAATCCCTTGGCGCCACGCTGCTGACGCCGCAGGAAGCCGCGAGCCGCCGCTACGCGCTGGTGATCGAGGCCAGCGGCAAGGACCCCGCCCGGCAATTGGGGCTGGAAGTGGTGGCGCCGATGGGCGCGATGCTGCAACTGGGCGAGGCCGACGCCTGGGCGGTGACGGAGCACAAGCCGATCCGCCGCAAGGACTTCTTCATCATCCGGTCGTTCTACTTCCCGATCGCCGACCATGACGCCAACATCGCGCTGCTGCGCTGCGACATGGCCGCCTATGCGCGCCTTGTCGATGCGCGCGCCGGGCTCGATGGGCTCGAGACGCTGTTCGGCGAATTCGCGCGGGGAGAACGGCTGAAGCCGCTGTTCGTGCCATGAGCGGCGCCAGGATCGTTTGCGTCGGCATCGCGGTGTTCGACCGCGTCTATGAGATGCCGGTGCTGCCGCTCACGCCCGGCAAGCACATCGCGCAGGGCTACCGGGAGACCGGCGGCGGCATGGCGGTGACAGCGGCCGTCGCCGCGGCCGCGCTGGGCGGGCGGGCGGCCTGGTGCGGCAGGCTCGGCGCCGATTCCACCGGCATCGCGCTGCGTACGACCATCGAGCGGCATGGGGTGGACTGCGCCGGGGTGACGATGGCCGAAGGCGGCAAGACGCCCACCTCCAGCATCACCGTGGATGCGCAGGGCGAACGGGTGCTCGTCGTCTTTCACGGACAGGGCATGCCGGAAGACGCGCCGGTGCCGGACGCGGTGCTGGCCGGCGCGCAGGCCGTGCTGGCCGACCCTCGCTGGATCACGGGGGCGGAACGGGTCTTCGCCTATGCCCGCGCCCAGAGCCTGCCGCGCGTGCTGGATGCCGATATCGCGCCGGGCGCGGTGCTGCATCGCCTCGCGCTCGGCGCCGACCACATCGTCTTTTCGCAGCGCGGGCTGCTCGAATTCTCGGGCACCGATGATCCGTACGCCGGGCTGGCGAGCGCCGCCGCGCGGCTGCCAGGCTCGCCTGCCGTCACGCTTGCCGTCACCCTTGGGGCTGCTGGCAGCCTTTGGTGGCGCGACGGCCGGCCGCTGTGCCTGCCCGCACCGCGCATCGAGGCGCGGGATACGACGGGCTGCGGGGATGTTTTCCATGGCGCCTATGCGCTGGCGCTGGCCGAAGGGGCGCCGGTCGAACAGGCCGCGCGCTTCGCGACCGCCGCCGGCGCGCTGAAGGCGGGGCGTGGCAATGGGTGGGATGGGATGCCTGACCGCGCCGCGGTCGAGGCGCTGCTCCGGGAGGATTGGTGATGAAGATTTCGCCTGGCAAGCTCTGGGGGATGCGCCGCCTGGCGGACCCCTCCGGGCGGTGGAAGATGGTGGCCATTGACCAGCGCATGCCGCTATTCGGGCCGATCGCGCAGCGCCGCGGCGTGGCGGAGGCAGCCTTCGAGGATGTCGCGCAAGTCAAGCGACTGCTGGCGCGGCACCTCTCCGCGCAGGCCTCCGCCGTGCTGATCGACCCGATCTATGCCTATGGGCGGGCGATTCCGGAACTGCCGGCGCAGAAGGGCCTGATCATCGCCTATGAGCATTCAGTGACGGAGAACACGCCGCAGGGGCGGAAATCCGTCCCCATCCCGCATTGGTCGGCCGGGCAGATCCGCCGGATCGGCGGCGACGCGGTGAAGGTGCTGGTCTGGTACCGCGCGGATGCGGCGCCCGAGATCCGCGCGCACCAGGAAGCCTTCGTCCGCACCGCCGGGGAGGCCTGCCGCGCACACGACATCACCTTCCTGCTGGAAGTGCTGATCTATCCGCTGCCTGGAGAGGACCCGGCCGCGATGGAGGCGAACCGGGAGGCGCTGGTGCTGGACAGCATCCGCCCCTTCACCGACCCCGCCTATGGCGTCGACATCTTCAAGCTGGAGCCGCCCGGCCCGATCCACCAAGTGCCGGACCCTGACGGCCCGGGCGCGGCGGCGCTGCAGAGCGCCTATGGCCGCATGGCGGCGATGCTGCCGCGGCCCTGGGTGATGCTCTCGGCCGGCGCCGAGGCCGAGGATTTCGCGCGCAGCATGCGCTACGCCTATCGCGCCGGCGCGTCGGGCTACCTGGCCGGGCGCGCGATCTGGTCGCAGGCCTTCAGCCACTTCCCCGACTACGCGGCGATGGAACAGGCGCTGGCGACCGATAGCCAACGTATCCTGTCCGAACTCAACGCACTGACCGACGCCGCCGCCACCCCATGGCACGCGCACCCGGGCTTCGGCGGCGAGGTCGAGGCCGATGTGGAGGAAGGGCGATTCCCGGCCGGCTACGGCACCGCGGCGGGCTGAAGCAGGGCGGATCAACGCCGAAAAACATACGCACGGGCACGCCGAGAGCAGTTCCGCCACCCCGTCTTCTCGCATGCCATTTTCCGGCATCTCGGCGAGCGGCCCGATCGCGGGCCGAACATAGCGGCCACGCAGCACGCCATCGCCCATGGCGATGTGGGCCAGGGTGCGTCTTTCGCGCCCCCGGTTGGACGAAGGCGAGCAGACGCACGCGGCGTTCGCGGCAAGCGTGCGGCGGATTTTGGCCATTTCCTTTCGCAAAGGCGGATGGCCGTGTCCCAAGGCGTGGTATGTCGACATTTCTCGCGGATGCCGCACGCCGGGCGGGCGAACCTCGGGCGCTGCGGCGCGGCGAGGCTACCAGCGCCAGTGCGGCGGCGGCGCGCCGGCGGTCGGCATCGGCACCCGCATGATGCGGTCCGCCAGCAGGCAGCCTAGCCAGGCCTCCCGCCGCCCTGGCCCGGCGAAGGCGAGCGAGGAGACATTCGCCAGCGGGCTCCGCGCCTGCGCCATGTCGGCCGGCGTGAGCGTGCCCGCGCGCGTGGCGGCCGCGATGCGCGCGACATGCGCCGGATCACCACCATCGAGCATGCGAGCGACGCGGCCGGAAACAGGGTCCACCCGCAGCAGCCGGTTGGCGACGATCGCGGTGACCCAGACCTGGCCGTCCTCGTCGAAGGCGAGCCCATCCGGCATCTCGCCTTCCTCGAATTCGGCGACCACCTGCTTCGCGCCGAGCGCGCCATCCGCGGCCAGCGGGAAGCGCGACAGCCGCCGCGCATAGGTCTCGTTGACGTAAAGGAACCGCCCATCCAGCGAAGGCAGGCATTCATTGGTGTAACCCAGCCCATCCGCCACGATCCGCGCGCCGCGCGAATCCGCCAGCACAATGAAGCCGCTCGCTGCCTGCGGTGTCCAGTCGCGCTCGCGCGGGCGCAGCCGCGTGGAGACGGTGACCCAGAGCCGATCCTCGACATCGCGCAGCGCGTAGTTGGTCGGTGGCAGCGCGATGCCATCGACCTCGCGCAGCAGCGGCATCACCTGGCCGTCCCGCGCCAGGCGGAACACGCCGCCTTCCTCGGCGCCGAGATGCGCGAGGATGAAGGACCCGTCGCGCTCGAAGGCGATGCCGTTCGGCTTCAGGCCCTGCGGCAAGTCGGCTGTCGCACCATGGATCAGCCGATGCGTGCCATCCGACTCCAGCGCCGCGACGCCGCCGCGAAAATCCGCGGTGAAGACGCTGCCATCCTTCGCGACCAGCACCGATTCCGG